>URUF01000003.1 GCA_900550955.1 uncultured Eubacteriales bacterium | reverse complement strand
CGGCGCAACTCTCGGCGGAAAAGATCGCCGTAGGCGAGCTTTTTCGACGGCCTGAAACGCCCATCCTTACCGAAACGGAGGATGGGCTATGTGCGCTATTCTATTTTTGAAGCAGCCTTTCCAGCCCCTGCGCGAACGCCTCGTCCTGCGCGCGCTCCCGCTTGGGCGGGCCCTTCACGCGGCCCCCGGCGCGCCGTGCGCGCGCGGCCATGTGCCGCATGCCCAGCAGGCTATCGATGTTGCCTTCGTCATACACGCGCCCGTTTTGATCCAGCGCCTGCGCGCCCCGGGCCAGGCAAAGCGCCGCCAGGCCGTAATCCTGCGTGATCACAACGTCGCCGGGCGCAAGCATATTCACCAACGCCAGGTCGGCGCTGTCCGCCCCGCGTAAAACGGTCACGGTATGCGCCCCCTCGCGCCGCAGCTCGTGCGCGTCGTCGCACACCAGCGTTACCGGCACATGGCGCGCCTTTGCAATCCTAAGGGCGATATCCACCACGGGGCAGGCGTCCGCGTCTATCAGCAATCGCAAGAGGGCGTTCTCCTTTACTGGGGCGTTACCTGCAAAAACACAGGGTTATGGTCGCTGCACGCAAAGTTGAGGTCGATGGTTTCCACATGGTTCACCTTCAAATTATCCGATACGATGAACCCGTCGATCACAAATAGCTGCGCCTCATCCCGGTTTCCGTCGTAGGGCTTGTTCAGCAGCCGACAGGTGGGGCTGGACGCGTCGTATACATAGCTGAAGCCTTTGGGAAGCTCGCTAACGTACAATTTGCCGGGCCGCCAGTACGTTTCATCCAGCACGGGATAAACGTCTGCCTCCTCAAAGGTTTGGTTAAAATCGCCGCCTGCGATCACGTAGTTGCCGTTGCGGTATTCGGCCGCGAGAATTTCCATCAGCTGCTTGGTCTGCGCCTGCTTGCCCTCGCCGTCGTCATAGGCTTCCAGGTGCAGGTTAATCAGCACCAGCTCCTTGTCCGTTCCCTCCACGGGCACGCGTTCAATCAGCAGGCAGCGCTTCAGGTTAGCCACGCGCACCGGCCATTGGAACGGCACGGGCAGGCTTTCGCGGGTAGCGTCCGTCACGTTGAGGGACGTAAAGGTTACCAGTCCGCTTTCCACCTTGCGGATGGGCGGCCACGGGAACGGCACAAATTCGCATTTGTAATTGTATGCTTTCGCCATATTCATGGACAGGCCGTGGCGGTAGTACTCCCCTTCGTTTAGATAATAGCTGCGGTAGGAGTTAAAGTCCACCTCTTGGAGCATATACACATCCGCCGGCTTTTGGGAGAGCGCGCTTAGGATGCCGCCAAGGTTTTGTTCCACATCCTTGCGGCTGTCCGGGCGCACCATTTGGCCGCCGTCCATAAAAAAGTCCTGATTGCGTCCCAGGCCGGCATAGCCGGTGTTAAAGGTAAGCACGTCCAGGCGTTCGCCCACGCGCACGTTTTCGTGCCTAGCGGCCTGTGTCACCTCCAAGGGCTCCACAGCCTCGGGCCGGTACTCCGCAAGGGACAGATAGCCTATCAGCCCTGCAACCGCCGCCACAAGCACAATCAGCAAAACCAGCAGCGCCTTTAATACCTTCTTCACTTCCGCCACCTCTAGCCTTCTATATTCCATTCCCTGTTCGCGTCATAACCCCTTCTATCATAGCACAACCCCTGCGCCCGCCTCAAGCCCCGAAGCGGCTTTTTCGAGCGCAACGCGGGCGTTTGGGCATTTTTCGCCTGAAAAAATGCAAAAAACTGTGGCGCGCTTACCTTATTTATGGTAGAATAAAAAATGGCTTTGTGCCAAAACGACCTTTTGTGAGGGATCTACATTGACAGAACGTGTAAAACGACTGCTTGAAAGCATGGGCCTTGGCGAACATGAGGGCGTGCTGGTGTATAACCCCAGCAACATGTTCTACCTTTCCGGCTACACGGGCGAGGGGCTTGTGCTGGCATCACAAAAGCGCTGCGCCATCGTGACGGATTTCCGCTATACCGAGCAGGCGGAAAACCAGGCTCCCGGCTTTGAGGTGCTCATGACAGGGAACGGAAAATCTCATGAGGAGATTGTGGGCGAGCTGTGCACGGCCCACGGCATCGATACCCTGTACTATGAGGACGATTATGTAACCGTGCGCACCATGGAAAACTGCCGTTCCAGCATCCATGGCGTTGAGTGGAAAACCGTGGGTAGCGCTTTGGAGCTTCTGCGCGAGCAGAAGGACGAGCACGAGCTCGCCCTGATGGCGGAGGCCTGCCGCATCACCGGCGATGCGTTTGAGCGCATCCTGCCCAACATCAAGGAGGGCATGACCGAAAAGGAACTGGCCCTCATGTTGGATTTTGACATGATGACCCATGGGGCCAGCAAGCCTTCCTTCTCCACCATCGTGGCGGCGGGCGCGAACGGCTCGCTGCCGCATGCGGTGCCTGGCAATTACAAGCTGCGCCGGGGCGATATGATCACCATGGATTTTGGCGCGCGCTACGGCAACTACTGCGCCGATATGACCCGCACCGTGGCCTTGGGCCAGCCCAGCGACGAAATGAAAAAGGTTTACGGAATCGTGCTGGACGCGCAGAAGATGGCGCAGGATGCGGTGGCCGCCGGCAAGGTGTGCCGCGATATCGATTCCATCGCGCGCGACTATATTTACAGCCACGGCTACGAGGGCCGTTTCGGGCATGGGCTGGGCCATTCCGTGGGCATTGATATTCATGAAAACCCGCGTTTCAACCAGCCCTGCACAGCCGTGCTCAAGCCCGGGCAGGTTATGACGGTGGAACCGGGCATCTACCTTCCCGGCGTTGGCGGCGTGCGCATTGAAAACTCCGTTGTGGTACGCGAGGGCGGCTGCGAGGTTTTGACCAAACCCACCCGCGAGCTTATCATTCTTTGATGCGAAGCCATACTATCTGTAACCACATTTACATCAAACTGAGGAGGAAACAACAATGATTACGGCAGGCGATTTCAGAAAGGGCATCACCATTGAATGGGACGGCGGCGTTTGGAACATCGTGGACTTCCAGCACGTAAAGCCCGGCAAGGGCGCGGCCTTTGTGCGCACCAAGATCAAGAATATCATGACCGGCGCCGTGGTTGAGCGCAGCTTCAACCCCACCGATAAAATGCCCCGCGCCATCGTAGAAACCAAGGAAATGCAGTACGTTTATAACGACGGCGGCCTGTATTACTTCATGGATATGGACACCTATGAGCAGCTGCCCCTGAACGCCGACCAGGTGGAGGACGCCATTCCCTTTGTAAAGGAAGGCACCAGCGTAACCGTAAAGTTCTTCAAGGGCAGCGCCTTCAGCGTGGCCGCTCCCAACTTTGTGGAGCTGGAGATCACCGATACCGAGCCCGGCTTCAAGGGCGATACCGCCAGCAACACCTACAAGCCCGCCACGCTGGAAACCGGCTACACCCTCCAGGTGCCGCTGTTCATCAACACCGGCGACCATATCCGCGTGGATACCCGCACCGGCGAGTATATGGAGCGCTGCTAAACCAACTGAAATTGTTAAGGAGAAAGCAATGAGCAATCTGACGGATCGCGCCGCGTATCTGCGCGGCCTGGCCGAAGGTATGGGCCTGAACAAGGAAAAGAACGAAAACAAGCTCATTTTGGAAATGCTGAGCCTGATGGATGAAATGGCCCAGAAGGTGAACGAGCTGGACGGCGACGTGGGCGAATTGGAGGAATATGTGGAGGATATCGACTCCGACCTGAGCGATATGGAGGATATCCTTTTTGGCGACGAGGATGACGAGTGCGACGGCTGCGGCGACGACTGCGATTGCTGCGGCGAGTACGACGACGAGGAAGAGCTTTCCTTCGATTGCCCGCACTGCGGCAAAACCGTGCAGGTCAAGGCCGCCGACATCGATTACGATGAAAGCCCCGTATGCCAGCATTGCGGCCAGCCCTTCTTCACCGATCTGGAAGACGGGGACGACGATCAGGAATAAAAAGCATTGCGCCCTTTGGCCTAAAAGCCGCCCGGCCATTTTCCGCCGGGCGGCTTTATGTATCGCTGCGCAGCAAATTTTCCTTGACTTTCCCCCTCCCATCCCCTATAATACCACCATCGGCAATGAAGGGAACAAGTACCCTTTGCCAGCGCGCCTTGCAGAGAGCCTTCGGTTGGTGCAAGAAGGCGGCGGCGGCAGAGGCGAATACCTCCCCAAGCCCGGACGTGAAAACGTTGAGTAGCGTTTCGACGGTGCGCCGTTTACAGCGCGGGGGCCTGTTAGGGCTCGCAGAGGGCATGCAAATGCCAAATGGAAGTGGTACCGCGGTTTTCCGCCTTCCTCCCGTCAGTTGGGAGGAAGGCGTTTTTTCATTAGTAAGGAGGCAACCATCATGAAACCCGAAGAAATCGCCTTTGCCCGCAGGTTTGACGGGGTTAGCGGCAGCGCTATCAGAGAGATTTTCAAAATGATTTCAAAGCCTGGGATGATTTCCTTTGCCGGGGGCAACCCCGCTCTTTCCGCCCTGCCGGATCAAACGGCGGCGGAGATGGCCCATAGGGTGCTTGCGGAAAACGGCAAGGCCATCCTGCAATACGGCGCGACCGAGGGCTATCCCCCGCTGCTGGAAAGCCTGAAGGGCTACGTGCAAGCGCAGCTGGGCTGCGAAGTTCCCGCCGTGCTGCCCGTAACGGGCTCCACACAGGCGATGGATCTTTTGTGCAAGGCGCTCATTAACCCGGGCGACGTGATCCTGGTGGAAAACCCGTCCTTCCTTGGAAACCTGCAATGCATGCGCCTGTATGAGGCCAAGCTTGTGCCGGTGGAAAGCGATGAAGGCGGGCTGATGCTTGACAAGCTGGAGGAAGCCATCATCCGGCATCGTCCCAAGATGCTCTATACCATCCCCACCTTTCAAAACCCCACGGGGCGCACGCTGGCCCCGGAACGCAGAAAGCCCATTGCCGAACTGGCCGCCCGCTATGGCATGGTAGTGGCCGAGGACGACCCCTACCGCGACCTGCGCTACGCGGGCGAACCGCTCCCCTCCATCAAGTCCTTTGATAAAGAAGGCTGGGTGGTGTTTCTGGGATCGTTCAGCAAGATTATTTCCCCGGGGCTTCGGGTGGGGTATATGGCGGGCGATCCGCTCATCCTGCGCAAATGCACCATCGGCAAGCAATCCAGCGATGTGCACACTGCGAACCTCACCCAGGCGATCGTCGATCAGTTCCTGCGCCAGGGGCTGCTTCCGGGGCATATCAGCGCTATCTGCGCAAGCTACAAGGCACAGCTGGACGCTATGCTAAGCGAGCTGGCCGCCTTTCCCAAGGGCACGCGGTATATCAAGCCCGAGGGCGGGCTGTTCGTTTGGGTGGAGCTGCCCAAGGGCCTTGACGCCAAAGCGCTGCTGAACAAGGCGGTAGAGCGCCATGTCGCCTATGTGCCGGGCACGCATTTCTTTGTGGATGGCGGCCACGAAAACACCATGCGGCTCAACTTTTCCGCCTCCACCCTGGAGCAGATTCACCAGGGTATGGCCGCCCTGCGCGGGCTGTTTGAGGAAGCCGTCGGCTGATTTTATACCATTTCAAAACCATAGAAAGGGGCAACCACCATGCGGCATATTCTGGATATTTTGCAGGAGCGCGGCTTCCTGGCCCAAATGACCTTCCCGGAGGAGCTTTACGAGCAATTAAAGGAGCCCACCACCTTCTATGTGGGCTTTGACCCCACGGCCGATTCCCTGCACATCGGCCACTACATTCCCATCATGGCCATGGCGCATATGCAGCGCGCCGGGCACCGTCCCATCGCGCTGATGGGCGGCGGCACCGCTATGATTGGCGACCCCTCCGGCAAAACCGATATGCGCAAGATGATGACCGTTGAAACCATCGATCAGAACGTGGCCCACATCAAGGAGCAGATGAGCCGCTTTCTGGATTTTTCAGAGGGCAAGGCCATTATCGCCAACAACGCCGATTGGCTTCGCCACCTGAATTTCATTGATTTCATGCGCGAAATCGGCTCCATGTTTTCCGTCAACAAAATGCTCACCGCCGAATGCTACAAGGCGCGCATGGCGACCGATAACGGCCTGAGCTTTTTGGAATTTACCTATATGCTCATGCAATCCTACGACTTTTTGGAGCTGTTCCACCGCTACGGCTGCCGCCTGCAAATGGGCGGCAACGACCAATGGAGCAATATGCTGGGCGGCGCGGATTTGGTGCGCCGCAAGGATGGCGAAAAGGCCTTTGCCTGCACCTTCCAGCTGCTGTTGACCCACGATGGCCGCAAGATGGGCAAAACCGAAAAGGGCGCGCTGTGGCTTGACCCCGCCAAAACCTCGCCCTTTGACTTCTACCAGTACTGGCGCAACGTGGATGACAAGGACGTGGGCAAGTGCCTGGGCCTGTTGACCTTCCTGCCCATGGACGAGGTGCGCCGCCTGAGCGCGCTTGAGGACAGCGCCATCAACGAGGCCAAAAAGGTGCTGGCCTTTGAGGTCACCAAGCTTGTGCATGGCGAGGCCGAAGCCCAAAAGGCGGCCGACGCGGCGCAGGCACTGTTCGCAGGCGGCCCCGCCAGCCAGAACGTGCCCACTTACGAAGTAACCGCCGGGGCGCTCGCGGAGGATAACCGCCTTACCACGCTGCTGGCCTCCTGCGGCCTGTGCGCCAGCCGCGGCGACGCGCGCAAGATGGTGCAGCAGGGCGCCGTGCTCGTAGCCGACGCGAAAGTTACCGATGTGGAAACGCGCATTGCCCCGGAGATGATCGGCCCCGACGGGCTGCTGCTGCGCAAGGGGAAAAAGAACTATTGCCGCCTTATCCTCAAGCAATGAGAAAATGCTACAAAACGCTGCTGAAGGAAGCCAGCGACGAGGTTATCATCAATAAAAGCCGCTTCATTGGATATGCCGCGCCGGTGCAAACGGCCGAGGAGGCGCTTGCCTTCCTCGACCGTATCCGCGCCCGGCACCGCGACGCCACGCACAACTGCTATGCCTATATCATAGGGCAGAACGCGGGCGTGATGCGTTACAGCGACGACGGCGAACCCGGCGGCACCGCCGGCCTGCCCATCATAGAGGTGATGAAGGCGCGCGGCGTGGTGGATTGCGCCGTGGTGGTAACGCGCTATTTCGGCGGCGTGCTGTTGGGCGCGGGCGGGTTGGTGCGCGCCTATTCGCACACCTGCGCGCTGGCGCTGAACGCCGCCCAGGTATGCCAGATGCACCCCACCGAAACCTGGCTGTTTGAGGTGGCCTACCCCCTGTGGGACAAGGTGCAGCATGCGCTCAAAAGCCTGCCCGCCAGGCTGGAAAGCACCGAGTTCACCGCCGCCGTCGCCTTTGAGCTGAGCGTAAAAAGCGCGGACAGCGAAGCCGTGCGCGCGGAGCTGGTTCGCGTAACGGACGGGCGCATCGAATCCCTGCTGGAGGAGGAAAGCTACGCCCCCTGGGCGGAGGAGGCAGAGGAGGGCGCAGGGCATGAGTGAGATTGCTGTGCGGGAAATGCGCGCCGGCGACCTGGAGCAGGTAAACGCCCTGCGCGCGTGCATCCAGCAGCTGCACCACAAGGGCAGGCCCGATCTGTTTCTCCCCGCTTCCGCGGCGCACGGGGAGCTGGCCCGGCAGTTTATGCAGCGGGAAAACGGACGGGTGCTGGTGGCGGCGCGCGGCGAAAGAGTGCTGGGCTATGCCGTCACCCAGGATATTTCGCGGGAGGCCAACCCCTATATGCTGGCCCGGCGCTTTGTACACGTGGAGGAATTCTGCGTGGACGCGAACCACCGGCGCGAGGGCGTTGGCCGTGCCTTGGCGGAAGCCATCCGCGCGGATGCGCGGGCGCGTGGCTTTGCCCGTGTGGAGCTGGACGTGTGGGCCTTTAACGAAGATGCGCGCCGCTTTTATGAGGCGATGGGCTTTCACAGCTACCGTTGCTTTATGGAGCTGGATACGGGCAGCGCGCAGGCTTGAGCGGCTCCTTTCCCGCGCGGCAAGGCAAAAGGCGCGTTTTGCGCGTGCGCATGCGCGTGCGATGCGCCCTATGCCCGCCAAAGCATGCCCGCTTATGCCGCTTTATCGAAAAACCGCAAGGAACGAACCGGCTTTCTGCATGCCGGCAAACAGGGAGGCGTCCATGGATCTTTTTGATATCATCGGCCCTGTGATGGTGGGCCCCAGCTCGTCGCATACGGCGGGCGCGGCGCGCATTGGCAAAATTACGCGCATGCTGCTGGGAAGCGAGCCGGTTGAAGCCCGCATCGGGCTATACGGCTCCTTCCAAAAAACGTACCTGGGGCATGGCACGGATAAGGCGCTCATAGGCGGCCTTCTGGGCATGGATGTGGACGACCTTTGCCTGCGCGACAGCCTGCGCCGCGCCGGCGAGGTAGGGCTGCGCTATACCTTTTATAACGCGGAGCTGCGCGGCGCGCATCCCAACACCGTGATTTTGGATGTGGACGGCGCGGATGGCCGCCACATCCGCGTGGAGGCCGCCTCCGTTGGCGGCGGCGAAATCGTGGTGCGCTCCATCGACGGGCTGGAGGCCGGCTTCTCCGGGCATGAGAACACGCTGGTCATTACCCATCACGATACGCCCGGCATGATCGCCCACATCAGCGGCGAGCTGGCCGCCAGCGCGCTCAACATTGCCACCATGCGCGTATTCCGCCGCTCGCAGGGCGGGCAGGCCATGGTTGCGCTTGAATTGGACGGCGCGGCCGATCAGGCCCTGCTTGACCGCCTTTCCGCCTTGAAGGACGTTTATCATGTGGCTTATCTGGCTGCAAAGGAGGCGTAAGCATGCATACGGAAATAGGCACCGTCGCGGAATTTGTGGAGGCCGCGCGGCTGTGCGGAAGCCTGGGCGAGGCGGCCCTGGCCTGGCAGGCGGCGCAGGATGGCTGCGGGCGCGATAGGCTGCTTTCGCGCATGCATGCCCGGCTGGACGTGATGCGCGAAAGCGCGCAGGCCGGCCTTTCCCCCTCGCTGCGTAGCGTAAGCGGCATGGTGGGCGGGCAGGCCGCCAAAATGGCAAAGGGGCAGGCCGCCCGCTTTGGGCTGCTGGACAAGGCCTGCGCCTACGCCCTGTCCATTGCGGAATACAACGCCTGCATGGGCAAAATCGTGGCCGCGCCCACGGCCGGCAGCTGCGGCATACTGCCCGGCGCTTTGCTGGCCGCCCAGGAGCAAGAGGGCTTTACGGATGACGAGCTGGTGCTCGCGCTGTTTGCGGCGGCGGGCATAGGCCGCATTATCGCGCTTCAGGCCACCATCAGCGGGGCCGAGGGCGGCTGCCAGGCGGAATGCGGCGCGGCGGCGGGCATGGCCGCGGCGGCGCTTGTGCAACTGTACGGCGGAACGCCGCAGGCGGCGGCGCACGCGTGCGCCTTTGCGCTTATGAACATGCTGGGGCTGGTGTGCGACCCCGTACACGGCCTTGTGGAGGTGCCCTGCGTGTACCGCAACGCGGGCGGGGTATCGCAGGCGCTGTGCGCCGCGCAAATGGCGCTGTGCGGTGTGGAATGCCCCATCCCCTGCGACGAAATGCTCCTGGCCATGAAGGACGTGGGCGACGCCATGCCGCCCTCGTTGCGCGAAACCGGCGAAGGCGGCTGCGCCGCCTGCCATTGCGCGCGGCGCGAATAAACCGCTCTAAAACAGCCGCAAAACCTTTTTGAAACGGGTTGCGCGGCTGTTTTGATATTCCGGCTTTCACCCTTAAGGCTCAAGCCCTTTGATACGGGCTCTCATATCCGGGACACAGGCGCTTTTCGCTCCATTCCAGCATGGCGTATAAAAGCGGCGCAAAGCTAAGGCCCAGCTCCGTCAGGGTATATTCCACCCTGGGCGGTACTTCCTGATAGACCTTTCGATGCAAAAATCCGTCGCGCTCCAATTCCCGCAGCTGCTTGGTAAGCGTGCTTTGGCTAATGCCCTCCAAACGGCGGCTTAGCTCGCCAAAGCGCTGCACGCCATCCGCCGCCACATACCAAAGGATCAATATCTTCCACTTGCCGCCCAGCACGCTTTGCAGCAGGCTCATGGGCACGCAGCGCGCCAGCGCCTGCCGCGTGGTGAATTTGTTCTCCGCCAAGCCTCTCCCCTCCCGCCTGACAGTATAACGCGCGGCCGGCAGGCTGGCAAGATACGGTCTTTTATTGGCGTAAGGCTCCCAAAGGCCTTTAACCGCAAAAAAAGACCGTACTTGTTTTAAAGCGCGAGCGCCTGTACCCTTGTGGTGAAAAGAGCGCGCCTCTTTTACGCCACATTGAAGGGAGCGGACAATATGCATTTTACGGGAACCATCTGGCGGCCGCCCTATGAAGCCGGCTCGCTGCTGATCGAGGTAACGGCGGGCTGCACGCACCACCGTTGCAAATTTTGTACGTTATATGACGATCTGCCTTTTTCCTTCCGCGTATCGCCTATGGAAACGGTTGAAAGCGACCTGGCCGAGGCGCAAATGCTTTGCGGCGCGCCGGACGGCCGCATGCGCCGCAGGCTTTTCGGGCTTGAAAGCCAGCGGTTTGAGCGCGCTTATCTGGTGGGAGGCAACCCTTTTGCGCTTAGCTTCGCGCGGCTTGCGAGGCTGGCCGGGGCAATACGCCGGTATTTTCCGGGAGTTGCAAGCATCGGTTGCTTTGCCCGCGTAACCGATGCCGTTTCCAAAACGGACGGCGAGCTGCGCAAGCTCCGCCAGCTAGGCTACGACGGCCTCACCATCGGTGTGGAAACGGGGGATGAGCAAGCGCTCGCCTTTATGGACAAGGGCTATACCGCCAAAGATATCCTAACCCAATGCAGCCGCCTGGACGAGGCGGGCATCGGCTATCATTTCTTCTATCTTGCGGGCATTTCAGGGGCGGGGCGCGGCAAGGAGGGGGCCGCGCTGTCCGCCAAGGTATTTAACCGGCTGCATCCCCGGCGTATCGGCTCCTCCATGCTCACGGTTTTCCCGCAATCCCGGCTGTATCAGGATATCCAGCGCGGCCTATGGATGGAGGAAAGTGAAATGGAAAAGCTGGATGAGCTGCAAATCCTGATTGAGCAGCTTGCCATTCCCGTATATTTTGCGTCGCTGGGCGCTTCCAACGCCCTATGGGTGGAGGGGCAGCTTCCCCGTGACCGCGAAAAGCTGCTGGGCGAGCTGCACGCCTTTTCCCTTGCCTATGATGAAGCCGCCCTTCGTAGCTATCGGGACGGTTTGGAGCACCTGTAAGGCCTCATTGGCCGTTGAGGGTGCAGGCGGCCACGGCGTACCCAAGATTGTCCAGGCTTACATCCCAGCTTGCGCCCTCGGGCAGCCAAAGCTCGATATGCGTGCCGGTCATGGGTTTGCAAAGGATAACGTATTTGGGCGCTCCGTTCTCATACACCGTAAGCGTCCCCTTCTGGTGCAGCCATTGCGCATATTCCTCCAGGCCCAGGTTCAAATAGGTCATCGCCGTGGCGTGCGCCTGCCCCACATAGCGGAAACGGTACGCCAGCGCGCCTTTTGCGCCGGGCCTGCGCTGTATAAAGCCGCAGCGCCACGCCAGTTGCAGCAGCGCGCGGCCTTGGGGCGTAGCCTCCAGGGCGCGTGAATCGGGCTCTGCCGCATCGCCCGTGGAAAGGCGTATTTCCACGGTATATTCCTGCAAGCCCTCCGCCAGGCAAGGGTCCTCGCTTTCGCGCAGGGTGCGTTCAACGGCTTCTTGCAGCGTCGCCGTTTCCGCCCTGGCCCGTATCCTGCTGATTTGCTCAATCCGCCATTCCGCCGCGCTCTGGGTGCCTCGCCATACGCTCAGCCCGCCCACGTCCCGCGCCCTGAGCGCGTCAAACAGCCGGATCAGCGCCTGAATGGTATCCCGGCCGCTTTGAATTTTCAAATCATTCACAGGCACCATGCCCCTGCCATAGGCCGCGATGCTCATGGTGTTGGGCGCCGGCGCGTCCCGGGGCAGCTCATGCGCCGCGTCCACAACCAGCAGCTTGCCGCGCAGAAGCTGTTCCCGCGTATAGGTAACAGATCGAAGCGCGACGCCATCCGGCATGGCATAGCTTACGCAGCTTACCTCACGCGGCTGGGCCTGCTGCGCGCTGGCCTGCACCGCCGCCATGGGATATTCGCTCCTTTTTCTTTTGGGGGCAAGCATGGGCAGCGCCACGGCCAGCATGCATGCCGTCAGCAGCAAAAAGGCGCGAAAGGCCTTGTCCTGCTTGAGCGCCCCGCGTTTGCCCGCCATCACGCATTGCGCGCCCCAGCACACCGGATGCGCGCGCCTGGGCCTCACCGCCTGCCTGCGCCATTCCCGCTCCGTCATCAGCCCGTTCATAGGCGCTTCCCCCTTCTTTTGGCATTAGCATGAGCGCCGGGGAAAAAATCTATACACAGTGTGACCAACAAAACGGCGCAAAGGCGTAAAGGGCCGCGGCAAGGCGGCGCTTTTGTTTTTGGAAGGGCGTGCTATTCCTCTTGCGCCGCGCGCGTGATTCTGCTATGCTTGTACCCGTTGAAAGGACGGTGAAGGATGTGCCGCGCCAGCCTGCGCATGTCGTCCATCCCTTTGCGCCCGTATGGAACGCCCAATCCCGCGTTCTGGTACTGGGCTCCTTTCCCTCTGTGCGCTCGCGGGAGGTTGGGTTTTATTACGGCCATCCGCAAAACCGCTTTTGGCGCGTATTGGCCGCGCTTTATCAGGAGTCGCTTCCCCTGGGCGTTCAGGAGCGCCGCGCCTTTGCGCTGCGCCACGGCGTGGCCCTCTGGGACGCGCTTGCCAGCTGCGACATTGTTGGCAGCAGCGATCAAAGCATCCGCAACGCCGTGCCTAACGATATCGCCTCCCTGCTGAACGCTAGCGCGATTGAGCGCGTGTTTCTCAATGGCCAGCGCGCCTATGCGGCATACCGCAAGCACTGTGGGGAAAGCTGCGGCCTTCCGGCCATGGCGCTGCCCTCCACCAGCGCCGCCAACGCGGCGTGGAGCCTGGAACGGCTGGTGGAGGCCTGGCGCGTAATTCTTTGACAGCGCAGGACGATGCGCAAGGAGGCAAGGCCATGCGGCAGGATACCCAAGAAGCGCTGCGCTATTTTTCCGATTCCACGCACGAGGAATCCTTTGTGCTGCTGCCGGGCGAGGGAACGGTGATGCTCAGCGCGCCGCATGCAGTGCCGCAAACGCGCGGCGGCGGCATCAAGCAGGCGGAGCGCTATACCGGCATGCTGTGCCTGCTTTTGAACCGGCGGTATGGCGTGCCCTGCATCTACAAGGCCCGCCACATGGGCGACGACGCTAACCACGATGCGCAAAGCCCGTACCGCGACGCGCTGTGCCAATTCATCCCTCGGGGCGGCGTGCGCTGCGTGCTGGATTTGCATCAGCTTGCGCCTTGGCGTCCCATGGCGCTGTGTATAGGCACCGGCCATGGGCAGAACCTGCGGGGGCTTACCGCCGCGCCCGGGCAGATTCGCCAAATTTTTGAGCGCCATGCGCTAACGCCCGTCACGATGGACGACCCCTTTTCCGCCGCCGCGCCCTACACCGTAAGCGCCGCTGTCGCCCGCCAGGGAACGCCCGCTTTGCAGCTGGAGCTCAATACCCGCTTCCTGCTGGAGGGCTATCCCGACGAACAGTTTGAAAATGTGCTGGCCGCCCTTCATGAGGCGGCGCTGGCGCTCCAAGCCTGATAGAAAGAAGGAGCCTTATGTATCGCGGTTTGATGGTAGTCAACGCCTTCCTGCGCACCACCAAGTTTGACGATATCTATATGACCCTGCTCTCCGCCGCGCACGGCGAGGGCATGGAATTGGAGGTGCGCGCCAATGCGGAGCTGAGCGCCATTGTGGATACCCCCGCCTTTGATTCCACGGCCTTTGACTTTGTGCTCTTTTGGGATAAGGATGTTCACCTGGCCCGGCAGCTTGAGCAGCGCGGCCTAAGGCTGTTCAACTCCCCGCAGAGCATTCTGTGGTGCGACGATAAGGCGCTTACCTATCTGCGCCTAAAGCAGGCGGGTATTCCCCTGCCGCGCACCATTCTCGCGCCCAAAACGTTTTCAACCGTAGGCTATACAACGCTTGCCTTTGTGCAGGAAGCCGCAAACAGCCTGGGCTTTCCCGTTGTGCTGAAGGAGTGCTTTGGCTCCTTTGGGCAGCAGGTTTATTTGTTTCACGATGTGGATGCGCTGCGCGAAAAGGTGCGCTCGCTTGCGGGAACGCCCCTGCTGTTTCAGGAGCTGGTTCACGAAAGCTACGGGCGCGACGCCCGCCTGAACGTTGTGGGGGGCCGCGTGGTGGCCAGCATCCTGCGCCGCAGCACCGACGGGGACTTTCGCAGCAACCTAAGCCGCGGGGGCGCTATGGCCCCCTATTCCCCCACGCCTGTGGAAAGCGCGCTGGCCATACGCGCCTGCGAGGTGCTCGGCCTGGATTTTGCGGGCGTGGACGTGCTCTTTGGCAAGGACGGCCCCATTTTGTGCGAGGTCAACTCCAACGCGCATTTCAAAACCACGCTGGAATGTACCGGCGTAAACATGGCTGTGGAAATCATGCGGCATATCGCCAAAAGGCTGGGTGAGTAAATGGACGGGCTATGGCTGCTCTACGACCGGCCTGATTTTGAAATAAACCGCGATTTTGCGGCGCTTATGCAACGGCATGGCCAGGCACTGGGGCTTGCCATTGCACCCGTATGTCTGGATGAGCTAGCCTTGGGCCTATCGGGGGACGGCGCGCCCATCTGCCTGCGCAAAGGCGTGCCCGCCCGTCCCCGGGCCGTGCTGTCGCGCCAGCGCAGCAGCCTGGTCAGCTTCCATTTCGAGCAAATGGGCGTGCCTGTTTTCAACAACAGCCGCGTATGCGCCATCTGCAACGATAAGCGCGTCACCCATCAGTTTTTATCCGGCCTGCCCATGCCGCAAACCGTCTTTCTGTCGCCCGGGCAAACGCAGCCGCCGCCCGGCACGCGCTGGCCGGTTATTGTGAAGCCCGCAGTAAGCCATGGCGGCGACCGCGTAACGCTGGTTCAAAACGCGCAGGCATGGCAGGCGGCCGTAGCGGCCATTCAACCGGAGCCGGTTTTGCAGCAGGCCGTTGTAAGCCAGCCCGGGCGCGACCTGCGCGTATACGTGCTTCACGGGCGCATCCTGGCCGGGGTGATGCGCACCGCCAGGGAGGGCGTGGTAAGCAATTTCAAACGGGGCGGACAGGCTGCGCTGCATCCGCTTACCCCACAGGAGCGCGCGCTGGCCGAGGCCGTTATCCTCCGTTTCAACCGGGCGGGCGCGCCGCTTCATATGGCCGGGGTGGACCTGCTGTACGACCAGGGCCGTCCCGTTATAGGCGAGGTAGAGGACGTGGTAGGTAGCCGCATGCTGTATCAAACCAGCGATATCGATATTGTTTCGCTGTATTTGCAAGGCCTTAACGCGCTTCCCTCAAAAGTGGAATGACAGAAGCCCGTCCATATGGTATAATGAGAGCTGGCATTTCAGTTTTTGGGAGGCGAACGCATTGATTCCTTTTAATATTCCCCCCTATGTTCCGCAATGCTCCACCTATGTGGCACAGGCCATTGAAAGCCGCAAAATCTGCGGCGACGGCGCTTTTACCCGCCGCTGCAACGAATCTCTGGAGGCCCTTACCGGCGCGCCCAAGGCGCTGCTTACCACCTCCGGCACCACCGCGCTGGAAATGGCCGCTATTTTGCTGGATATCCAACCGGGCGACGAGGTGATCATGCCCTCCTTCACCTTTGTGAGCACGGCCAACGCCTTTGTGCTGCGCGGCGCAAAAATTGTGTTTGTGGACGTGGACCCCGATACCATGAACATGGATCCCGCATGCGTGCGCGCGGGCATCACGCCCCAAACGCGCGCCATTGTGCCGGTTCACTATGCCGGCGTGTGCTGCGATATGGACGCGCTAAGCCTTATCGCCAAGGAGCATAACCTTGCCATTGTGGAGGACGCCGCCCAGGCTGTAGGCTCCCTGTACAAGGGCCGCCAGGCCGGCGCTATGAGCAGCGTGGGCTGCTTTAGCTTCCACGAAACCAAAAACTACTCCATGGGCGAGGGCGGCGCGGTAATCTTAAACGATCCCGCCATGATAGACCGCGCGGAGATCATCCGTGAAAAGGGCACCGACCGCAGCCGCTTCTACCGCGGGCAGGTGGACAAGTATACCTGGGTGGATATCGGCTCCTCCTTCCTGCCCAGCGAGCTGAACGCCGCCTATCTGCTGGCCCAGCTGGAAGCGCGCGAGCAAATCACCGCCGCCCGCATGGCGCGCTGGAATCAATATGCCGCGGGCCTTGCGGATTTGGAGGCCAACGGCCTGCTGGCCCGTATGAAGGTGCCTGCGCATTGCACGCACAACGCGCATATGTACTACATCCTTCTGCGCAGCCTTGAGGAGCGTACCGCGCTGATCGCTTACCTTAAGGAACGGGGCATCAGCGCCGTATTCCACTATGTGCCTTTGCACTCGTCAGCCGCCGGCCTCAGGTTTGGCCGCTTTGCCGGCGAGGATCGCTACACCACCCGTCTTAGCGAGCGCCTGCTGCGCCTGCCCATGTACTATGAGCTCACCGAGGCGGACTGCGCCCGTGTGATTGAAACCGTCCGCGCCTTCTTTACCCGCTAAAGCCTAATGTTTAGAAAGGAAGATTTTTGTATGAAGCTTTTTACCCGGGATTTCAACCGCAATTCCTCCTACCTGACCGCGATCCTGTTCTACTTTGTGTGCGGCCTGTTGCTGTTGCTGTTGCCCAATTTGGCGCTTAGCATCGCCAACTTTGCCCTGGCGGCCATTCTGTGCATCATAGGCGTGCGCTGCGTTGTTTCTTACATGCGCGGCAGCGTGTTGGATGGCGTTATGGGCGTGCAGCTGGCCCTGGGGCTGGTAACGCTGTGCCTCGGCCTGCTGCTGTTTTTCAACCCCATGTTCCTGGCCTCGCTGCTGCCGTTCCTGTGGGGCGTGGCGCTGCTGGTGGGCGGCTTTGGCAAGGTGCAAATGAGCGTTGACCTTAAGCGCATTGGCGATAGCCATTGGTGGGTCGCCCTCGTGGGCGCGCTGCTCTCCTTTGTGTTGGGCGCTTTGGCCATTACCAGCCCCGCCTTCATTGCCTCCGTGCTTACGCAGTTTGTGGGCGTATCCCTGCTGGTGGAGGGCGTTGTGGACCTGGTGTCCTTCCTTACCATCAACCGCAAAATCAAGGAGTTCCGCAAGGCCATCGAAAAAGCCACCATCGAGCTGTAAGGAGGCCTGCCATGTATACCCCTAACGGCGCGCGCTACGACGACATGCCCTACCGCCGCTGCGGACGCAGCGGCCTGCGGCTGCCCTTGCTGTCGCTGGGCCTATGGCATAATTTTGGCGACATTACGCCCTCTGGCGTGCAGCAGGCGTTGCTGCGCACCGCCTTTGACCATGGCATTACCCACTTTGACTTGGCCGATAACTACGGCCCGCCCTACGGCGAGGCCGAGCGGAGCTTTGGCGAGCACATGCGCCGCGATTGGCGGCCTCACCGCGACGAGCTGGTTATCTCCACCAAGGCAGGGTATGATATGTGGCCCGGCCCCTACGGCAACTGGGGCAGCCGCAAGCATTTGATTGCCGGGCTAGATCAAAGCCTAAAGCGCATGGGGCTGGAATATGTGGACATCTTTTACCATCACCGCCCCGACCCGGAAACGCCGCTGGAAGAAACCATGACCGCGCTCGCCGATATCGTGAAAAGCGGCAAAGCGCTGTACGTGGGCCTTTCCAATTATACCGCCGGGCAAACGCTCAAGGCCGCGCCCATTTTGGAGGAACTGGGCGTGCATCCCCTGATTCACCAAAACCGTTACAGCCTGCTGGCGCGCGGCGCCGAGGACGGCCTGTTGGATGCGCTTGAGCAGCTTGGTATGGGCATGATCGCCTTTTCCCCGCTGCGGGGCGGCGTGCTTACGCAGCGCTATTTAAACGGCATTCCCGCCGACAGCCGCGCCGGGCGCGACCCCCGCTACCTAAAGCCTGAGCATTTGACCGGGGAGCTGCTTGCCAAGGTGCGCGCGCTTAGCGCCATCGCGCGGCAGCGCGGGCAGAGCATGGCGGAAATGGCGCTAAGCTGGGTAGCGCGCGACCCCCGCGTGACCAGCGTGCTCATCGGCGCCAGTAGGCCGGAGCAGATTGTGGAAAACTGCGCCATCATCCACGCCCCCGCTTTTACGGCGGACGAGCTGGACGCGATCGACGCGTTGACGAAAGAAAGCGAAAGCAAATAACCCCTGTGCAATGGCGCGCAGCGTTGAAAGCAACGCCGCGCGCCATTTCCCGGGAACTTCTTTGGGAGGGGACGCGCCATGACGGCACAGCAGTTATGGGAACGCTTTCAGGCTGCATGCCCCGCCGCCCGCGGCAGCGGCTACGAGGCATGGGCGTTTGGCGCAGACGCGGACGCGCTGGCGGCGCTGGTGATAACCGGGCAAAAAACTGCGACCGCCTCCGCCCATGCGCTGTATGGGCTGGAAAACCAACCCCTTCCCGCAACCGGCGCTTACAGCGTCGTGCTCAACGCAAGGGGAGAGGCCGTATGCATCATTAAAACCACAAGGGTCTATGTAACGCCCTTTTGCCAGGTTTCTCAGGCGCATGCGTATAAAGAGGGCGAAGGCGACCGTTCGCTGGCATACTGGCGGGCCGCACACAAGGCCTTCTTTAGCGAATGCCTTTCCGCCGCCGGCATGGCCTTTGACGAGCGGACGGGCGTTGTGTGCGAGGAATTTGCGTGCGTATATAAGGCATAGGGCCTAAAGGCCAGCCCGCATAAAAAAACCTTGCAAAAGGTATAGGACTATGCTATAATGCATCGTGCGGTTTAGGACAACCCACAGCATGCGCAAAAGAGGTGAGAATGCGTGAAAGAAAAGATCCATCCCAAATATGGCAAGTCCATCGTCCGTTGCGTATGCGGTGAGACGTTTGAGACGGGGTCGGTTAAGCCCGAGCTGAAGGTTGAAATTTGCTCCAAGTGCCACCCTTTCTTTACCGGCAAGCAAAAGCTGGTTGATACCGGCGGACGCGTTGATCGCTTTAAGAAGCGTTTCAACATGGAATAAGCCATTCAAAAGAGCGCCTTTTGGCGCTCTTTTTGATATATACAGGCGGCTGTGCCCCGTTTCCCGGCAGGAAACGCGGCCTGCGGCGTCGAATGAAAGAAATTGCGCGTTTGTAGGCTTTTTGCGCGGCGCGCGGAAAGGACACGATTCATATGAGCCAAAGCAACTCTCACCCCGCCTGCAAGCGGGTGGATATCGGCGGGCAGGCCGTTATGGAGGGCGTAATGATGAAAGCGCCCGACGCCATCGCCATTTCGGTGCGCCGTCCCAACGGCGATATTGTTACCAAGCGCACTCCCTATGTGCCGCTTTCCAAGAAGCATCCGTGGATGGGCTGGCCGGTGGTGCGCGGCGTGGTCAACTTTGTGCAGATGTTCTCCATGGGCATGGGCGTTTTGGAGGAAAGCACGCAAATGCTGGGCATGCTGGACGAGGAGCCTACCAAATTTGAAAAATGGCTGTCCAAAAAGCTGGGCAAGGGCATTGATAAAATTGTTATGGGCGTGGCGATGGTGCTGGCCGTCATCCTCTCCCTGGGCTTGTTTTTTGTGATTCCCGAACTGTTTGCCCGCCTGCTGAAAAGCTGGATGCCGGATGCGTCCCTAAACTGGCTGGTCAACCTGCTAAGCGGCCTGCTGCGCATTTTGATTTTGATCGCTTATATTCTTTTCTGCGCCAAGGTGCCGGATGTGCGCCGCACGTTTGAATACCACGGTGCCGAGCACAAAACCGTTTACTGCCACGAGCACGACCTGCCCCTCACGCCTGAAAACGCGCAGCAGTTTACCACGCTGCATCCGCGCTGCGGCACCAGCTTTTTGCTGATTGTGTTTGTCATCTCCATCATCCTGTTTACGCTGGTGGGGTATCAGGGTTCCAATTTCTTCCTTCGCTTGGGCAGCCGCCTGCTGCTTTTGCCCATTGTGGCGGGCGTCAGCTATGAGGTGCTCAAGGGCCTGGCCCACAGCGATGGCAAGCTTGTGCGCGCGTTGCGCTGGCCAGGCATGCAAATGCAGCGCTTGACCACCAAGCCCCCTACGAACGAAATGCTGGAGGTCGCCATCGTTTCCATGAACGTGGCGCTTCACGGCCTGCCCAAGGGGTGTGAAACCACGCCGGAGGGCTATACCATCCTCAAGGACTATCGCATTGCCGACCCTAGCTTTACGCCGCCTGCGCAGGAGCAGCCTGTTGCGCCAGAGGACGCGCAGCCCGAACCGGCCGGCCAAGCAGGCTGAATTGCGCGCCATGACCATTCAGCAAGCCCTGAAAAGCGCCGCCCAGGCGTTGGAAACCGCGGGAGTTCCCGACCCCCGCTTGGATGCGGAGCTGCTGCTTTCGCATGTCACGGACCTTGAGCGTCTTATCATGCTTATGAACCCTTCCGCAACGCTTACCACACAGCAGGAGCAGCGTTTTTCGTCGCTCCTGCTTTCGCGCGTCCAAAGGGAGCCGCTGCAATACCTGCTGGGAACGCAGTATTTTTACGGCCTGGAGCTGAAGGTGGACGGCAGGGCGCTCATTCCCCGGCAGGAAACGGAAACCCTGTGCGAGTTGGGAATCCGCTTTTTACGCTCGCAAGACGCGCGGCAGGATTGCCCTTCCAGCGCACTGGATTTGTGTACCGGGAGCGGAGCCATTGCCATTGCGCTTAAGCACGAGTGCCCCCATACGCTCGTATGCGCCGCCGACATGAGCGCGGAGGCCTTGCAGCTGGCCGGTGAAAACGCGCGCCAAATCGGTACGGAGATTTGCTTCTTCCAGGGCGATCTGTTCGCGGCCGTTTCGGGCAGGCGTTTCCAGCTCATCCTGTCCAATCCCCCCTATGTTGCCACAGCGGACTGCGATACGCTGCAAGCTGAGGTGCTGCGCGAGCCCCGCATGGCCCTGGACGGCGGGCCCGACGGGCTTCATTTCTACCGCCGCATCGCCGCCGGAGCGCCCGCGCATCTCCAAAAGGGCGGCCTGCTGGCCGTAGAGGCTGGCGACGGGCAGGCCGATGCAATCGCGGCGCTGTTGCGGCAAAGCGGATTGCGGGACGTTTGTATCCATAACGATTTGTACGGCATGCCCCGCGTGGTCAGCGGCCGCGCGGAGGATTTTACATAGCGCTTTTCAGCTCTTTCCATACTGAAAAGCAAGGAGGGGGAGATTCCCCATGTTTGAAAAATTTGATTGGATGATAGGCCGCTATCAGGAGCTTTCCGAAGCGGTCAGCCAGCCCGAGATCATTGCGGATCAGGCGCTATGGCAGAAGCTTTTGAAGGAGCACGCCTCGCTGGAGCCAGCGGTAAACGCCTATCTCGCCTACCAAAAAACCCTTTCGGATATGGAAGGGACAAGGGAGCTGTTATCCCAGCCTGATATGGCCGAGCTTGCCCAGATGGAGCTTGACGAGCTGGAGGAGCAAAAGGCCCGGCAGGAGCATGCATTGAAGCTGCTGCTTTTGCCCAAAGACCCGGACGCGGACCGCAACGTGGTGGTGGAAATTCGCCAGGGCGCGGGCGGCGATGAGGCGGCCCTGTTTGGCGCGCTGCTGCTGCGCATGTACACCCGCTATGCCGAAAGGCACCGCTTCCGCGTGGAGCCCGTCAACTATGCGATGACGGAGCTTGGCGGCGTAAAGGAGGCCGTGTTTACCATCGTTGGCGCAGGCGCTTTCAGCCGTTTGAAGTATGAAAGCGGCGTGCATCGCGTGCAGCGCGTACCCACCACCGAATCCGGCGGGCGCATCCACACCAGCACCTGCACCGTGGCCGTGCTGCCTGAGGTAGAGGACGTGGACGTGGTTATCGAGCCCAAGGACTTGCGTATCGACGTATACCGCTCCACCGGGCACGGCGGCCAGTGCGTAAACACCACAGATAGCGCCGTGCGCATTACCCACCTGCCCACAGGCCTGGTGGTAACCTGCCAGGATGAAAAAAGCCAAATTAAAAACCGCGACAAGGCCATGCGCGTGCTCAAAAGCCGCCTGTATGACAAGCTGCGCGAGGAAAAGGACAGCGCCTATGCCGCCAACCGCCGCGGGCAGATTGGTACCGGCGACCGCAGCGAGCGCATCCGCACCTATAATTTCCCCCAGGGCCGCGTAACGGATCACCGCATCGGCCTGACGCTGTACAAAATTGACGGCATCCTGGACGGCGACCTGGACGAGGTGATCGACGCGCTGCTTTTGGCCGAGCAGGCCGAAAAGCTGAAGGAGCTGAACCAGGCGTAAGGGCCTTCCCCCTTCGCGGCCATACCAAAAAGCAAGGTGTTTTTATGGATACGCAAATTCTGCAACCCACGGACGAGGCCATCCAGACCGCCGCGCGCGTGCTGCGCGAGGGCGGCCTGGTGGGCATGCCCACTGAAACGGTATATGGCCTGGGCGCCAACGCCCTGGATGACGCGGCCGTGCGCGCCATTTTCGCCGCCAAAGGCCGCCCGGCGGACAATCCCCTCATCGTGCATGTGCCCTCGCCCGAGTCCGTCGCGCCGCTGTGCCACATCAGCGAGGCCGCCCGCGCGCTGATGGAACGCTTCTGCCCCGGCCCCCTCACGCTGCTTATGCCCAAAAAGCCCTGCATTCCCGCTGTGGTTAACGCCGGGTTGCCAAGCGTGGCGGTGCGCATTCCCTCCCATCCCGTGGCGCAAAGGCTTTTGCAGGCCTGCGGCGTGCCGGTTGCCGCGCCCAGCGCCAACACCTCCGGCAAACCCAGCCCCACCACCGCTATGCACGTTTACCACGACCTGCACGGCAAGCTGCCCGTCATTCTGGACGGGGGCGAGTGCCAAGTTGGCCTGGAAAGCACCGTTGTGGATATGACCAGCGACATCCCCACCGTGCTGCGTCCGGGCGGGGTTACGCCGGAAATGCTGCTGACCGTGCTAAAGGAAGTGCGCGTGGCCGACAGCGTGCTCCGGCCCCTTCGGGAGGGCGAGCGGGCCCTTTCCCCCGGCATGCGCTACCGCCATTATGCGCCGGGCGGCCAGCTTACGCTCATCACCGGCCAGCAGGCCCATGTGCAGGCGCTGTCCCTGCGTATGTACCGCGAGGCTGCGGCTGCCGGGCGCAGCGCGCGCATTCTGGCCTTTGAGGAGCATTTGGCCGCCTACCGCGCGGCAGGCGCGAACGCGCTTTCCATTGGCCGGCTGGCCCAGCCGGAAACCGTGGCCCAGCGCCTGTTTGCGGTGCTTCGCGAAATGGACGGGGAAGGCGTTAAGGCCCTTACCTGCGAGGTGCTGCCGCCCGAGGGCATAGGGCTTGCCATTATGAACCGTTTGAGCCGCGCCGCGGCCTTCCGCATCCTGGACGCGGATAAGGAAATTGCGCCATGAAAACCATTTTGTTCGTTTGCACTGGCAATACCTGCCGCAGCCCAATGGCCGAATGCATGATGAACGCCCTGCTAAAGCGGCGCGGCATAACCGGCGTTCGCGCCCTATCCGCCGGGGTTTATGCGGCTTCGGGCGCGCCTGCCTCCGGCGGCGCAAGGCGCGCCATGCAAAGGCGCGGCCTTTCGCTGGAAGCGCACCGCTCCCAGCCCGTTACCGCCGCGCTGTTGGCAAGGGCCAGTATGGTTATGTGTATGAGCCAAAGCCATCTTGCCGCGCTGCGCGCACAGTTTCCCGGGCTGCAAATTCCCATGCGCGCATTCGACGACCCGCCGGTGAGCGATCCCTTTGGCGGCGGCGACGACGCTTACGAGCGCGCCGCGCGCGATATTGAACGGCAGTTACCCGCCCTTTTGGGATAACGCCGCATGGAAGGTGGGCATTCGCCATGGCAGAGCATTTTCGGGCCTATTCCGCCGTGTTCCCCGTCATCCTTCGCGGAGAGGAAGCCTCCCCGGAGGTGCTTTTGCATTTGCGCCAGGGAACCGGCTTCATGGACGGCTATTGGGATTTTGCGGGCAGCGGCCATGTGGAGGCGGGAGAAACCGCCACGCAAGCCCTTGTGCGCGAATGCGCGGAGGAAACCGGCCTGCGCGTGCGCCCGTCGGACGCCGCGTTTGCCCATGTATGCCATCGCGTAGGCAACGCCGATGGGCGCACGTATTACGATTTCTATTTCGTCATCCGTCATTTTGCGGGCGAGCCCCGCATCAACGAGCCCGAAAAATGCGCGGGGCTTCGCTGGTTCCCCTTCGACGCCCTGCCTTGCCGCATGATCCCCCTGCGCCGCAAGGCTTTGGAGGCAATCCTGCGCCAATGCCCTTACAGCGAATATACCGCCGCGCAGCTTGCTTCCCTAAACGCGCCCCTTCCCTTGGTGCGGCTGGTTCCTCCCACGGAAAGGGACGAGGCCGCCGTGCTAAGCTACCGGCTGGAGTTTTTGGAAAGCGGCGACAGCATGGACGGCGCCGCCGGGCTGCAAAAGCACCTGCAATCCGCCCAGGGCTTCCGCGAATGGCTGGATGCGGTGCGCGACAACCAAAGCGAGCAAACCGTCCGTCCCGGGCTGGTTCCAGCCACCACGCTGCTGGCGCTGGATACGCAAACCGGAGAGCTGGTAGGCATGATCGATATCCGCCACCGCCTGAACGCGTATCTTTTGCAATTTGGCGGGCATATCGGGTACAGCGTGCGCAAATCCCGCCGCCGCCGCGGATATGCCGCCAGCATGCTGGCAGAGGCGCTCACGCTGTGCCGGCAGATGGGCCTTAGCCACGTGCTTATCACCTGCGACAAGCAAAACCTCGCCTCCGCGCGCACCATCCAAAAAAACGGCGGCGTTTTGGAAAACGAGGTTGCGCAGGAGGGCCGCGTGACGCAACGCTATTGGATTGAATTGGAGGAAAGCAAGCTATGAAGCTGACCTTTTTGGGCGCGGCGCGCGAGGTAACGGGGAGCCGCTTTTTGCTCAACGCCTGCGGCAAAAACATCATGGTGGACTACGGCATGGAGCAGGGCGTGGATCTGTACGCAAACGCCGCCCTGCCCATTGCGGAAAGCCAAATTGACTGCGTGCTGCTTACCCATGCGCATATCGATCACAGCGGCTATTTGCCCCTGCTATACAAAAACGGCTTTCGCGGGCCCATCTACGCCACCTGCGCTACGGCTGACCTTTGCAAAATCATGCTGCTGGATTCCGCGCACATTCAGGAAAGCGACGCGGAGTGGAAAACCCGCAAGGCGCAGCGGCAGGGTAAGCCGCCTGTAGAGCCGCTCTATACCCAGGAGCACGCCCTCCAAACGCACGCGCTGTTCCACCCCTGCCGGTATAACGAAACGGTGCAAATTTTTCCCGGCGTGTCCATCCGCATGGTGGATGTGGGGCACCTGTTGGGCTCGGCCTCCATTGAGGTAGCCGTTACCGAGGGCGATGAATCCAAAACGATCGTCTTTTCCGGCGATGTGGGCAATCTCAATCAGCCACTCCTGCGCGACCCGCAGTACATGCAGCGGGCGGATTACGTGGTGATGGAATCCACTTACGGGGACCGTTCCCACGGCCCCAAGCCTGATTACATCGCCTCCCTAAGCCGCATTTTGCAGGAAACGCTTGACCGGGGCGGCAACGTGGTTATTCCAAGCTTTGCGGTGGGCCGCACGCAGGAAATGCTCTACTTCATTCGTCAAATCAAACAGGAGGGGCTGGTGCGCGGGCACGACGGCTTCCCCGTGTATGTGGACAGCCCGCTCGCCATTGAGGCAACCAACATCTTCAATGAAAACACCCTTGAATGCGCGGATGAGGAAACCATGGCGCTGATACGCAAAGGCGTTAATCCCTTGCTGTTTGACGGCCTGAAAACCGCCGTCAGCGCGGATGAGAGCAAGCTTATCAACACCGATGAAACGCCCAAGGTGATCATTTCCTCCAGTGGCATGTGCGATGCGGGACGTATCCGCCACCATTTGAAGCACAACCTGTGGCGGCCCGAGTGCACCGTGCTGTTTGTAGGCTATCAAAGCGTGGGTACGCTTGGCCGCAGCATTGTGGACGGCGCAAAGGAGGTCAAGCTGTTTGGCGAAACCGTCAGCGTGCGCGCTCACGTGGAAAAGCTGGCTGGGATCAGCGGCCATGCGGATAACAGCGGGCTGTTGAAATGGGTTTGTTCTTTCGCGCCCCAGCCAAAGCGCGTGTTTGTGGTTCACGGCGAGGACGAGGTGGCCGAAACCTTTGCCGCCCGCCTGCGCGATGAGCTGGGGCTGGACGCAGGCGCGCCCTATAACGGCGAAAGCTGGGAGCTGGCGCCGCTATGCAAAGTAGCCGAGGGGAACCACGTCCGCCTCAAAAAGCCCGGGCGGGAAGCCGCCGCCATGGATGCGCTGCCCGAGCGCAGCGCGCCCGCCGCGCAGCAGCCGGCCAAACGGCCGCCTGCCTCCGGCGCTTACGGCCAGCTGGTGCTTGCGGGCGAAAAGCTTACCGCCCTGATAGGCCGCATGCAAAGCCGCAGCGCCAAGGAGCAAACCAAGCTTATGCGGCAGCTTCATTTGCTGATCAAAAAATTTGGACGCTAGGCGGCGCTTGCGCGCTTCGTTTTGCAGCGCTGCCGCTTTTGAAAAAGGGCCGCGCAATGGTAGCCGCTTGTAAAACAGCATCAACCAACAAACCGAATTGGGGTAGCTGCCATGCAGGTGCGAAAAAGACGAGTGAGAAGCGATTGCTTTTCTCCCGTCTTTTTTCTTCCTGTTAACGCTATTTTGGGAATATGCGTATAAAGCCCTTCCCTTGGCATAAAATCAAGGCATTTTCCCCTAAATGCGAACATTCCATAATGGATTGAAAGCGTAAGCCGTTTATCCGATCGCGCTCTTTTGGCTGCCTATCGGCAAAGGCAGAAAGCGCAGTCAAGGCCGCGAAGAGCAAAGCTTATCCCTAACGGCGCTTTCTGTTTTTGCCATTTGCTTAGCAGACTGGAAGTTGATTATTTCCTCATCACAAAAGATTTGTTGTCAATTGCCCGCATAGTGGCTAAGATGCCATCCAGATGATCATACTCGTGCTGAATCAGCTCGGACATATCGTCATCCATGTGCATCTCCTGTTTTTCCCAATTCTCGTCCAGATAGCGCAAGATGCAATGGCGATAACGCTTAACCCGAACCAGCAGATTTGGGAATGACATACAGTCATCCATCAGCTCCATCTGTTCATCCCCCACAAATTCCAACTGTGGATTGATAATCACATAAGGCTTGTCTGTCAGAATACAAATCAAACGCTTCTGCACGCCAATCTGTGGTGCTGCAATTGCGCGGCCGAATCCGTAGTCCCGGCGGATGCCTTTAATGCAATCAAACATATCTGTAAAAACAGGACGCAGCTCTTCCAATTCCTCACACTTCACTGCTTCAGAAATCTCGTATAATTTGGGATCTCCAAGTAATAAAATATCTCGCTCCATCTCACCATTCTCCTCTTTTTTAACCCCGATTTGTCGCGTATTTATCAGCAACTATTTTACCATTCATTCCATAATAGCACAACGCATTTTCCCTATCAGGGGCATACGGTAAACCCCAAGGCTTTAAGCAGCCCTGCAAGAGCAAGAAAACCTGTTGCCATTCAGCGGAAAAATGGAGAAACGGCATAGCCCGCAAGCTACGCCATTTCCCGAAAACGCTTCTAATCCTGCCTTATGAGCGCCGCCCTTAGCGGCGGCCCCTTTTTTCATTCCACAAGAAAAAGCATCGCCCCATGGCCGGCGCTTTCCCTTTTGTTTCTTATCAAAGCGGCTGCCGCGGCCTCTAATCCGCAACCATTTGATACACGATCTCCAAATGATAATTTTCCCGCGCCGCGTCCTCAAATACGCGCAGCAAGCGCGGAAGGTATTCCACCATCTTGCCCTTGGGGTTTTGCGGGTAGAGCAGGGTAATATGCAGGTTCTGCATTTCACTGGCGAGCTCGTCGTGCAGCGCGTCCAGGTTTGCGCCGTAATAGAAGGGAAAATCCAGCGTTTCCTTCAGGTAGCGGTGCAGGGAAATCTTTTCTTCAAACGGCGTAAGGTTTAGCGTGATCTCTCGCATGAAAGGCCTCCTAATACAGCTTGGTAAAGGTTTGGTGGTTGTCGGGCGTGTAGTAAATCAATCCGTCGTTGGAATACACAATGCGCTCCTTGCCGCGTTTGCCGTCCTTTATATTCACATCGCATTCATACCAGCTGCGGCCCTTCGCTTCGGGAAGCCGCTTTTCCCGGTTCTGAAAGCGATCGCCGCCAATGGCGCATCCGGGGGCCGCCTTGCCCAGGTTATCCTTGCTGGCAGACCAGCCCAGCGCCTTGGCCTCGCTGCGGGTTAGGTAGTTGCCGGGCAGCGTGCCGTAGGCATGCAGATAAGCCGCCACCTCGTCGCGGGAGGTATATTGCCCGTTCTTTTTCACCTCCATGCTCAAAGAAGCGGCCTGCGCGGCGGAGTCCTCCACCACCTCAATCAGCACAAAGTTCTTGTAATGATCCCGGCTGTAATAGATAAGCCCGTCGTTGGAAAACACGATGCGCTCGCCGCCGCGGTAGCCGCCTGTGTAGTTGATATCGCACTCCGTCCATTTACGGCCCTTTGCGTCAGGCAGGGCTCCCTCGTAGTTGCCAAAGCGGTTTCCCCCGATAGAGCATCCCGGCGCCACGTCGTCCAAATTGCCCTTGCGGTTATCCCAGCCCAGCTTTTCGGCTTCGCTTTTGGTTAAAAAATTGCCGGGAAGCCCGCCGTAGGTATGCAGGTATACCGCAACCTCCTCCATGGTGGAATACCAGCCGTCCCTCTCAACAGGATACTCCGCGGCGGAAACCCGAACGCTCTTTTCCGCGGCAAAGGCCGGAAGAACCGCCAGCGCGGCCATAAGCGCCAGCACAGCCGCCGCCAAACGCGCAAACAACCGTTTCTTCATGGAAAAAACCTCCTGCAAAGCTTACGGCACAATGGGGTTGGACCATGCGCTGCGGCCCTTCGCGTCAATGAGCTGCACGCGCACAAAGGTTTCTCCGCGGTTGGCGGAAAGGTCGTAGCTGGCGAAAACCTGGTCCTTGCCGGTATGGCAGCGCCCTACGGCCCATACCAGGTTGCTGTAAAAGATGATCGTTTCCACCGGCGAGCACGTTACGTCGATACGCCCGTTTTCCACGGCGATCTGCTCAAAGCGCGGGCCCTGCGAGGCGTAGAAACGGCCGGCGTCCAGCGCCTCAAATAGGCTTTCCTGGCTTAGCTCGTCCGCCTGCACCATGGTAAAGGCGCGGCCCGCCTCCCCGTTGTAATGATGGGAATCGTCCGAGGCCACAAAGCGGTACGCAGCGCCATGCGCGGCCGCCACATCCAGCACATGGGAGGAATCCGCCCGGTCGCCGTTCCAGGGGTAGGTGGAAACGCTGTTGTAGATCTCCGCTGCGGTTACGTTGCGAAGGGCGCTGAGCGTAGCCACCGTATTGAGCGACCATGCCGGATGCGCCACAATGGCCCTGCCGCCGCAGCGGCGGTACAGGTCTATGCAGGCCTGCGGGCCGCGGGTAAGGTCGTAACGCCCCAAGCGCTCGCTCATTCCTATGCCAATCAGGTGCAGGGCCTCGCCGGGCAGCATAAAGTCCATCTCCATACCGCTTAGCAGCAGCATGCAGCCCTCCATATGCGTAGGCGCGGATAGCTTGCGGTGATCCGTCAGAGCCAAAAAATCATACCCCATATCGCGGTAAACGCCTATCACTTCCTCGGGGGAAAGCACGCCGTCGCTCACCGTGGTATGGCAATGCAGGTTTCCCTTGAAAAAGGGCTTATTTGCGTCAAAAAGCTTCATGAACTCCCGACCGGCTCCCTTCTGAGCGTCATTTCTTTACGATTATAGCCCGCATGCAAGGGAATTGCAAGCGGGCGAAGCGCCCTGCGCCCGGGCAAAAAACAGGCGGATGGCGAAGAACGCGCGCCATCCGCCCGTATGCCGTGGCAAGCTCACATAGCCTGCATCGTACCTGCAATCGCGTCCAAAAACGCGTCGCTGTTCAGCGCCGTGGCCTCGCCCTCATAAAGCGCTACAAGATCCTTGGTCATTTTGCCGCTTTCAATGGTGGTGATGGTGGCGGCCTCCAGTTTGTCCGCAAAGGCGCACAGATCCTTCAAGCCGTCCAGCTCGCCGCGCTTGCGCATAGCGCCCGTCCAGGCAAAAATCGTGGCCACGGGATTGGTGCTGGTTTCCTCGCCCTTCAAATAGCGGTAGTAATGCCGGGTCACCGTGCCGTGGGCCGCTTCGTACTCAAACTGGCCGTTGGGCGAAACCAGCACGCTGGTCATCATGGCCAGGCTGCCAAAGGCCGTGGCCACCATATCGCTCATCACGTCGCCATCGTAGTTTTTCAGCGCCCAGATAAAGCCGCCCTCGCTGCGGATTACGCGGGCCACAGCGTCGTCAATCAGCGTGTAGAAGTATTCGATGCCCGCCGCCTCAAACGCCGCCTTATACTGCGTTTCATACAGCTCGGCAAAAATATCCTTGAAGCGGTGATCATAGATTTTGGATATGGTATCCTTGGTGGAGAACCACAGGTCCTTTTTCACATCCAGCGCATAGCGGAAGCAGCTGTGCGCGAAGGAAACGATGCTTTGATCCGTGTTGTGCTGGCCCTGCACCACGCCGGGGCCCTCAAAGGCCATAATGGTGCGGCGGCTCTGCGTGCCATCCGGCGAGGTGAAGCAAAGCTCCGCCGTGCCCGCGCCCGGCACGCGGTACTCGGTGTTTTTGTATACATCGCCATAGGCATGGCGCGCGATGGTAATGGGTTTTTTCCAGTTGCGCACGCAGGGCGAAATGCCCTTCACCAGCACCGGCGCGCGAAATACCGTGCCATCCAAAATTGCGCGGATGGTGCCGTTGGGGCTTTTCCACATTTGCTTCAGGTTATATTCCTCCACGCGCTGCGCATTGGGGGTGATGGTGGCGCACTTTACCGCCACGCCGTATTTCAGCGTTGCTTCGGCGCTTTCCACCGTTACGCGGTCGTTGGTTTCATCGCGATGCTTCAGGCCCAGGTCATAATACTCGGTTTTTAGGTCAACATAGGGCAAAATCAGCTTTTCTTTGATCTTTTGCCACAGAATACGCGTCATTTCGTCGCCGTCCATCTCCACAATCGGCGTGAGCATGGCTATTTTCTGCATAAATTCTATCTTCCTTTTTGGGATAGTTGCATACGCACAAATTCATTGTACCGGGTTATAGCCTGCTTTGCAAGGCGGAAACAGCAAAAGAACAGCCCGCCGTGCGCCATGCGCAAGCCGCGCGTGAAAGGGCTTGACCAACCGGCCCCGGCAAAATATACTGGGGTTCGTAAAAAGCCTTTTGACTCGGAGGGATGCTGATGGCCGTTTCCCGCATGGAGCGTTTAAACCGCACCGCTCTTTTACTCTCCCCGGATGAAATGGAAAAGCTCCAAAAGGCCCATGTGCTGCTTCTTGGGCTTGGGGGCGTGGGCAGCTATGCGGCCGAGGCGCTTGCGCGCAGCGGCATAGGCAGGCTCACAATTGTTGACCACGATACCGTAGCCCCTTCCAATTTGAACCGCCAGTTGCCCGCGCTATCCAGCACCATTGGCAGCTCCAAAACAGCCGTGATGGCAAACCGGCTGCGTGACGCCGCACCGGATTTGCTGCTTGAAGCAATCGACGCGTTTTATTTGCCGGAGTCGCCCGTGCCCATCCCCACGGGCTGCAGCGTGGTTGTAGACGCCATCGACACCGTGAGCGCCAAGCTGCATCTGGCCCAGGAATGCCAAAGGCGCGGCGTGGCGCTGGTTAGCTGCATGGGTATGGGAAACCGCCTGGACCCCACGCAAATCCGCATTGGGGATATTTATGAAACCTCCGGCTGCCCCCTGTGCCGCGTGATGCGGCGCGAGCTACGCAAGCGCGGCATAGGGGCGCTGCGCTGCGTATATTCCCTGGAAAAGGCCCTCTCCCCCGCTCCGCCCGCGCAGGAAGCCGCCGAGCAAAAATCTTCCGGCCGCGTCGCGCCCGGCTCGGTAAGCTTTGTGCCGCCGGTCGCCGGCCTTTACCTGGCCTATGAGGCCGTGCGGCTGATCCTGTCGGAAAAATAGGGAAGAAACTGGGGAGATTGCAAAACAAGGATAGCTTTTTCTAACATTCCATGGTAAAATACCTCATATCCAGCGTGGAAAGCGCTGAAATGCTTGGAGGGTTCATCGTGAATAAGGACATCATCATCATCGGCGGTGGTGTGGTTGGATGCGCCGTGGCAAGGCTGCTGTCGCGGTACGAGGCTGACGTTGCCCTGCTGGAAGGCGGAAGCGATGTGGCCGAGGGCGCCAGCAAGGCCAACAGCGGCATCGTACATGCCGGGTTTGACGCCAAGCCCGGCACGCTTAAAGCAAAGCTAAACGTGGAGGGCGCTAAGCTGTATCCCGCCCTGTGCGCCGAGGTGGACGCGCCCTATGGGCAGCCCGGCGCGATGGTGCTGGCCTTCAGCGAGGAGGAACGCGCCCACATTGAAACGCTGTACGAGCAAGGCGTCCAAAACGGCGTGCCCGGCCTGCGCGTAATCGAGCGGGAGGAGATCCTTTCCCTGGAGCCCAATGTAAACCCGGATGTAGTATGCGCGCTGCTGGCTCCCACAAGCGGCCTCACCAGCCCTTACGAGCTTACCTGCGCCCTGGCCGACCATGCGGCGGTCAACGGCGTGGACTTTCATATGAACGCGTTCGTTACGGCCATCCGGCGTGAAACGGACGGTTATGCGCTGCAAACCTCCAAGGGAGAGATGCGCGCGCGCATCATCGTTAACTGCGCAGGCGTGAACTCCGCTAAGCTGCATAATATGCTCAGCGAAAACAAGCTTACCATCATCCCGCGCAAGGGCGAATATTATTTGCTGGATCATACCAAGCCGCCCATGTTTACCATGACCATGTTTCAAACGCCCACCAAGATGGGCAAGGGCGTGCTGGTTAGCCCCACGGTGCACGGGAACCTGCTGCTGGGCCCTTCCGCCATCGACGTGGAGGACGCAACAGCCGTAGAAACCACGGCCCAGGCGCTCAAGCTGGTGAGCGACGCCGCCCGCAAAACCTGGCCCAGGGAGAATTTGCGCACGGTCATCACCACGTTTGCAGGCGTGCGCGCGCATGAGGAAAACGGCGATTTTGTGATCGGCTCCATCCCCGGCATGCCCGGAGCGTATGAAACCGTAGGCATAGAGAGCCCGGGCCTAACCTCCGCGCCCGCCATCGCGGAAATGCTGGTAGAGCAAATTGCGCAGGAAAACGGCCTGAAGGCTAAGGCGGAATGGAAGCCCGCGCCAAAGCGCGAAAAGCCCTTCTACGCCATGACCCTGGAGGAACGCGTGGCCGTTGTGAAGCGCAATCCCGAATACGGCTCGCTGGTATGCCGCTGCGAGCAGGTGACCGAGGCGGAAATCCGCGCGGCCATCCGCAGGCCCGTCGGCGCGCGCACCATTGACGCGGTAAAGCGGCGCACCCGGGCCGGTATGGGCCGCTGCCAAGGCGGCTTTTGCAGCCCGCGCGTGCTGGAGATTCTTTCCGAGGAACTGCATATCGCCCCCACGGAGGTTACCAAGTGCGGCGGCAGGAGCAACCTGCTGGTCGGCGCCATTGCCGATGCGGTTGGGAAGGAGGAGGGCTACGATGCTTAACGCTGAACTTCGCAGCCAAGTACAATATGTGGACGTGCTGATCGTTGGCGCGGGCCCGGCCGGCATGGCCGCCGCCATCGCCGCGCGCGAGGCGGGCGTGCAAAACCTGCTGGTTTTGGAGCGGGAGCAAAGCATGGGCGGTATTTTGCGCCAATGCATCCATAACGGCTTTGGGCTGCACCGCTTCAAAGAGGAGCTTACCGGCCCCGAATACGCCCAGCGCGATATCGACAGGGTGAAGGAGCTGGGCATTGAGGTGCGCTGCGGCACCACCGTGCTTAGCGTGGACAGCGGCCGCTTTGTAACCGCGATCAGCCGCGAGCGCGGCGTTCAGCTATTTGAGGCCGGCGCGATTGTGCTGGCCATGGGCTGCCGCGAGCGGCCCCGCGGAGCGCTGGCAACGCCCGGCGCCCGCTGCGCCGGCGTGTACTCCGCTGGAACCGCCCAAAAGTTTGTGAACCTGGAGGGCTACATGCCTGGCAAGCGGGTGGTCATCCTGGGCAGCGGCGATATTGGCCTCATCATGGCGCGCCGTATGACCCTGCAGGGTGCGAAGGTGCTGGCCTGCGTGGAGCTGATGCCCTATTCCAGCGGCCTTAACCGCAATATTGTGCAGTGCCTGCACGACTATGATATCCCCCTGTACCTGAGCCATACGGTGATCGATATCGAAGGCCGCGAGCGCCTTTCCGGCGTAACGGTGGCGCAGGTGGATGAGAACCGCCAGCCCATTCCCGGCACGGAGAAGCACTTTGACTGCGATACGCTGCTTTTGTCTGTAGGCCTGATTCCCGAAAACGAGCTGACCCAGCAGGCCGGGGTGGAAATGAGCCCGCTTACGCAGGGCGCGATTGTGGACGACAGCCTGCAAACCAGCAAGGAAGGGATCTTCGCCTGCGGCAACGTGCTGCACGTGCATGATCTGGTTGATTTTGTAAGCGCCGAGAGCTTTAAGGCAGGCAAGGCCGCCGCCGAATATGCGCAGGGCAAAAGCCGCAGGGGCCGCTACGTTAACCTCAAGGACGGCGACGGCGTGCGCGGCGTGGTTCCGCAGCGCCTGCTCATTCCCGAGGGCGAGGCCCAGCCCGTACAGGTTATGTTCCGCCCCGCAGGCGTATATGAAAACGCCGCCCTGCGCGTGCTGGACGGCGAGCGCGAGGTGCTCAGGCAGCGCAAGCGCATCCTCACCCCCGGCGAAATGGCGGAGCTGACCCTAAAGCCGGAGCAAATCAAGTCGCTAAGCGGCGACGTGACCATCTGTGTGGAGAAGTAAGGAGGGGCATAGGATGGAACAGCAAATCACTTGTATCAACTGCCCCGTGGGCTGCCGCATGCAGGTTGTATTGGAGGATGGCGAGGTGAAAAGCGTTGCGGGCAACAGCTGCAACCGCGGCCTTACCTATGCCAGGCAGGAATGCGTGGCCCCGCAGCGCATGGTAACCGCTGTGATTCCCGTGGCGGATCGTAAAACGCCTGTAAGCGTAAAAACGCGCGCCCCCATTCCCAAGGAAAAGATTTTTGCCTGCATGCGCCAGCTTAGCCAACTTACCGTAAGCGCCCCCGTGCGCATGGGGGACGTGGTGTGCCCCGACGTATGCCAAACCGGCGTGGATGTGATTGCCACCAAAACGGTAGAATAAAGGCCGGTGCGAATCCGTAAGGCCAAAAAGGAGCGCTCCCACTGCCAAAGCGGCAAACCGGGGCGCTTCCTTTTCTCAAAAGCCGAACGTATTTTTGAAGCTCTATTCTTTCTCTATTATTGATTGATTGCGGGCTGCAAATATGCCGCCATAGAGGCATAGGAGGAAATGGACAATGAATACAAGCTGGCTGGACGAAGCGCTCAAGGCGCATCCCGGCGTTACAATGGATTACAAGGCGGAATGGGGCTGGGAGCGCTACATGGTGGGCGGCAAGATGTTTGCAGCCACCTGCTGCCCGGGGCCCGAGCACGCGGCCCCTTACGCGGGCCATCCCCTGCTAAACCTGAAATGCGACCCGCTGGAATCCGAGCTTCTGCGCGCCCAATACCCGGATATCCTGCCCGGATTCTATTCCGATAAGCGCAACTGGATATCGGTACGGCTGGATGGCGGCGTGCCGCAGCCACTGGTGCATGAGTTATGCGGCAAGGCCTATACCCTGATTTTTCAAAAGCTGACGAAAAAGCTCCAGCGCGAAATTGAAGGCGCGCAGGGATGAGGCGGCTTACGGCTGCGGCGCGTCCGCGGCATGTACGGCCTGGCCGCCGTTTTCAAGGGCCTGGCGCTCCTTGCATAGCTCGCCATGCAGGGCTGTGGAGCTCCACCCGGCGTTTGTGGGCGTAAGCACCGCCTTAAGCGCTACGGGCGCGGCGCCCGTTTTGCGCAGGGCTTGCAAAAACTGCATCACCAGCGCCTGCGGGAAATAGGCCATTACCAGCATTTCATCCTGAAAGGGTTCAACGCCGGGCGATGCTGCGCCCCCTTCCCCGCCGCACAGCGCGGCCAAGGGCTGCCCATATTCCTCCTGGCTTACAGGACGCATGCGGATTTTAAAGCGCATCGCCGCCAACCGAATTTTGCCGTATTTCTCTTTTTCCAAATTATAGCACAAAAGCACGGGCTGTTTCATAGCGGAGGCCTGCCTTTCCATACCATTCAAACCGCCTTTTATTGTAGTGGGCCAAAACGGCAAAGTCAAGCGGATGGGCTTATGCAAAGCGGTTCAGCCGCACGAAAAAATTTCCGTGAAAGTGATTGACGCGGCAACGGAAACCTGATATAATAGCTTTCGCTGGTTGTAGCATGGAGAGATGGCCGAGCGGTTGATGGCGCTGGTCTTGAAAACCAGTGATACCGAAAGGTACCGGGGGTTCGAATCCCTCTCTCTCCGCCAGTTTCCCTTTCAGTAGAATACAACCGTCCACCGTGGAGAAGTACCCAAGTGGCCGAAGGGGCTCCCCTGCTAAGGGAGTAGTGTGCTAACGTGCAGCGAGGGTTCAAATCCCTCCTTCTCCGCCAAATCCTGCTGATGCAACGCCTTCAGCAGGGTTTTTCTTTTTGGTTCCATTCATACTTATCTACTAACAGCCCTCCGCCAGAAGGCGGCAGAGGGCCTTTCTGTTTTCTACAAGGAATTCATTTCTTTATAATGAATCGATAATACAGCACCGTTTCCCCGTCCCGGGCATCCTTATCCCATGCAGACTTGTAATACAGCCTCACATACATATAGAATCACCCAAAAAAGGCGACAGTTCTTATTTTCAAGCGTACAAACAGACGCGGGAGGCCGAAAGGCTTTCCCGCGCCCGCTCGTTCGTTTCTTGCAGCGGCTTTCAAAAAATAGCGTTCAGGAAGCCGCGCCGCCCGCGTGCTTTTCCAGTCCCTATTTTTTCATTAGTCCAGCGCCGGCGTTCCACGCCTGTCCAACCTTTTCCCCAGACAAATAGTATCCATGCTGGAATTGATCAAAAATCAGCGCATCCAGTTTGGTGGGATCCACTTTTCCGTTTTCGGAAAGCACGCTTTCTTCCGCCGCGGTGTTTACGATTTTACCAACGATAGCATAGAAGCTCTCCGTACTGGTCACTTCCGCCAGTTCGCATTCCATAACCACAGGGAATTCTTCAATAACGGGCGCGTTCACAAATTCGCTTTTTGCCGCATGATAACCGGTGCGCTCAAACTTATCCTCCATCGTATTGCCGCTAGCAATGCCAAAGAAATCTGCCGCCTCCATATGCGCGCGATCCGCGATACTGACCGTAAAGGCTTTGGATTTCAAAAGATTCCGGGTGGTCTTGTGCTCCTCGTCAATGAACAATGCAATACGGTCGCTGTTACAAATCATGCCCCAGGCCGCGTTCATCACATTCGCCTTTCCATTCTCGTCGTATGCCGCGACCATCAGCACGGGCATAGGATAGACCGCCTGAACAACCCCAAGGTTCTTCTTCATGCTTTTTTCTTCCTTTTCCTCAATCTTTGCCCTTTTGGCTTTTTTATGGTATCATGGACTGCATGGCAAAACAAGTACCAACATAATGGTAAGGTACTTACCTGAAGGAAAGCTTATGAAACGTATTGAAGAAGCCGATTTCTCTAAGACAGGGTATAGTTATACGCTGTCCCTGATTTCCGGGAAATACAAGTCCATCATCCTGTACTGCCTGATGGAGTATGAACCTGTGCGGTTTAATCAAATGCAAAGGTATTTGGGCAGCATTGCTGACAAAACATTAAGCATGACGCTAAAGGAGCTTGAAAGGGACGGCCTGATCTCCCGAAAAATGTATCCGGAAATTCCCCCAAAGGTGGAATATACGCTGACCGAACGGGGACATTCGCTTGTTCAGGCGCTGGACCAGCTCTGCATCTGGGGAAACCAAAACAGGCCGTAACGCGCCAAAGCTAAAAACCGCCGGTTCCCCGGCCCCAGGCAATGAAGCGCAGGCATAAGGCCCAACGCAAAACGGGCGGTCGCCTTTGCTGTGCGCGTTTTTCAGCGGCATGCGCGCCAGCTTCACAGGCCTGCCAAGCAAGGCTCCCTTGCGCCATCGCCCCGGCGGGCCGCAGCGGCGCTTCTTCGCCGCTTTTTCAAGCATTCTGCTGCCTGTCGATAAGCAAAAGCACCATTACGCTCATATCGTCCCGGGGCGCGCCGCCTCCGGCTAAAAGGGCGTTGCGCAGCAGCGCGTCCGCCATGCGCTGGGGCTGAATATACAGGCTTTCGTTCAGCGCGCGGCACAGCTGGTCGTCGCTTTCAAAGGCGTCCGCAACGCCGTCGCTCATCAGGATCAGGATATCGCCGCTGTGCAGGCGGTATTGTACCGAGGTGGCCGCCGCCTCCTCCATAATGCCTAGCGGCAGCGACGCGCCCTCAATCTTCTTCATATGGTTCCCGCGCACCACCCAGGATGCGCAGGCCCCTAGCTTTTCGGAATAAACGTCGCCCGTCCATAGGTCCACATCCGCAAGGTCCACAGTGGAAAAGCGCTCGTCCTCCTGCGCGCCCAGCATGATGCCGTTTACCGCCGTAATCGCCTGGCGGCGCGTATAGCCTGCCTCCAGCAGCAAAAGCAGCAGCTCCAGCGTTTTTTCACTCTGGCGGTGCGCGGCCTCGCCATGGCCCATGCCGTCGCATAGCATCATCAAAAGGCGGCCTCCCTCGCAGCGCTTGGCGGAACAAGCGTCGCCGCAAACCTCGTGGGAATCGTCCCCCCGGTCGCCCGCGCACAAGGAGGCCATTCCCACCGATGCGCTGTACAGCGGCGTTTCCTCCAGCTCGATACGGGCATGCTCCACCCGGGAAATGGACAGCGGCATGTTTTCCTCATCGGCCAAATAGCGCAGCAACGTTTCCAGCGGCCTTTGCACGGGAAGCACGCCCTCGGCCTCCAGCGCCGCCTGCAAATGGCCGTCCACGCGCCTGGCATAGCTCAGGCGCGCCGGCACGTGCAGCTCCTCCAGGGCCAGGTTGATCACATGCGCCGCCTGCAAGTCGTTCAGGCTTTCGCCCGCCGCCATCACACCCAGCTCTCCCAGCGTGCCGGATAACGCCGCCAGATGCGTAAGGGTAAGCTCCCGCTCATATCGCGCCTTTTTCATTACCAGGTCGCGCTTTTTGCGGGCGGCCAGCGTTTCGCGGGCCATGCGCTGTATCTCCCCGGCCCGCAGGCATCCGTGCTCCGCCAAGGCGGGCAGGGTGCTTTCATCAACGGGCTCCCCTCTTTGGGATAGCTCCATCATCGCGCTTAGCATGCGCTCTGTGCGGGCCCGGCTGCGGCCCCAGCATATTTCGCGGTTGGCGCAGCGCTCGCACAAAACCTCGCCCAGTTCCGCCCCAACGCTTATATCCTCGCCGCCGCATTGGGGCAACGCCTTTGCCAAGCGTTGAATGGCGCTTTGCATATGGGAAATGCGCTGGGTTACAAAAGCCGCCTCCATGCTTTTAACCCCTGCCTCAGGCCCGTGCAGATAGGTTTTCAGGCGTTCAATCGCGCGGGCGGGCAGCAGCGCATAGGCCAGCGCCCCCACGCCTGCCGCCCAATAGGAAACAGGCCAAAAGGACGTTTGCGTTACAAAATATGCAAACCCGCCCGTGCACAGCGCCGCGGGCACGTACAGCCACCGCCGCCTCACCGCTATGGGCAGGCCGCATAGCAGGCCGCATAACGCAAGCGCTATGGCGGCGCGGCTATCATGCCCTCCAAGGGCAAGCGCAAGGCCGCCCAGCAGCCCTCCCGCCAGGCCGTAGAGCGCGCCGTTGGCTCCGGCGTAGGCGGCGGTCATCATAACCGCCGCCGCCTGCCCCAGGTTCACCGGCCCAATGCGGAAATATCCCAGCCCGGAGGCTACCAGCATGCCTAAAAACAGCACGCAGGCGCGCTCTTGCGCGCAGGTAGGCGCGCCCGTGGAGGCCATAGCGTCCGCCCCGCTGCGCAGAAAGGCCGCCGCCAGCATGCAAACCGGCACGGCAGCGCAGCTAAGCAAAATTTCCAGAGGCATGCCGGATACAAGCGCGGCAACCGCGCGCGGCATCATGGCCAGCCCGCCCAAAGCGGCGGTTTCAATGCCGGGGCGCGGGCGGCAGCGTTTCAAAAGCAGCCACAGGCCTAGCAAACCCACATACTGCCATACATCCAGCTCCAGCCCCCACAACGCCCGCAGCGCAAGCGACGCGCCGGCAGCCAAAAGCATCACAGCAGGCTGCGGGCCGCCGCGCGCCAGCAAAAACGCCGCCGCAAAGGGCGACGGCATGCCAAACCAGCGCACAAACGTTGTTAAAAACAAGAGGAACGCTAACCCGACAGGCCGCGCCGCCGTAACAACAAATGCCGCAAAGCTGCTGATCAGCCGCCTCCGGTCATGTTTTTTTCGCCTGGATGCGGCTTCCGGCCTTGCAGCCGCCGCGCCGGATGAAGCATACATACTTATGCCGCCTCCTGTTTCAAGTGTATCTGAAAGTATAACCATACCCTACGCCGCGCCCTGTCGATTGAGCGCGCGAAAGATGTCAACGATCCCTCCCGGTTCGACATAAGCCGTATACTTCGCCCCGTCCCTGCGCACACTATTCCAAAATCAGGCGTCAGGAGGCATGTGGTTATGAAGAAATCCCAAAAGTGGGCCGGGTGGCTCGTGCTGGCGGTCATCGTGGCCGTAACGGCGGTCGCGCTGGCGCTGAACAACAACGCGTCCATTGACAAAACGCCGTCCGACCCGCAGCTGGAGCAGGCAAAAGAAACGCTCGCCGGATTGTTTCCCGAGGCGGACGCGGACGGTTATGAAAGCCTTGATACCCAGCAGGCGGACGGAAGCTTTGCCTACACGGTCAAAAAGGAAGGCCAAACCGTAGGCTTTGCGCTAAAGCAGACCGTGCAAGGCTATGGCGGGCCCATTGAGGTGATCACGGGCTTTGAAACGGACGGCGCAATTCGCGGCGTTTCCGTAGGCGGGGAGTCCTTTAACGAAACCGAAGGGCTGGGAGCCAAAGCGAAGGACGCGGCGTTTACCGGCCAGTATCGCGGCAAAATGCCGCCGGTGGAGCTGAACAAGGATATTGACGGCATCTCCGGGGCGACTGTAACCAGCACGGCGGTGACCGACGCGGTCAATCAGGCCGCCTCGCGCCTGAATACCTTGCAGGGCATAGGCGGCGCGCTCACGCCCGCGGCCACGCCCTCCGCCACGGAGGCTATACCGCGCACGGCCAACGTAAGCGCCTTGGGCTACGGCGGGCCTGTGCTTGTGCGCCTTACGCTGGACGCGCAGGGCGCCATATCCGCCATCGACGTGGGAGGGGCGCGCTTCCAGGAAACCGAGGGCGTAGGCAGCCGCGTGCGCGAGGAAGCCTTTACGCAGCAATTCTTGGGCAAAACGCCGCCGGTGAGGCTGGGCGATAGCATCGACGGGGTTTCCGGCGCGACGGTTTCCTCCCAGGCCGTGGTGGATGCGGTAAACGAGGCCGCCGTGTTTCTTGACAGGAATCCGGCGAACTGACGGCATTCGACAAACGTTTCGGTTCTAACCGGCAGGAAAAGGAAGCCGCATGTGCGTACCTGTTGAAAAGGAGGTGCGCCCATGCGGCTTTTGATTGCTTTGATGAACCCTTCCTCCGCCCAGGATGTACAATGCGAGTTGGAGAGGCGCGGCCATAATGCGGAGGTTGTTACGAACGGAGCGCGGCTCCCGCGCCTGCTGTGGGAGCGGCCCTGCGACGTGCTGCTGCTGCATGAATGCCTGCCCGGCATGGACGGCCTTGCCGTCCTTGCCGCTTTGCAGGAGGACTGCCCCATATGCCCGCCGCGCGTGCTATTTGTATGCGAGCCGGAGCTGTGCGTAGCGCGCCCCACGGCGGCGGATTGCATCGCGCCCATCTGCGCCGAACCGCAGAAGCTGTGCGACCTGGCCGAAATCATCGGCAAAAAACCGCTGCCAAAGCTGGCGGCGGCACGAAATGCCCAAACGGCCCAGGCGATCGAGCGCTTTTTAGACGCGCTGTCCCTGCCAAAACGCCTGAAGGGGCGCGCCTACGCGGCATGGCTGCTAAGGCTGCTGGTGCCCTCCCCCATGCTTGAGGAGCTGCCGCTATGCCAGCTATACCATACGTGCGCGGATGCGTTTCACACCACGCCCGCCTCCGTGGAGCGCGCGCTGCGCGTAGCGGTTGAAAGCGTTTTTACCCAAGGCAGCATGCAAGGCATTGAACGTTTTTTTGGCGCGACGGTAGACCCCGAACGCGGCAAGCCTACCAATCGCGCCTTCCTGATACAAGCGGCGCAGCAGCTGCGTCATTCCTTGACCACGGCGTGCTCCGTAAACAGCAGCGAAATGCACCATAGCCCTGCGGCGCCTACAATGGTGTAGATAATCCTGCTGAGCGCCGCGGATTGTCCTCCAAACAGATAGGCCACCAGGTCAAATTGGAAAATGCCTATCAGTGCCCAGTTGATTGCGCCAATGATCACCAGCACCAGGGAAAGCTTGTTGAGCATTTTTGTTCCCTCCTTCCTTTTACCCAAGACGAGCGGCTTGTTTTGTACTCCTCGCTTTCAAGGATGCGCCGTTTCCCCGGAAACTATGCCATCCTCTGGCAAAAAGCACGCCTGTGCCTCCGTTCCCTGAAAAACCGTGCGCCGCAGCCACGGCTTATAATGGCTGAGAAGGCAAACCTGGCCGTTGAGCGTGCCGCTTACCAGCGCCATTGCGCCCTGGCAGCATAGCCGCATGCACAGCGGCCATTCTGGCAGGTTCCACTTTAGTTCTCCCGTGGCGATTTCCAGCTTCATCAGCCCGGCGCGGGTGCTGATAAGCGCGCTGCGCCCATCGGGGCACACGCACAGGCCGCCAGGCTGGCCAGGCAGCTCCAGCAGCCTGCGGGGCCTCATCCCTCTGGCGGGCAGCGTATAAACCGCCGTTTGGATATCCTCCCCCTCGGTGGCGCACACTAGCAAAAGGCCCTCTTGCCAAAAGCTCGCCGCAAAGCAGGGATGCTTTGTATGGATGACCCGTTCCAGCATTAGTTCAGGCGCGGACAGCACATACGCCTCATCCACCGCGCCGCCCGCCACCAGCAAGTGCCGCCCGCTGGGCTCTAAGCACATGCCGCGGGGAAACACCCCCGTTGGCGCGGCGAACAAAAGCTGTCCTGTAGCAAGGCTGCGGGTATGTACGCAATCCGCCTCCGCACTTAATTGGTAAAGATATCTTTCGCAGGGCGACAGGCAAACGCAGCTCACGCCCGGCGCGGCGGGCATGCGGCAGATCTCCCGCCAATCGCGCCGCCGCAGGCACACGCAATCGCGCTGGCTGGCGCTGCAAATGGCCGCGCAGCGGGCCGCAGCGCACAGCACGCAGGGCGCAGCCACCTCGCAGGGCACGGCGCGAAGCGGCGCCGCAGCGCCGCACGCTTCCCATACGCCTCCCGAAGGCTCCGCGATCAACAGGTTCATCGCACCGCTCCCTTCCTAATTCCGATACTTTCACCCTATGCCGCGCCCACATCAATGTGAAAGATTTGGCAGGAAAACACGGACAGGCTGTCGAAATAGATAAATTGGCTTATTTTGTGTTAGCCACTGTAAAGGAGAGAACGCACCATGATGCACTATAAGACGAAGGGAACCTGTTCCTCCGCCATCGATTTGGAAATCGAAGACGGCAAAATTACCGCATGCCATTTTACCGGCGGCTGCCGGGGCAATACCAACGGCCTGGCCAAGGTGGTTGTGGGGCAGGACGCCAAAGAGGTAATGGAACGGCTACGCGGCATTCCCTGCCGCGGGGATACTTCCTGCCCGGATCAGCTTAGCCGCGCCATCGAGCAGTATCTTAACGAGCATAAAGCGCAGTAAGGAGCATCCGCCTTGGCAACAGAAGCAATGCAAACCATGAAATTTTCCCAGGCCGCGGACCTTAGCGAGGAAATTCTCAAAGCCGTGGATAAAATGGGTTTTCAGGAAATGACGCCCGTGCAGATGAAAACCCTGCCGCTGATGATGGAGGGGCGAGATGTGATTGCCATCGCCCCCACGGGCACGGGCAAAACCTGCGCGTTCGGCATTCCCATGCTTGAATATGTAAGCCTGAAGGACAAGCGCGTGCAGGAGCTTGTATTGGCTCCCACCCGCGAGCTCAGCCTGCAAATCACCGACGAGCTTAAGGCCCTGGCGCGGTTCATCCCTGGCGTGCGCATTGCCTGCCTGTACGGCGGGCAGCCTATCACCAAGCAAATTGCCCAGCTTAAGCAATGCCCGCAAATTGTGGTGGCCACGCCGGGCCGGTTGCTTGACCATATGAACCGCGGCAACGTGCGCTTGGACAGCGTGCACACCATGGTGCTGGACGAAGCGGACGAGATGCTTAACATGGGCTTTGTGAAGGATGTGACCAAAATTATTGAGGCCACGCCCATTGAGCGCCAGCTGGTGCTGTTTTCCGCCACCACCAACCAGGACGTTATGACCATCGCCTGGAAATACCAGCAGGATCCGGTGGAGGTGGTCATTCCCGCCACAAAGGAAAACCGTCCGCAGATTACCCAATACGTCATCCATACGGAGCGGGAGCAGAAGTATGAGCATCTGCTCTACCTGTTGGATAGCGACGTGTACCAGCGCGTGATGGTGTTTGTAAACACCAAGGATATGACGCAGCGCCTGTGCAAGCGCCTTCAGGACGCGGGCTATCCGGCTGATTGCCTGCATGGCGATATGCGCCAAAGCGCGCGCAACCAAGTGATGCAGGCTTACCGCAAGGGTAAGTTCCAAATTTTGCTTGCTACCGACGTAGCCGCCCGCGGCATTGATGTGGACGATGTGGAGGCCGTGATCAACTACGACCTGCCTAACGAAAACGAGTACTACCTGCACCGCATCGGCCGCACGGGCCGCGCTAAAAAGCACGGCGTGGCCTTTACCCTGCTCACCTACACCGAGAGCGTGCGCTTTGACGCGATTCTCAAATACATCATGGCCAAGCCCGTTCCCCTTCACTTTACCGATATGGGTATCCTGGCCACTGAAACCGGCGAGCCCTTTTTTGAGGATATGTAAATAACTTGGGAGGCGATCCACATGGGCATCATTCCCTCGCGCAACCTGGAGGAGCAGCGCCGCGAGCAAAACGGCGTCGTTTACTTTGACCGCGGCACCATTCAAGGCAAGGACGGCCGCAAATACGACCGTTACGCCATTCAAACGCACTTTGTGCAGGTGGGCGAAAGCCAGACGGCGCTGGTGGAAAAGTACGTCCGTCCCCTCTACCAGGAGGGCGATCTGCTCAGCTTTGGCGCAAAGGTCATGTGTATGTGCGTCAAATCCGTCAAAACGCGCGACGAGGTCAAGCCCGGCTGGTGGGCCAACCACCTGTGGCGCTTTGCGGGCATTAACCACACCGGCGTAGGCATGCATGAGCCTTATAAACTGCAGCTGGTCATTGATATGTGCGGCCTGCCGCGCGTGCTGTTTGCCGCCGCCGCCAGCGCCGTTACCAAGCTGTTTGGCGTTCACGGGGTGTTTTACAAAATATGCGGCAAGGGCGTGGGCGGCATCGATGGTTTTTATACCCGCTCCAGCTTTGAATTGTACCATCAAATGGCCCTTATCAATCCCGATAATCCCAACGAGCTGTGCAACTGGCTCTTTCAGGAAACCGGCATTCCCGTTGTTTTGATGGACGCGAACGATATTCAGCGCGACCAGCTGGGTAAAAGCGACGGTTTCCCCCTAACCGACGAGCAGATACAGGACGCCATGGCGGACAACCCCAGCGGCCAGGGCGATGAGCTTACCCCGCTTATTCTGATTCGCCCGCTGAAATAACCCTTCTTGAGCCGCCTGCTCCCCCGGGGCAGGCGGCTCTGGCCGTCGAAAAAGCCCGCCTGAGGCGGTCTTTTCCGCCGAAGAAGCGCCGTTTGCCTACTCGCCTACGGCTCGCCGGGCGGCAAACGGCGTAAGGAAACCTTGCTGCGCAAGGCTTCCGAAGCCGGCGCGCATGTCGCCAGCTTCGGATTGCACTTGGAGGGCCCAGGCCCTCCAAACCTCCCATTGAGCGTATTGACAGGCCGGTCCGCCTGCCCCCGGGGCAGGCGGCCGCTTTCAAATGATGCTTTGTTTTTGAAAGGATGATTGCAAATGAACGCCAGCGAACGCCTGCTGAAATATGTGGCCGTTTCCACGCAGTCCTCTCCAAAGGGCGAGGGCACTCCTTCTACCGCCTGCCAGTTTGACCTGGCCAATCTTCTAGCCGGTGAAATGCGCGCTATGGGCTTTGCCAACGTGCGCGTAACCGATACCTGCTTTGTCTATGGCGACCTGCCCGCCACCCCGGGCCTGGAGCAGCTGCCCTGCCTGGGGCTGATCGCCCACATGGATACCGCGCCCGCCTTCAATGGCATGGGCGTAAAGCCGCAAATCATCCCCAACTATGACGGCGGCGACGTGCTGCTCAAGGCCACGGGCGAAATTCTTTCCCCCAGCCGTTTCCCTTCTTTAACAGCCTTGGCCGGCAAAACCCTCATCACCACCGACGGCGCTACCCTGCTTGGCGCGGACGATAAGGCAGGCATTGCCGAAATCCTCACCGCCTGCGAAGCGGTGATCCGTGAAGGCCGCCCCCATGGCAAGCTTGCCGTCGCCTTCACCCCGGACGAGGAAACCGGCATGGGCGTGCATTCCTTTGACGTGGAGGGCTTTGGCGCGGCCTTCGCCTATACCGTGGACGGCGGGGAGCTTGGCGAAATCAGCTATGAAAACTTTAACGCCTGTGAGGCCGTTGTAAATTTCCGCGGCGTAAGCGTGCATCCCGGCAGCTCCAAGGATACGATGGTGAACGCCTGCCTTGTGGCCATGCAGTTCAACGCCATGCTGCCATCCGCCGATACGCCCCGGGATACCGAAGGCTACGAGGGCTTCTTCCATCTGGATGAAATGCAGGGCGATGTGGAAACGGCCAGGCTGGCCTATATCGTGCGCGACCATGATGCCAGCCGCTTCGAGGCGCGCAAGGACATGCTGCGCCATATCGAAAAAATCCTCAATCATCGCTGGGGCGAAGGAACCGTAACCCTTTCCATTCGCGAAGAATATCGCAACATGCGCGAGAAAATTGAGCCCTGCTTCTTCCTGATCGAGAATGCGCGCAAGGCCATGCGCGCCGCCGGGTTTGAGCCGTTCGACGCGGCTGTGCGCGGCGGAACGGACGGCGCGCAGCTATGCTACATGGGCCTGCCCTGCCCCAACCTGTGCACCGGCGGATTCGCCTTCCACGGCCCCTATGAGCACATCGCCGCAGAGGATATGGACGCATGCGCCCGCATGCTGGTGGAGCTCATCTGCGGAGAACGGGGCTGAACCCTTTTCCTATGAATAGCCCTATGCAAAAGCGTGCCGGAATCATCCGGCACGCTTTTGTGCATGGCTTATTTTCTTATTGATTATATTCAATCACCTGCTGATACGGCCTGTAAGTGCTGGTGTGCAGCTGTTCCCGCTTGATTTCCTCGCCGTTTTTATACCATACCTTGTCCGTTTCCACAACGTAGCCGGTGCGGGCCTTCACGGTGGTTTTTTGCGTGCCGTAGGGCAGCTCGGCATTGTACACGTATTTGATTTCATACGGCGGCTCCGTGGTTTTGATCACGGTGGATTGCAAGTCGATGCTCACGCCCTCGCCCAGGGACATTCCCCATATCTCCGCGCTCATTTTACGGTCCTTGTAATAGGTGATCAGGAAGATAGGGCTTTGCGTGTTATTCCGGAATTTGAAATCCAGGTTAGGCCAGTTCACCGTGGCGTCCTCGCCGATGTTGACGTAGGTGCTGGGCCAGGCATGCGGGCTGCGGGAAACGATTTCCAGGTTGGCCCGCGCCACCGCGTTAAAGATGGTGGAGCTCACCTGGCAAATGCCTCCGCCCACCTCCTCAATGCTTTGCCCAGCGGCAATGGCGCCTGCGGATTTATATCCCTTGTCCGTTGTGCGTTGGCCGGTAGCTTCGTTAAAGCTGAAGGTTTCCCCCGGCATGAGCGCCCTGCCATTGATGGCCTTGCACGCCAGGTCAATATTGGTATTGCGGTTGGAATCCTTCGTGGTTTCAGTCGTATACGCCGCGATCAGGCAAAAGTTAGCGGCCAGCTCGTCCTTGGTAACGGCGGGCTGGGTCACAACGGGGTCAACCGTTACCGTTACGCCGCGCTCCCAGCGGTCCAGCGCGGCGGTCAGCCTTTCATACAGCAGCTCCTGATCCAGCGTTACGCCCGGCTGTGATTCCGTAAAGCTGAATGTGCGCGTATTGTAATCGAAGGATTGAATCTGCGCGTCCACAGGCTCGCGCGTTACATAACCGGCAATCTCCTTCACCAGCGCGCGCACGGCCTCGTGGTCATAACTGGCGGTGGTGGTCAGGTTCACGCCGCTTTCGCGCAGGGCCACAGCCGTGTTGACGCGTTCGCGGAAGGGCGTTTGCAGCGTGTTATGAATGGCTGTGGTGTTGGTGCGCCCAATGGCATAGGCCCGCTCCAGCACATTGCCCAAATCGCGCTGGGCAGGCACGTTGCTGCCATCCACCGTCCAGGTTTTATTGCCGATCGCCACGGTTACGGAAAAGGAATCCGCCGTGCCTGAACCCGCGGCGGTAAGCGTATCGCGCGCCTGCTCAACGGTCATATCGCCCACGTGAATACCGTCCACAAACACGCCCGGGTAAATCACATCCCGGTCCATGTACGCGCGGTACTGCTTATAGGCTGCTACGGTACGCGCGTCATAGCGCAAAAGCTCGCCGTTGATGAAGGCGTAGTTGCCCAAGTCCTTCCAAAAATAACCGGCAAGCTGGGGCATCATCATAACGCCCAGCACCAGCATACCCACCACGCTCAGCAGCGTAACAGCCACATACAAATAAGCCTTCCAGCCGCCATGCGGCCGCTGCTTTTCCCCTACGCCCGAGCGCCTGGGCCGGGAAGGGGCATCCGTTTTTCGCACAGGAGGCTTCATAGGCGAGGCTGGGCCTTCCTGGAAGGAGGGCGCAGCGCGGCGCTGAAGCGGCACATCGCTTACCGCCTGCCCCCAAGCCACGTCGTCGTCATATACAAAGGCTTCCTGCTCATAGGGCGCGGCCCCGGCGTCGTCCAGCATGCTTTGGTAGGCGGTTCCTTCCATGTGCGCAGGCGCGGCAAACGCGCCCCGCTCATTTACAATCAGCTTCTGGGCGCGCTTTACACTGGGGCCCGTGCGGGACGGGCCGCCCGCGCCATACCGCCCTGCCGCCATGCCAAACCCCTCCCTGTTATACCAACTGCTGCATCATACGGAAGCTCAAAATCTCAAGCCCCTCATCCAGGTGCACATTCACCACGGACGCATCGGCGGGCAGCTTCAAATCCACAGGCGCAAAGTTCCAAAAGCCCTTCACGCCATAGCCGCACAGCATATCCGCCAGCTCTTGGGCGCAGGCCAAGGGCACCGCTAGCACCGCGATATCGATAGCATGTCCATCCAAATAACGTTTCAGCCCCGCCACATCCTGCACGTGAAGTTCGCCAACCTGCATGCCAATCTTTTTTTCGTCGTTATCAAAGATTGCAACGGTTTCAAAGCCGTTGGACGGGAACGAGTCCGAAAGCGCCACAGCGCGGCCAATGTTCCCTGCGCCCACGATCATCATTTTGTGCGTGTGATCTACTCCCAGGATACGTCCAATGTGCTCGCGCAGTCCAGATACGGAATAGCCGTATCCCTGCCGCCCAAAGCCGCCAAAGCAGTTGATATCCTGCCGGATCTGCGAGGCCGTCAGCCGCATCCTATCGCCCAAGCCCTGCGAAGAGATCTGCTTAACGCCTTCCTTTTCCAGCTCCTTTAAATGCCGGTAATATGCTGGCAGCCGCTTGATCACCGCTTCCGAAACATAGCCTGCCATGCTTCATACGCCCCCATTCCGCGCCTATGCGCACCCTTATGGCGAAAAACGCCGCCATTCCGCTAGAAATGCAAAATCGAATTTATTATAACACAGTACTGTCAATTTTCACAACCAATGGGTTCCATCGTTTACAAAACAGCCATGGAGCAATCTCCACGGCTGTTCAAAAGGCCACGCGCCCCTTTAGCCCTGCTGTTTAAGGGTAATCACCACATGGCGATTGGGCTCCTCGCCCTCGCTATGGGTGGTTACAGCGTCATTCTGCTGCAAAGCGCTGTGCAGGATGCGGCGCTCGTAGGGGTTCATCGGCTCCATAACCACCTTGCGGCCGGTTTTCACGGCGCGGTTGGCCATACGGTTGGCCAAGCGGCGCAGCGACTCCTCGCGTTTTGCGCGATAGTTCTCGGTATCCAGGGTCACGCGGGTGTATTCGTCGCGGCCGCGGTTCACGTACAGGCTGGTCAGGTATTGCAGCGCGTCCAGCGTTTCGCCGCGGCGGCCAATCAAAATGCCCAGCGTATCGCCGAACATGTCCACACGCACATTGCCTTCCTCGTCGCGGCGCACATTCACGCTTACATCCACGCCCATCAGCCGGGTAACGTCGCTAAGGAAGGCCTTGGCGCGCTCCTCGGCCGAATCGGCCTCGAAGACCGTATTTGCGGCGTCCGGCTGAGCCGCCGGCGCGGCCGTTTCGGCTTCCTTTTCAGGGCTGGGCGCTTCCGCCTTGGCGGGCTTTTCCTGCTTGACAGGCTTTTCAGCCTTGGCGGGCTTGGGCTCTCGCTCGGGCTTTTCCGCCTTCTCAGCGGCGGGCTTCTGCGCGCGCTTGCGCGCGGCCTTCTTCTCCGGCGCTTTGACCGCCTCCTCCAGCCCAACGGAGGAAAGAACGTCATCGTTTTTCTCCGCGTCCTCGCGCACGGTCAGGCGTACCACAACGGGCTTTCCACCCAAAATGCCCAAAAAGCCCTTGCTGCCCTCGTCCAAAATATCGATTCTTACATCGGCAAAGGACACGCCCAGCTTTTCAAGGCCCTGTGTTACGGCCTCTTCCATCGTCTTGGCACTGGATTCCACAGACCTCATTTCAAAGATTCCTCCCCTATGGATTGCTGCTCTTTCTTCTCCTTATTCTCAAAAATCTTGTTCATCATAACGCTCTGGCCCCAGGCAAAAACGTTGCTCACTACCCAATAGAGGGAGAACATCGCGTTTTGGCTGGAGCAGATCCACAAAGAGAACAGGGGGAAGAAATATTTCATGAACTTGCCAGTGCTGGCCTGCGGATTGTTGGGATCCGTGGCGGCGGCCTGCGGCTGGCTCAGCGTCATTAAATACTGGGTAACGGCGGCCAAAACCGGCAGGATGAACCAGCCGTTGTTATTGGCATAGATGCTCAGGTTGGCAATAATCAGGTTCACATGCGGCATGGTGGCCCACAGCTTGGTTTCCTCCACATACTGGGGCAGCGTCTGCAACGCGGCAAATACGGTTTCGCCGCTGATGGTGGAAGCGTCGATGCCGAAGGCGGCCAGGGCGTTTACCTTGCTGGCGTCGGCGCTAAGCGCGGCAAAGGTCTTGGCCCAGATATCCGCGGGAATCATGCGCAGGTTGGCGGTATCCGCCATGACGGAGTGGAACGGGCTATCCGGCATCCAGATGTTTTTAATCCACAGCCAGCTTTCGTTGGCTTGCGCGCCCGTGGTAAGCAGCTCAATGGTCTGTTCAGCCAGCTGCGTACTGGCCACCGTGCGCATGGCGGCAAACATGATGTACAAAATTACCATGGATACCATCATCGGCAGGCAGCCGCTCATGGGGCTTATGCCCTCGCGGCGGTAAAGCTCGGCGGTTTTCTGGTTAAGCTTTTCCTTATCGTTTGCATACTTTTTTTGCAGCTTCATCATTTCAGGCTGCAGGTTGGTCATGCGGCGCATGCTCTTGCGGCTTTTGTAATCAAGGGGCAAAATAAGCAGCTTGATCAAAAGCGTGAACACAATCATGCTCCAGCCATAGTTGTGGATAACGGAGTTGATACCATTGAGGATGCCGACCAGTATGTCGTTCATCGGGCGTTATTCCCTCCTTAATGTGGTGCCCGGGTCCTCGGGCACAGGGTCATAGCCGCCTTTGCAAAAGGGATTGCAGCGAAGCAGCCGCTTCAGCGCCAGCCAGCCGCCCTTTAGCGCCCCAAAGCGCTCAATCGCCGTATAGGCGTACTGCGAGCATGTGGGCTGAAACCGGCAGGCGGGCGGCGTGTGCGCGCTAATATGGCGCTGGTACAGGCGAATCAGCCTAAGCATGGCGCGCCGGATCACAGGCCGCGCCCCGCTTCCTCCGGCCTAAGCGCCTCCGCTTTGCGCAGCAGGTACTTTACGGCGTGCTCAAGCTGCGCGTACGTACACTCCGCCGCGGATGGGCGCGCCACAAACACATACAGCCCGTTGCGCATACCCGGCAGCAACGGACGCACGCATTCGCGCAGGCGGCGCTTGGTGCGGTTGCGCACCACAGCCACCCCAACCTTTTTACTTACGGAAAAGCCAATGCGCTTTTGATGGCCGCTTTTTACAAAAAGCAGGCTCAAATCCTTGCAGGCAGCGCGCTTGCCACGGCGGTACACATAGGTAAACTGCCTATTGGGCCCCAATCGATGCTGCCTTTGCAAAGCTGTGCCATCGTCCTTTCCCTGTTTGGCGATATCGGAAAAGCCCGTACCCACTTCACCAGTTCCTCGAAATGGGGCGGGCTTTACCAATTGCGCTATCAAGCATTCATCCGCCGCGCTCAGGCGCTGAGCACCTTGCGGCCGCGGCGGCGGCGGGCGGCCAGCACGCGGCGGCCGTTCTTGGTGGACATACGGGCACGGAAGCCGTGCACCTTGCTGCGCTGACGCTTCTTGGGCTGGTAGGTACGGAACATTTGTGAACACTCCTTGCAGTTTCAATGTATGGCGTTGCGCGTAGCGTTCGCAACACGCAGAATACCACAAAACAACTATTCTAGTATAGCCAACAGCCTGTCCAATGTCAAGATGAAGGATCGGTTTTCGCGCAATTTTATTCCGCTGGAGCGTCTTTCCTCCGTATCATCCGCGATATGGCGCGGCATACTTTGGATAGAGCCAAATAAGGAGGCACAGCCATGGAACACCAGCGCGTTACCTTTGTACCTTCCGCCCTGCAAAACGGCCCGCGGCCCGCAGAGCGCGAAATCTTTATCAAAACGCCAACAAGCGGCCCAATGAGCCGGCCCATCGTTTCAGGAGGTATCCAGCATGGATAAGCAGCGCGTGCATACCGACCCTCAGCACTACTCCTGGCTTACGGAGCAGCTCTCCCCTCCCTCCAAGCTGGGTTCCGGGCTTTTCAACGCCTTTTGGGTTGGCGGGCTAATCTGCGTGCTGGGCCAGGGCATTACGGATATCGGCTATTATGTGCTCAAGCTTACCTCGCGCGACGCTTCCTGCCTGGCTTGCGTTGTGCTTGTGTTTCTCACCGCGCTGCTAACGGGCGTAGGCATATTTGACAAGCTGGGCAAATTTGCGGGCGCGGGCACCTTCGTGCCCATCACGGGCTTTGCCAACGCCATGGTTTCCCCCGCGCTGGAGTTCCGCCGCGAGGGCCTGGTGCTGGGGCTGGGCGCCAAGCTGTTTACCATCGCCGGGCCCGTGCTGGTTTACGGCATAGGCGCGTCGGTGCTGGTAGGCGTCATATACGCGCTGTTTATCCATTAAGGTTGGAAAGGAGCTTGGCCCGCATGCCTGCCAAACGCATCGGTATTCAAACCATTGACCTGCCAAACCGCCCCGCCATCTGCGGGGCCGCCACATACGTGGGCCGCCTGGAAGGCGAGGGCCCTCTTGGCGGCGAGTTTGACTTTGTAGCGCAGGATGAGCTGTATAATCAAGATACATTCGAGCTGGCGGAAAAGCAACTGTATCTGGACGCCATCCGCAAGGCCATTGAAAAAAGCGGCAGCCTGCCGCAGGATATCCAATTTCTGCTTGGCGGCGACCTGCTCAACCAAATCATCACCGCGTCGTTTTCCGCGCGCGACCTGGGCATTCCCTTCATCGGCCTCTACGGCGCATGCTCCACCATGGCCGAAAGCCTGGCCCTGGGCGGCATGCTTTTGGACGGCGGCCACGCGCAGCAGGTTGTTTGCGCCGCCAGCAGCCATTTTTGCACGGCGGAGCGTCAATACCGCTTCCCTCTGGAGTTTGGCACGCAGCGCCCGCCCACGGCCCAATGGACGGTTACCGGCGCGGGCGCGCTTGTGCTAAGCATGGCTCCCAAGGCTGCGGCGCTGGCGCGCGTCGCGCGCGTGTGCATGGGCCGCGTAGTGGATTTGGGCATATCCGACGCAAACAATATGGGAGCGGCCATGGCCCCCGCCGCAGCCGATACCCTGCTTGCCCTGTTCAGCGATACCCAAACCACCCCTGAGGACTACGACCTTATCGCCACCGGCGACCTGGGACAGGTGGGGCACGACCTGCTTATGCAGCTTATGCGCGAGCAGCGCATGCCCCTGCCCGGCGAGCGCTACGCCGATTGCGGTCTGATGATCTTTGACCGCGAGAAACAGGATGTGCATGCGGGCGGCAGCGGCTGCGGGTGCAGCGCCTCCGTGCTGGGCGCGCATCTGCTGCCGCGCATCGCCCGCGGCGAGATCAAGCGTATGATCTTCATGGCCACAGGCGCGCTTATGAGCCTGACCAGCAGCCAGCAGGGCGAAAGCATTCCGGGTATCGCCCATGCCGTGGTGCTGGAGGCTCCAAAGGCCTAGGAAGTTCACTTTTTTAGGAGGAAAATGCCATGGTATGGATGTATGTAAAAGCCTTTTTGGTAGGCGGCGCAATCTGCGCCATTGGCGAACTGCTGGTGCTGCGCACCAAGCTCACGCCCGCGCGCATTCTGGTGTGCTATATTTTGGCGGGCGTCGTTTTAAGCGCCTTTGGCTTATACGGCCCTCTTGCGGAGTTTGCGGGGGCGGGCGCTACCGTGCCCCTTACGGGCTTTGGCCACTCGCTATGCCAGGGCGTTATCCATGCCGTGGAGGAAAGCGGCCTCATCGGCGCGTTTACAGGCGGGCTGTCCGCCACGGCGGGCGGCATCGCCGCGGCGGTGTTCTTTGGCACGCTGGTCGCCCTGCTGTTTAAGCCCCGCGCAAAGTAAGCATTAGCCGCGCCGCCTGGTAAACAGCTTGAGAATCCCGCTTAAAAACCTGGGGGCCCTTATACAAATCATTTTCACGGACATGCTTTTCACCTCCACGCCTTGCTCAATCGTAACAGCAGCACGCCTGCCGCCATCAGCGCCACGCCCAGCAGCGCAAGCCAGGCCCAGCATGGTATGCATATAAACAGCAGCAAAATTCCTATCGCTACCAGCACATACCCCGCGATCATCAGCGGCGTGCTGTTCCCTGTCGGGTAGCATTTCTCCATTGGCATCAGGCGTCACCTCGCTCACTTTGATTCTATGCGGCCGGGCAGGAAAGATGCGCGCCGAAATTCGGCCCGCGCCTGCCTGGAGTACGGCGCGGGCCTTTTGGCCTTATTCCTTTTCCAGCTCGTCCAGCCCCCTGAGGAACGCCTCTGTATCCAGCCTGCCCGCCAGATAACTGTTTTTGAGCTTTTGCGCGGCCGCGTTATCCGCAAAGGCATAGCCAGGCTTTTTATCCAAATATACAAGGTATGGGGCGATATTGCTTCTGTAAGCCTCCAAATCCTTTTCATCCGTCAGATAGATTTCCTCTATCACATTGGCCGTAGCGGCCCTTGCCTCAAGGGCTTCCGCAACCTCCATTTGGGCCCGCGCATTCTCCTCGTCCGCCTGCGTGCGCAACCATTCCGCCATGCGCTTGCGCTCGCCGATCTCCTGCTCGAGGGCAAGCGCGTTCAGCTCGCCGTAGGAAATCTGGCTGTCCAGCCGGGCCCGTTCATTCCAGCCCATGTTTTCCAGCATAAAGCGCACATAGACAAGCGCCTGCTCAAGCCGCGGGCTGTTTGCGTTCACAAGCAGCATTTCCCCGTACACCGGCACAAACGGCTCGCTTTCAGGCGTAAGCCGGAGCACAACGGCGTTTTGGTTGCCTTGCAGGAACGTGCCGGAATCCAGCGCAGGGTTGCCAAAATCCTTTTCGCCCTTCAGCGCGGCGGCAGCCGCGTTCATGCGTTCCAGTAGGCCGCGAAGCACGTCCGTCTGGAACGCCAGCGGCGCTCCGCTGCGCATGGCCTGCTGCCTATACATATCCAGCGTCAGCTCCAGCAGCCAGCTGTGCGCGTTATAGGCATAGGGATTGAAGATGATATCCTTTCTCTGCTCTTTGGGAACCACGGCATATTTCTGCGCCAGCGCAAACAGATCGTCCAGCGTCTGGGGCATGTCCTCGCCGGTAAAGCCCAGCTGCTCCCAGGCGTTTACATCGTAAAAGCCGGGCGTGCTCATAAGCACCTCGTTTTGAGGGCTCACGCTCATGGGCACGGCATACGTGCCGCCGGTAAAGGAAACATGCTCCCGCACGGCAGGCCACATGGCCTCTATCCTTCCGGCGATCCTTTCATCCTGCGAAACGTCGTAAAGCATGCCCCTTTCCATCAGGGCGTCCATCAAACCGCCTTCGTCCCAGTACAGCCAGCATACGTCCCAGTCCCCCGCCAAAGCCGTTGCCTGCAGGCTCTGGCCCGCCGTTTCGCCACCGTCCTCCAGATAGAGCGCCGTTTGACCGGGATTGGCCTGCGCAAACAGCATAGCATCCGTGCTCTGGCCCGATGCGCCCAATACCCGCAGCGCGCCCCGCGCTTTTTCGGCGGGCACGGGCGTTGCCTGCGGCTTGGGCGTGGCGGTCGCCATCTCCCTGGCAACGGCCGGCACCTCAAGCGTCCATTCCGCCCGATGGGCCGTATCGGGCACTTCCGCATTTTCATCCGTAATCTCCCACTGGATGCCCGTAAGGGTCACGGAAATGGCGTTGTCCTCCGAAACCGTCACCCCCGGAATGCTGTACCAAAAATCGTAGCTGCCATCGCGGTTGATAAGGAAATCGCTGCTTGTCCAGTCAATGCCGTCCGCCTGGGCGGCCGTCACGTCCACATCCACCCGCAGAATCCTCGCGCCCAGCTCCCGCGCGGTTTCCGCCACGGTGCGCGCGCCTTCGGGAGGCGTTTCCCCTCTGCCCTCATTGTATCCAAAAGCGTCCGCCGTACTGCACTCCTGCGGCAGGATCACGGCCTGCGCCGGGTCGCGCGGGGCCGCATGGCCCGCGGCATATAAGGTGCTCCCGTCAAACACAACGTCCACCAGCGTGATCTGCGCGTCCGGCAACCCGTATGCCTGGTTCACGGGCTGGGACGTTTCCTGGCGCAGCCTTTCGGCTTCCTCCTTTTCAAACATGCGTTCAAAAAGCTCCGCCACGCCCGATAGGTTGGCCACCGCCAGCGCCGTTGCCGTAAGCAGCGCCAGCACCAGCGCCGCAATCAGCGCCGTGCGCAGGGTAAAGCGCCTGACGCGCCGTTTCGCCGCGGGTTCCATAATGCTTCTTCTGATCCGTTCCTCCGTCCGGTTGGTCAAGCAAAACGCCTCCTTCCGCGCCTGTGCGCGCACGAAAGCGTCAAATTCCCGGTTGGTCATTGCGCGCACCTTCCTTCCGCTTCATACAGGGCTTTGAGCTTCGCGCGCCCGCGTTTCAGACGCATAAGCACCGTGCTTAGCGATACGCCCAAAATCTGCGCGATTTCCCGCGTCAAATACCCCTCGTAGTAATACAGCGCCAGCACCTGGGAAAGCTTTGGGTCAAGGGCGCGCAGCTTCGCCATGAGCGAATCCTCCGCCAGGGGCTCAAACACGGGCCGGTCAAACACAGCCATGTCATCCGTTGGCCGCTCGCGCTTTTTGCGCCTGAGCTGGTCATGGCAACAATGCGCCACAATGCTTAGCAGCCACGGCTTCAGCCGCTGCTCGTTTCGCAGGCTTTCCGCGCCGCCCATTGCGCGCACAATGGCCTCGCTCACGGCATCCTCCGCATCCTGTGGGCTTTTCAGCATCGAAACTGCCAGCCTCATCATGGGCACGCGGTGCTCCCATACCCGCCGCCCCATGTCCTCTCTCGTCATTTTCATGCGCCCTTTCCCTTTTGTTGTCCGGACATAGATAGGACGAACAAGCCGTGGGAATTATCACCTGTTGAGAAAAGAAAAAAGAAGCGGCTCGCTTTTTCCGCAAGCCGCTTCAGGGATTTAGTGAAATGGATTGTAAAACCGGCTTCCGTTGCAAAGGGCCATGGTCAGGCTCATTGCCAGCAACAGCGCGCCCAGCGCGATCGCCAGCCAGTCGTTGCGGCGGAAGGGGCGTTGCACATACCAGGTGCGCCTGCGCTTATCTTTGCCAAAACCCCGCAGCTCCATGGCGTTGGAGATGGTATCAATGCGCGACAGGCTGGAGATAATCAGCGGCATCAGGATATTCACGCTGTTTTTTAGCCTTGCCAGCAGCTTTTCCTTCTTGCCCAGCTCCACGCCGCGCGCCTGCTGCGCCTGGCTGATGCTGTGATAATCGCGCTGAATATCCGGGATATAGCGCAGCGCGATCGATACCGAATAGCCCACCCGGTAGGAAACGCCAATTCTGTTGAGGCTGGCGGCAAACTCGCTGGGATTGGTGGCGGAAATAAACAGGATGGCAACCGGCAGCGCCACAAAATACTTCAGCGAGATATTCAGCATATAAAAAAGCTGCTCCGCCGTAACATCATACCGCCAAAACAGATGGAACAGCACATGCCTTGTCCCATAAATCTCCGTGCCCTGATCCGGGTTGAACAGAAAGATAAAAAAGTTGTTCAGCACCAGGAATACAAGCATGAACACCAGCATGAAGCGCACCTCGCGCAGGCGGATGCGGCTTAGGCGGAAGGCGGCAAAGCTTACCGCCATCAATACCGCCAGCACGCGCGTATCATACGTAACCATGCTGGCGAAGGTAAACAGCAAAAAGAAGGCCAGTTTTGTGGCGCCGGTCAGCTCGTGCACCACGCTCTTGCGCGGCAGGTAATTAAGCACCGTATGGGCCGCCATGGCTGCGCACCTCCCGATCATATTCAATAAAGCGCTCCACAAACCGCTCCGGAGGGGTAACGCCGCAGCGGTTGGCCAGGGTGAACAGGCTGGTTTCCTTCAGCGCCGCCCGTCCGGTCAGCTCCGGGTCGCAAAGCACGGACGCCGCGGACCTATCCGCAATCAACCTGCCTTCGCTGAATACCAGCGCGCGCGGCGTGTATTCCAGCATCAGGTGCATATCGTGCGTAATCATCAGCACGGTTACGCCCCGCCCGTTCAGGCCGCGCAAAAACTCCATAATCTCCGTGTAGCGCTTAAAATCCTGTCCGGCGGTGGGCTCGTCCAGGATGATCAGCTCCGGGCCCATCACCAGCACGCTGGCAATGGTCACGCGCTTCTTCTGCCCAAACGACAGCGCCGAAATGGGCCAGTTGCGAAACGGGTACAGCCCGCACACGCGCAGCGTGTCCTCCACGCGGGCGGTTATCTCCTCCCGGCTTAGGCCCATATGGCTCAGGCCCAGCGCCACCTCGTCAAAGATCATGGTTTTGGAAATCATCTGATTGGGGTTCTGCATCACATAGCCGATGCGGCTGGCGCGTTCCCGAATGGAATCGCCGCCGATATCGCGGCCGTCCAGCCTGATCGTTCCGCTATCCGGCGTTTCAAAGCCGCAAATCAGCTTGCTCAGCGTGCTCTTGCCCGCGCCGTTTTGGCCCACGATGCTTACCATTTCGCCCTTGCGAATGGCAAAGCTTACATCTTCCAGCGTACGGCGCTCCTTGGTATAGCCAAAGCACAGGCTTTCAACCTCCAAAAGCGGCGGCTGCGCGGGCTTGTCCTCCTCCGGCGCGCGGCGGCTGTACCATGCGCGCACCGCTTGGATATCCTTTTCCTCCAACGCCAGGCTGTTCACATGCGAAGGCTTTTTCTCCGGCGTGATGGGTACGCCCGCATACCGCAGGGCCGTCAAATACAACGGCTCCCGGATGCCGTTCTCCGCCAGCAGCCTGCCGGAAAGCAGCTCGTCCGGCCGTAAATCCGCTAAAACGCGGCCCTCGTTTACCAGCACAATGCGGTCTACCCTGCGCCACAGCACATCCTCCAGCCTGTGCTCGATAATCAGCACCGTCGTATCGCTCTTTTGCTGAATCTCATCAATCAACTCAATGGCCTGCTTGCCGGTAGCGGGGTCCAGGTTGGCCAGCGGCTCGTCAAACAGCAGGATTTTGACTTCGTCCACCATCACGCCCGCCAGGCTCACGCGCTGCTTTTGCCCGCCGCTAAGCTCATGCGGCGCATAGCCCAGGTGGTTCTCCACGCCCACCGTCGCGGCGACGCGGGCGGTGATCTCATGCATTTCCTTTTGCGGCGTGCAGCTGTTTTCCAGCGCGAAGGCAATATCCTCGGCCACGGTCAGCCCAATGAACTGCCCGTCCGGATCCTGTAAAACCGTGCCCACATGGCGGGACAGCTCAAAAATGCTGGCATGCGGCGCGTCCACGCCGTCCACCGTCAGGCTGCCCTCGCACCTGCCGGGATAGCTGAAGGGAATCAGGCCGTTGATGCAGCTGGCCAGCGTGCTCTTTCCGCTGCCGGACGGCCCCACGATCAGCACCCGCTCGCCGGGATAGATATCCAGATTGATATCATATAGCGTAGGCTTCTTCTGTGCCCGGTACTGAAAGGAGAAATTTTTGAAGGAAATAATCGGTTCGCTCATGAAAACACTCCGTCCATCCTACTCAAAAGGGAGCAGGGCCATGCCCTGCCCCCTTTGAAGCATCGCTGCATTATTCCTTGTCCAAGGAGCCCTGCTTGGCGATGGTTTTGGTATAGGCCACCAGCAGCAGCGCGCCAACGATCACGGCCGTCAGCGAGTTGGCGACAGCCGCCATCGCGCCCTGCGCGATCACCTTGCTGTACGGTTCGGCATAGATGAGCACGTCCAGCGCGGGGGCGATGCCAATCCAAGCGATTACATTGGCCACAACATTGGCAATGGCGAAGGTGATAATTTCCTTTTTGCCAAAGGCGCCCTCGTTCACGTCAAGCTTCTTGGCGAACAGGCCCACAACCACGCCCACAAAGGCGCTGGCGATAACCCAGCTCCACCACGGGCTGCCGCCCCAGCTCAGGTCGATCAGCGTATGGCCAATGAAGCCAATCAGGCCGCCCGCCACAGGGCCGTACATAACGGCCAGCATGCCCAGGATGGCGTATTGCAGGCTGATATTGGTGTTGGGGATGCCGCTGGGAATGGCCACAAAGCGGCCCAGTACGAAGAACAGCGCGGCGCCGATGCCGATGGCAACTACGGTTTTGATGGATGAATTCTTCATGATGGTACACTCCTCTTTCGTTGTCCTTTATCCCAAGCGGGAATGCCGTTCCCGCGCGAGAGGCTCACTCGTACACGATGCGGGGCGCCTTGCGCAGCGTAATGCGCCAGGTGATGCCGGTGCCAATGTTGTACGCCTTGGAAAAGCTGCCCTGGTTGATAGCCACAGCCACGCAGTCCAGGCTGTTGATATACAAAAGCGGCTCGCCCACATTCACATCCGCAAAGCTTTTGGCATAAGCCATGATGTTTTTGTACAGCGTGCGCGTATCGTTGGAAATGGTCACTTCAACACGGCCCCCGTGCGCAATCCCCAGCTTCAAAAACAGCTCGCGGCCAATGTTGGTCCACAGGGAACCAAAGCGCACGTCCAGCACGTCGATGGTGCCGCTCACCACGTCGCCGTGCAGGCAGGCTTCTATCATGGGCAGCTCGATCACGCTATCCACCGGCACCTCCGGCCCTACCTGGGTAAAGGAAATCGCCCCGCTGGCCAGCCTTGCGCCCGTATAGGCATAGATGTCGCGCCCATGGAAGGTATAGCTCTCGCCGGAGTTGGGCAGGCGGTTCACGCTTTCATCAATCACGCGCGCCTCCACAATGCCGCACATGCGCTTGACATGCGTAAGCGTGCCGTTATCCGGGGTAATCACGTATTGCCCCGTAGCCGTGCGCACGGCGATGGAGCGGCGCGTGGAGCCCACCCCGGGGTCCACCACGCTCACAAACACGCTTCCCTCGGGCCAGTAGCTCACGGTTTGAATCAGGCGGTAGCTGGCCTCCCAGATATCGTATTGCGGAATATTATGCGTAAGGTCAAACACGCGCAGCCCGCTGCAAACGTTTTCCGCCACGCCGTACATGGCGCACACCGCGCCGTCGGCATAGCCAAAGTCCGATTGAAGGATCAAGGGACGCATACCAAACCCTCCCGCGAAAAACCGTTTCGTGCAACAGGCACAGTATACCCAGCGCAAATAGGATTGTCAACACAAAAGTTTACAGTTTGTTCATCCCGTGCCGAACCTTATCGCTTAATGTCGTAATTCATGTTCATCAAATTGCGGATGCTCTGCGCATCGTCCGTGATGTTGGCGTCGCCGTGGATGGTATGCTTGATCACGCTGCTGGCTACCGCAAAGTTGAGCATATCCATAGGCCGGTAATTGTGAATCATGGCGTAGATCAGGCCGCTGGCAAAGGCGTCGCCGCCGCCCACGCGGTCCAGGATGGTAAAGGTGAACAGCTTGCTTTCAAACGTGTGCCCTTCATACCACATGAAGGCCTTCAGGCTGTTTTCGCTGCCGCTATGGGCATAGCGCACGTGGCGGGCGATGCACTTCAGGTTGGGATAGCGCTCCACAAAGGCTTGGAATATCTCGTCCTGTTGCTCGTAGCTGGGCTGCATGGAAACGCCGTCCTTATAATCGCCCTTGGTGTGGTCGTTCTCATCCCGCCATAGATGGTAGGGCTCAATGCCCAAAAGCACATCCACATACGGCAGGCAAAGGGTGCAAAAGTCGCGCGCCTCCTCCCAGCTCCAAAGCGTGCTGCGAAAATTGCCGTCAAAGCTGATCATCATTCCCTTTTCCCGCGCCGCCTTCAGGCAGTCCAGCACGAGCTTGCGGCAGTTGGGCGCAAGCGCCGGGGTGATGCCGCTTAAATGCAGCCAATCAAAGCCGTCCAGCAGCGCGTCCAAATCCACCTTGCCAAAATCATACTCGGTCATGGCGCTGTGCTTGCGGTCATAAATCACCTTGCTGGCGCGGATGCCATAGCCCGTTTCCAGATAGTAGGTTCCCAGGCGGTGCGTGGGCGTTTCCTCCGGCGTGGACAGGATCATGGGCGTGCAGTGCACGTCGTTGCTGCGCAGCATGCGCACGGCGCTTTTGCCAAGGCTGTTATTGGGTACCACGCTAAAAAACGTGCTGTCCACGCCCAGGTTGGCCAGCGCCAGGGCGATGTTGGCCTCGCTGCCGCCGTAGCTGGCCTCAAAATTGCTGGCCATGCGGATTTTTTCATAGTTGGGCGGGGACAGGCGCAGCATAATTTCACCAATGGTAATGAAGCGTTTGGGGCTTTGCGAATCCTTAAGCAGCGGGTTGCTGTGTTCCATGGGACTGCCTCCTTCATATCGGTTTTCACGCCATTTCCTGATATTGCTATTGTAAGCGATTTGGCGGCGCTTTTCAATAAGGCGGCGCAAAAAGGCCTGAAAAGGGAAATGCTGGAAACACGTAAAAAAGCGGCGCCGGGAACCCGCAAGGCGTAGCGCCCGCGCGGGTCCCCGGCGCTTTGCAGCCCTTGGCGCTTTACGCTTTCTGCGTTCTTCCCCGCAGCACGTCCGCATAATCGCAGACCAGCTTCAGGGTATGCGCCACCGTGCTCTCCTTGGAAACGCAGCGCCATAAATCCAGGTACGCATGGTACCAGGCTTCCAGCTCGCCCGCCAAAGCCGCGCCCTCGCGGTGCGCAACCTCGCGGCCCTCCACCTCTGCGGCAATCCAGCAGGCAATCTCGTTCCACAATTTCACGCCATGGGCGTATACGCAGGCGGCATGTACAATGCCGCGCTTGTCCGCGTCCATATGCCTAGCGGCGTTTGCCAGCGCCTCCAGCGCCCTGTCAACGGCGGCGTTGGCCTCCGGCACGCGGCTTACGTCTACATGGCTGAACTGCTGCCTGCGCTTTTCGGGCGTGCTCAGCTCAATCCAGCACACGGCATGGGACCACTCAAACACCTCATTGAGGGACAAATCCGTAAACGCCTTCATAAAAGCGCCCTCCCTGTCGCCGTATTCCAGGAAGGAAATGGCCTCGTTGGCCTCGTCAAAATCCACGCCGTCGGCATTCCAGGCAAAGGCAGCGCCATACACAACGCCCGGTACCGAGAACCACGGGTGGCAAATATGCCCGTAATCGCCCCAATCGGTATTCAGCAGGCCTATGGCATGGTACTTGCGGCCATGGGCGCACTGCACGCGGATATTGTCAAAGGCATCTTTCACCATGGGGAACCAACGGTTCCATGTGCACACGCCGGGGCAGGTGTACTGGGTCGCCCCCATCTCGGCCAGCATGCGCACCTCGTCCTCGCGCTGGTTGGGCAGATAGCCCCAGTTCAGGCACACGGTGCCCTCGGGAATCATGGCATAGGCCTCGGGCTTGCGCCACATAATATCGCCCCAGAACATGGGGGTGTAGCCCTTATCCAGCAGGAAGCGGCACAGCTCCACCACATGGGCCATATACAATTCATGCCCGCCCTTTTCCTTTGCCAGCTCCGCGCTGCGGCCCTTGCCCAAATCAAAGGTTTCATCGCAGCAGATGTTGAACTTGCGCGAGGTAAACAGCGCCATATACTCCGCAATCAAGCCCTTGATGAAATCCATCGCCTGCGGGTTGGACACGTTCAGCGTATGATGCCCGCCCGCGTAGCTGTAACTGAAGGGAATGGTTTCGGAATCGGGCAGCTCGCACAGGTCGCAGCATGTTTTGGTGCTAAGGATTTTGTACATATGCCCGAAGGTGGAAAGCGAAGGGATCAGCTCAATGTGCCGCGCGCGGCAGTAAGCGTCCAGCTCCATGATCTCCCCGGCAGTCAGGGGCGTTTCGTCGCGCCAGGCCTCGCTAAGGCCGCAGAACAGGTAGGTGTGCTCAATGTAAAGCTGCCACTCGTTAATCTTATAGCGGCACAGCAGGTCGGCATAGCGCTTGAGCGTTTCCAATGTGGGTACGCGCCCGCGCGAACAATCCAGATAATAGCCGCGGAATGGGAGATCGGGCTTATCCTCAATCTCAAGCGCGGGCAGGCGCGCGCCGTGGCGGCGTATCCATTGGCTTAGCGTTTGCACGCCGTGAAGCACGCTTTCATCGCTGCCGCCCGCTACCAGCACGCCGGCTTCCGCCACGGAAATGCGGTAGGTATCCTGCGCAAGGGCCGGTTCAAAGCGCAAAACCAGGTCTTCCTCGCGCCCCGCGCCCCGCAGGATGGAAAGGCTCAGCCCGGTAAAACAGCGGATATCGTCGCGCAGCATCTGCGCGTACAAAAGCGCGCCGGGCTCCGTGTTTTCCAAAACAATTTGGGTGTTGTACCGGATGGGATAAACCCCTTCCCCATAGCGCACGCTGCGCGGCATGGGCAAAAAATCCATTACGCTCCCTCCTTTTCGCGGATGCGGAAGGTCTTGATCTCATAAGGCCGGATGGTGAAGGGAATCTCGTTGCCCGCAAAGGCTACGTCGCCCTTCTTTTCCTCCAGGCAGTTGCATTCCTCCACGGCTGCGATGGGCCTGTTCCAATACAGCGCCGCCTCGGTACGCGCATTGTCCGTTTCGTACAGGCGCGCAATCCACCCGTCGCCGTCCTCAGCCTGCTTCACCGTTTCCAGCATCACATTCGTATGGGAGGTATCGGCCAGGGAGAACGCGCCGCCCTCCTTGCCGCCGGGGGCGCACAAAGCCGGCTGGTTCAGGCGGTACGCCTCCTGCACGGTGCCCAAGCGCCAATCCTCCGCGTGGGGATAAAGCGCATAGGTAAACACGTGCTCCTCCTGATCGGCCACGGGATTGGGTTCTATGCCGCTTTTGATAAGCGTAAGCGCTATGCAGGAATCCTTCACGGAATGGCCGTACTTGCAGTCGTTAAGCAGGCTTACGCCATAATGGCCCTCGCTTACATCCATCCACTTCTGGCCGCAGCTTTCAAAGCGCGCCACATCCCAGCTGGTGTTCTGGTGCACCTTGCGCTTAAGATTGCCAAACTGGATATCGAAGGTCGCCTCGTCCGTATGCACGTCCACGGGGAAATGCACCTTCAGCAGGTGCTGGTGCTCGCGCCAATCCACCCGGGTTTCAAAATCGATGCGGCGGCTGTTGGCATAAAAGCGGATGGTCTGGCGGATAACGCTGCGGGACACCCTGCGTTCCATGTCCAGCGTGGCGCATACCGCGCCCACGTCCGTCCAACGCATCCATTGCAGGTCGTTCACATCCCAGCTCTTTTCCGTATAGAAGATATCGATGTCCCAGTTATCGTAATAAATGGGCTTATCCTCATACATGCGCAGCTGGTTGCCGCGCTGGCCGGGCTTTAGCACCTCGCGCGCGTTCTCCTTGTCGTACAGGCGCGCAAGCAGGCCGTTTTCGTCCAGCTCCACAATATAATACGGGGTTTCCATATGGCGCTCGTCCGCAAAGGCGAAGGGCGCTTCCTCTTCCCCGGGCTCGGGGCTTAGCGTATAGGTGCGCCAGCCCTTGGCAGGCAGGTTCTCCAGGCTGGCCCACGCGCCGCTTGCGGTATGCTGCACGGGATAGCGGTTCCCTTCCCCATCCAGGAGCGCTTCGGCCTTCACATCGCCCAGGCACACTACCTCGTCCGTGGGGAAGCCCTTGGTGTTGAATACCGTAAGGGTATTTTCCGCCGCCGGGCACAGCGCGGCCAGGCGTTCTTCGCGCAGCGCGCTGATGCGCTCCTCCAGCGCGGCATACTCCGCCTTGGTCACCTCGTACACCTCGTGTATGCTGGAACCCGGCAGGATGTCGTGGAATTGGTTAAGCAGGATTGTCTTCCACATTTCATCCAGCGCCTGCGCGGGATAAGCCGCCTGCCTAGCGGCCAGCACGCTAAGCAGCTCCAGATCCATCATATGCAGCTCCGCCTTGCGGTTGGAGCGCTTGTTGCGCGCCATGGAGGTATAGGTGCCGCGGTGATACTCAAAGTACAGCTCGCCCTCCCACACAGGCAGGCGGCGGTTGCCGCCCACACGGGCGCTCAGCTCGTCAAAATAGGTGCGGGCAAAGGCCTGGCGCACGCGCGGCATGCCCGTAACGCCCTTCTCCATCCGGTCGGAGGTTTCCAGCATGGCCCGCGTGGGGCCGCCGCCTCCGTCGCCGTACCCGTAGGAGATCAGGATATCGTTGTTAATATCCTTGTTCTGGTAGCGGCGCCACGCGCCGATAAGCGCGTCAGGATGCAGCTTGCCATTGTAGGTGGTAAAAAAATTCTTCTCGTCCTGTCCGGGATCCAGCGTGGTGATCAGGTGGGTCAAAATCTCCGTGCCGTCTATGCCGCGCCAGCGGAAGGTGTCGTACGGGAACTGGTTGAACTGGTTCCAGGCCAGTTTGGTGGTCATAAAATAGTCCACGCCGCATTCCTTCATAATCTGCGGCAGTGCGCCGGAGTAGCCAAACACATCCGGCAGCCACAAAATGCGGCTTTCCACGCCAAACTCTTCCTTAAAAAACCGCTTGCCGTGAAGGAATTGCCTAACCAGGCTTTCGCCGCTGGTGAGGTTGCAGTCCATCTCCACCCAGGTGGCGCCCTCGGGCTCCCAGCGGCCCTCGGCCACGCGCCGCTTGATCTTCTCAAACAGCTCGGGATGGCGCTCCTTCAAAAACTGGTACAGCTGCGGCTGGCTGGACATAAAGCGGTAGTGCGGGTACTCGTCCATAAGCTTTAGCACCGTGGCAAAGCTGCGGCACACCTTCTCGCGGGTTTGGGCAACAGTCCACCACCACGCCACGTCAATGTGGGTGTGGCCAATGCAGGTGGCAATCACGCCGTCATGCCCGCCCAGCTCCTCATAAAGGTGCTTTTTCAAATAGGCGCGCGCCTGGGCCACGGTGTCCATAAACGCATCGCTATACGGCGTGCGCAGGTCCAGCAGGTTGATCGCGTCGTTCAGCACGCGTTCCAAGTCCATGCGGCTCTGGCTTTGCGCATCCAGCCGGGGGAACGCCTGCAAAGGGACCTGCAAATCCCAGTACAGGCCGCGGATTTCGGGGTCGATCTCCCGCCATTCCACAATCAAATTGAACTCGGTGTGCAGCGTGCCGGTATACGCCTGCAAATCCAGCCGGTAAACGCGGCCGGCCTCGGCCCTGCGGGTAATCAGCACGTCGCGGTGGTTCATATCAATGCCCTGCACGGCCTCGCCGTCCACAAACAGCAGGAACTGTGGGTTCTTGCCATCGTCCCATTCATCAATCTGCGTGCACACATGCATCCACAGGGGCTTGCCCTCAAAGCAGTCCGGCGTTTGAACGTCGGCATAGAACCAATAGTGCCCGTCCGGCCCGTACCAATGCATCGTGCGGCTATCAAAGGGGGCAAAAGCCGCCTCGTCCGCATGCGCCCGGCCAGGATGAATAAAATTGCCCTTTTTGAACAGCCAGCCGGGGATCGATACCCGCTGGCGAATGGAAAGCTTGTTCAACTCATCGCAAATGCCCTGAATGCGTTTATCCAAAAAATGCATCGTCTATCGACCTCTCGCATGTGAAAATGGGGCTTCAGGCATGTTCCTTGCAGAAGGCGGCCAGCTCATCCACAGTAGTAAAGGCAAGGCCCGTAACGGTATCCGCGCAGCCATAATAAATGGCGATGCGCCCGGTGGCCGCGTCCGCGAGCGCGGCGCAGGGGAACACCACGTTGGGCACGTCGCCCACGCATTCATACGGCTCCCACGGGGCCAGCAGGTAGTCCTTGGAGCGGTACTTCACCTTCCAGGGCTCGTCAATATCCAATAGCGCGGCGCCCATGCGGTACACATAGCCGTTGCAGGTGGTAATTACGCCGTGATAAATAAGCAGCCAGCCCTCGTCCGTTTCAATGGGCGTTGGGCCGGGGCCTATCTTTGTGGATTGCCACGCGGATTCGTTGCCCTTAATGGTACCCATCATGTAGCGGTGGCGGCCCCAGAACTCCATATCCGGGCTTTGGCTCACAAAAATATCGCCGAAGGGCGTGTGCCCATTATCGCTGGGGCGGCTCATCATCATATACATACCGCCGATTTTGCGCGGAAACAGCACGCCGTTGCGGTTAAAGGGCAAATAAGCGTTTTCCAGCTGATGGAAGGTTTGAAAATCATCCGTCCAGGCCACGCCGATGGTGGGGCCATGGTAGCCGTTGCACCAGGTGATGTAGTACCTGCCGTCAATAGGGGTGATGCGGGCGTCATAGCGGTATTCCTTTTCGGCAATTTCCGCATCCGCTCCAGTGAAAGGAATGGGCTCGTTGTCGATTTCCCAATGAACGCCGTCCTTGCTACGGCCGGCGAACAAATCCATGCTGATGGAGCGGCTGTCGCAGCGAAACACGCCCGCAAAGCCGTCCCTGAAGGGTACAACCGCGCTGTTAAACACGCTGTTGGAGCGCCTGTTGCCATTGCGCCCAATAATCGGGTTGCCGCTAAACCGCCAAATAGGCTCTGTTTCGCCATGGGGCTTATCCTCCCACGGTATGTTGTGAAGCGTTTGGCCAATGATCCTTGCCATTGCCATCCTCCCCTGGTTCATGTGGTGTGGTCCTTAGCCCTCCCAAGCGGCGGGGCTGCTTGCCAGTGTGGTATTATAATCCTTCGCATCCCTTATGACAAGCCCGCGCAACGCCGATGATAGAGTTTTCGCAAACCATGGAAAGGTTCGTTCACTCGGGTCACCGGCGTTGCGCGGGCAAAGGGGTTTATGGTATCAGAAGGGAGGCCTCACGCTTACTTGGCGGCCTTCCAGGCGTCAATCTGCGCCTGGGCCTCGGCTACGATGGTATCAAAGCCGGCGGCGCGCATTTCCTGCATCATCTGGGGCACGGACACGGCGGGGTCGGTGGTGCCGGTCATGATCTCGCCCTTATAGCGGTTGAAGATCTCTATGCAGCTGGCCAGCTCGTCCTGTACGCCGGTAGTGTCAAAGAAGAAGCCCAGCAGCACAGAAGCCCTGGCCTGCTCGTTGAGCGCCTTTACCTCATCCCACTGGTTGAAGTCAACGTCGTCGGTGGGGGTTACGGTGAAGAAGGTGCCCTGGGTGTAGCCGGCCATGGTCCAGTCGGAATTGTTCTTATGCACCTTGCCATCGGCGGTGTACTCCCAGTTCTCGCCCTCAACGCCATAGTAGAAGCTGTCGCGCACATAGCTGTCGGTGTTGAGCAGGTTAAGGAACGCCAAGGCCTTCTGGGGATGCTCGCAGTTGATGGAGATGCTGTTGAGGGAGCCCTGAACCGTTTCGTTGGAAACGATGGTTTCGCCAAACTGATAGGCAACCGCCTCAACGCCCATGTTGGGGCCCCAGGTGGTAATGGCGGCGGAAGGCCAGCCCTGCGCCACGGAGCATACGTTGTACTTGTTGCTCTCGGCATGGGTGGCGGCGTCGGCGTTGATCAGGCCGTCCACATACCACTTGTGCAGGGTGGTCAGCGAGGCCATTACATCCTCCTGCTCCAGGATGGCCACAACCTTCGTATCAGCGTCGTCAATGCGCACGCCGATGGCGGGCAGGCCAGCGCTCATCTGGTCATAGAAGCTGAGCAGGTAGGAAGCGCCGTTGCTGTTCTGCGGATATACGGCGTTGGGGGTCTTGTCCTTCAGCGCGGTCAGGATGGGCTCGATAGCATCCAGGGTATGGGCCTCGCTGGCGTCCAGGGAGTTCGCGTCCAGCAGCTCCTTGTCCCATACGAAGTAATTGGTCATGGAGCTATCCTTGTAGGTAGGCACGGCGTAGATCAGGCCGTTCACGCGGCAGGCGTCCCAGTAATCGGCGGGGATAAGCTCCAGCAGGCCGGGGGCACACTCCTTGAGCATATCCTCGGTGATCTCGGCATAAGCGCCCAGCTGCACGTCGCTGTTGTAGGTGCCCATGTTGCCAAAGATAATATCGTAGGGCTCGTTGGTGTTCACAATGACGTTGCGGCGGTTGTCCCAATCGCCCCAGGAGATAACTTCCATCTCGATGTTCACGCCGATCTTCTCGGCCAGGTAGGGGTTGATCTTCGCCAGCCAGGCATCGTAGTTGGAAGGCATGCCGCTGCCTACCGTTACCCACTTAAGGGTCACAACTTCCTCCGCCGAGGCGATGGCGCCGGTCATGCCAACCAGCATACACAGGGTCAGGAGCATTGCCAGAACCTTTTTCATGTGAGAAACCTCCCTAAAATTTGATATTCGCAAACCCGCCTCCGCGGGATTCCGACGACGAGAAGACTGTTCCGCTTAGCCCTTCACCGCGCCGATCGTCAGGCCGGAAATGAAGTATTTCTGGAAGAAGGGATAGGCGCAGGCGATGGGAACCACAATTACGATGGCGATCGCCATGCGCACCGATTCGCTGGGCATCTGGTTGCGGTACTGCTGCAAGCTTACGCCAGCGGAGGGGTTGTTGGCGATGTAATCCAGGCTTTTCATCATGTTGTTGAGCAGCGCCTGCAGGGACACCAGCTTGCTGTCCGTAATGTACAGCGAGGACTGGAACCAGTCGTTCCAGTAGCCAAAGGTCAAAAACAGGCCGATGGTTGCCAGAACCGGTTTTGAAATGGGCAGCACAATGGTGCCGAAGATGCGCAGCTGGTTTGCGCCGTCAATCTTGGCGGATTCGATAATGCTGTCCGGCACGGTGGAGCGGAAAAACGTTTTACATATAATAATGTTGAAAGAGCTCACCGTCAGCGGCAAAATCAACGCCCAAATGGTATTTTTCAGGCCCAGAATGTTGGCGTTCACCACGTAGCTGGCTACCATGCCGCCGTTAAAGATCATAGGGATGAACACCACCCAGGTATAAAAGCTTTTCAGCTTGAACGCCGGGCGGGAAAGCACATAGCCCATGGTGGTGGTTAGCGCCAGGCCGATCAGCGTGCCTAGCACCGTAACCGATACGGAGATAAACAGCGCCTGGAGGATGGTGGCGCGCTCGTTCCAGAGGAATTGGTAGGCGGAGCCGGAAAAGCTTTGCGGAACAAAGCTGTAGCCCACCAGGCGGATGGATTCCTCCGAAGAAATGGAAATCATGAACACGAAAACAACCGGGATGATGGCGGCGGCCGCCAGGATGATGAACAGGACGTTGAACCACGTGTTGGTCCTCGGACGGATGCGGTTCATCTTCATGGAGTCGGGCATCATATCATTGGTTCTGGTCTTTGCCATGAAAATTTCCTCCTTTCCGTCAGATGATCGCGCTTTCGGGGTCGATCTTGGATACGATGAAGTTTGCCAGCAGGATGGTCAGGCAGCAGCACACGGACTGGAACATGGAAGCGGCGGCCGTGCGGCCGATGGGCGTGGAGCCCTGCAGGGCGGAATAAATGAAGGTATCAAACGTGGAGGCCACGTTGTGCAGCGAGTTGGGCACGCCCTGCGTAACCTGCCAGAACAGGCCAAAGTCCGAATAAAAGATTTTGCCCACGTTCATGATGAACATAACGATCAGTATGGTTTTCAAAAGCGGCAGCGTAATATACTTGGCCTGCTGCCACTTGCTGGCGCCGTCCAGCATGGCCGCCTCGTACAGGCTGTTGTCAATGCCGGTGATGGAGGCCAAGTAAACCACCATGCTGTATCCGGTGCCCTTCCACTGGCTCATAAACACCAGGATGAAGGGCCAGTATTTGGCCTCGGAATACCACATCACCTTCTGCCCGCCCATGGACAGGATGATGTTGTTAAGCAGGCCCTTATCGGGATTGAGGAAGGCGTATACAAAGTAGCTGACCACAACCCAGCTTAGAAAGTGCGGGAAGAACATCATGGTCTGGTATACCTTGCTCTTGCGCTTGGAATACAGCTCGTTGATCATCATGGCCAGGGATACGGGAATCACGATGCCCAGCGCGATAAAGACAAGATTATACAATACCGTATTGCGCAAAAGCATGCCAAATGTGTTGTTCCCCAGGAAGAACTTGAAGTTGTCAAAGCCCACCCACTTGCTTTGCATCAGGTTGGCCAGGAACGATTGCCTGGGAAAAATCTGATATTTTTTAAACGCGATAATCAGGCCGAACATCGGCAGATAGCTGAACAGCGCGAACCATGCAAAGGCTGGCAGCCCCAGCAGGGCCAATTCAGCATCATCCCTTGTCCATTTGCTTCGTTTGCGCAACGCGCCCGTGTTCACAACTGGCTTTTGCGCTTTTCCCATCATGGTAATTCCCCCTCTGTTTATAAATATGTTAATTTTGTTAACTTCATTTTATATTTTTATGTTAGCATACTATGCAAAGAATTGCAAGTATTCTTTACTAATTTTTTGTCTATTTTCGTCCAATACGTACATATTTGCTTTTTGAAACGATATTCGGCTCAAAATCGGAAGATAACAAGTGTTAACAAAAGTACCATGATACATTGACTTTCGGAGCGATTCATAGTATGCTATTATATATTGTGATAAATTGTAGCAAATGAGGCTGAACCATGGCAAAAGTAACAATGCAGGACCTTGCGGACGCCGCCGGCGTTTCCCGCATCACCGTTTGGAAAGCCCTCAACAACCGCCCCGGCGTATCGGAGGATATGCGCCGCCTTATCCACAGCAAAGCCTCGGAAATGGGCTATGGCATCGCTTCCGTCGAGAACGGCCGCGCCGGCGGACGCACCTTTTCCGTTGTTGTGTCCAGGCCGGAATCCTCCGCCTTTTGGATGCAGATCATCCACCACATCGCCAAGGAGCTGGCCGAGCACCAAATCAACCTGATGTATACCTATATGCCTTCTTCCTATACGGAGGGCTATACCCTTCCCGCATCGCTTGCGGCTGAAAATACCGACGGCTTTATCGCATTGAATATCTATGACGCGCAGCTATTGCGCATGCTCAGCGCCCGGCCCCTGCCCAAGGTGTTTTTGGATACGGTGCCCACGGTTCGGCCCAATCAGCTGGGCGGCGACCTGGTGATCATCGACGGCCGCACCTCCGAGCGCGCCATCACCGAGCGCCTGCTCAAAAGCGGGCGCACGCGCCTGGGCTTCATCGGCGACGCGCAGTACGCGCAAACCAACCTGGAGCGCTACGACGGCTTTTTGGATGCGCACCGCGCACTGGGAATTCCCGTTGACCCTTCCCTTTGCATGACGGGCCCCATCGGCCTGCGCCGCCATTACGAGGAAATCAGCCAGTTTTTGGACGGGCTTCCCCAGCTGCCGGACGGCATTGTGTGCCCCAGCGACTTTATCGCCCATTTTGTAAGCCAATACTTTGCCCAAACGCGGCGCAAGCCGCCGGAAGGCTTCGTGCTCACCGGCTTTGATAACAACGCCGAATACGCCAACGTGGCCGAACGCATCACCACCGTGAATGTGGAAACCTCTGCGCTTGGCAAACGCCTGGCCCGCAAGCTGATGTTCCGGGTGGATTATCCCCGCGCGCCCGAGGAGGTTTGCTATTTCAGCACCGATATTCTCTACCGCGGCCCGCTCGCGCAGGGCTAAGCCCTAAAGGAGGGCCTTCTATGCTTCCCTATCAGGATGCTTCCCGCGCGCCCCTGGAACGGGCGCGCGATCTTTGCGCGCGGCTGAGCCCAGTGGAAAAAACAGGCCAGCTCACCCAGCGCCTATACGGCTTTCACAGCGTGCTGCGCGAAGGGGAGCGCCTTTCCCTAAGCGGGGAGTTCCGGGCCGAGGTGAGGCGCTGGGGCGGCCTGGGCGCGCTCTACGGCCTTTACCGCGCCGATCCCTGGTCCGGCCGGGATTGGGAAAACGGCCTTTGCGGCCCTTTGGCTGTGCAAGCCTACAACCTGGCACAGCGGTATGTGATCGAGCATTCACGCTTTGGCGTGCCCATGCTCTTGAGCAGCGAATGCCCGCACGGCCATCAGGCGCTGGACGGCTACCTGCTGCCGGTCAACCTGGCCGTGGGCGCCACCTTCGATCCCGAGCTGCTCAGGGCGGCGGGCGAGATATGCGGCAGGCAGCTCAAGGAGCTGGGCGTTGATTTGGCGCTGGTTTCCGCCCTGGATATTCTGCGCGACCCCCGCTGGGGCCGCAGCGAGGAATGCTACGGCGAGGACCCGCTGCACGCCGCCCGCTTTGCGCGCGCCATTATCCAAGGCATCCAAAGCCAGGGCGTGGCGGTGGTTGCCAAGCACTTTTGCGCGCAGGGCGAAACCAGCGGCGGCGTTAACGCCAGCGCGGCGCGCATCGGCCCGCGCGAGCTGCGGGAGATTCATCTGCCCGCCGCCAAAGCCGCCTGCGAGGCGGGCGTGGCCGGCTTCATGGCCGCCTATAACGAAATCGACGGCGTGCCCTGCCACATGAACGCCAGCCTGCTTACCGGCCTTTTGCGCGGCGAATACGGCTTTGACGGCGTGGTGATGGCCGACGGTTGCGCCATTGACCGCCTGGACGGCCTCACCCGCGACAACGTGCGTTCCGGGGCGCTGGCGCTGGAAGCCGGCGTGGATATCGGCCTGTGGGACGCCGGGTTTTCACATCTGCCGGAGGCTGTTGAAAAGGGCTATGTGAGTGAAAAGCTGCTCGACCGCGCCGTCATCCGCGTGCTCAAGCTCAAATTTGAGCGCGGCCTGTTTGAGCATCCCTATTTGCCGGAAGGCCGTTCCCCCACGCATTTTTCCCCAGGCGCTTTCCCCCAGTCCCGCGGGCTTTCCCGGCAGAGCCTGGTGCTGCTGAAAAACGACGGGCTGCTTCCCCTTCGCACGCCGCGCGCCATCGCCGTGCTCGGCCCGTCGGCCAACGATCTTTACCGGCAGCTGGGCGATTATTCGCCTCCCATGCCCCGCGGGGACGGGGCCACGCTGCTGGATGGGCTGCGCGCCACGGCGCCCGACGCCGTCCTGCTGGCGGATGATGGGCTGAACCCCGCCCGTGCCGCCGCCCTGGCCGCGCAGGCGGATGTAACCGTGCTGGCGTTGGGCGGCTCCTCCAGCCGGTTTGGTCAGGTGCGCTTCGATACCAACGGCGCGGCCCTGACCGCCGGCGGGCAGATGGACTGCGGCGAAGGCATGGACTGCGGCGCGCTTTCCCTGCCCGCCGGGCAGCAGGCGCTGTTCCAGGCTGTGCGCTCCGCCGCGAAGCGGCTTGTGACCGTACTCATTGCCGGGCGGCCCTATGCCATCCCGGATATAGTCCGCGATACCGACGCGCTGCTATACTGCTTTTATCCCGGCCCATGGGGCGGCCTGGCCATCGCAGAGGCTTTGGTTGGCCGCTTTTCCCCCAGCGGCCGCCTGCCCGCATCCATTCCCCGGCACGCGGGTCAGCTGCCCGTGTATTACAACCCAAAGGCCGGCGTTGCGCCCATGAGCTACCGCGATTTGCCCCATACGCCCCTGTTTGCTTTTGGGGAGGGCATGGGCTATGGCCGCCTGGTCTATTCCGATATTTCGCTGCGCCGTTTCCCCTTCGTCCCCGGCGAAGCGCCCGCGGCGGACGCGCCGTTATGCGAAGTGCGCATGCGCGTGCGCAACGAAGGCGCGCTTACCGAACGCGCCGTACCAATGCTGTTCGTATCCATTTTGCAGGCGGACGTAACCTGCCGCGTTATAGAATTGAAGGATTTTTGCAAGGCGTCCATCCCGCCTGGCGGCGCGCGGGAGCTTCGCCTCGTATTGCGCGCCCGCGACCTGACCGTATGGAACCGCCGCATGCAGCCGCAGCTGGCCGCCGCCAGCGTGCGTCTGTGCCTGCGCGACGGGTTTCAAACGCTTTGGGAGGAAACGACGGGGTTTGATGTAGACTGCTGCTAAAGCTGCTTTGATTCCTTTTATCTTGTTTTCTTCAACGAATGATTCGCCGCGTTAGAATCGGCTGGCTAGGGTTTTTGAACTGTTGGGGATATTGGTTTTATAAAGATATGTTTCCTGAAATAACGAATTATCGTGGCACTCTCTTGTTCTAGTTGGAATGATTCGGTATCCTGAAATACTCCAGCACCGCCTTAAACCGATCTTGTGCTGTTAGGCATGTATCGGTCAGGTAGCCCTTCTCGCTTCGCCACTCATGCAGTCCGCGATAGTAGAACATTTTGAGATCGTCGCTGATGATGAACGGTACGATGTTGTTCTTCAGACATTCCTTGAACATGATCAGCCGGCCCACACGTCCGTTTCCGTCCTGAAAGGGATGGATGGTTTCAAAACGGACATGGAAATCAATGATATCTTCAAGGGAAGCAGTAGGTTTTTCAAGATACCAAGCGAGCAGCGCTTGCATTTCACGGGAAACGTCTTCCGGCAGCGTCGTATCCTTACCGCCGACTTCGTTGGGCAGCTTCTTGTAATCACCTACGGAAAACCAGTCCTTGCGGCTGTCGCTGGTGCCCGCTTTCAGCGTCGCGTGAAGCTGCTTGATGAACCGCTCGCTAAGAGGGCGATCTGCTTGCGCGATAATCATGTCGATGCAGCGGAAGTGATTGGCGGTTTCAACAACATCATCCACGTTGACAGCCTGATTGGTGATTCCGATGGTATTGGTTTCAAAGATATAGCGCGTCTGATCGTGGGTCAGACGGCTGCCCTCGATGTGGTTGGAATTGTAGGTCAGATCGATCTGCACCTTGTGATAGATGCCGCCGGTCATTCTGCTTTCCATCTCGCGGCGGAGATAGTCTAGCAACGTTTCGGGTGCTTTCTTTGCGCGGGGAATCCGAGAGGGCTTTTCCGCGTTTTCGGGAATATTCCAAGTCTTACCGGTGAGGAAGGCGTCCGGGATACGCCCCTGTGCGCAGTAATTGCGCACGGCACGCTCCGACAGCCCCCATTTTTTTGCGATCTCAGCAACGGAGCAGTACTTCATCTAATCAACCCCCATGAGCATATTATATTCCTTTACCGGCAATTTATCAATCCAAAATTGAATGGTTTTGAATCTATAAATTGCCGATAAAGGAATCAAAATTACCGGAACGCAAATTCCCAATCAAGTTTTTTATAAAAATTAAGATTATTCAATGATGTGAGAGCAAAAAGCGAGGGAAACGGCGTGTTTCCCCGCTGGATGGCGCTGTGCAATCTGTTGATCTTCTATGCACTTTTGAAGCTGGTAACGATGCCGATGCCGGACGGCGCCTTTCGGCTTGCCTTTACCAACGGGCTGATGAGCGAGAGTATGGCGCTCTGGTTTGCAGGCATGATGCTGTGGAGCGCTCGCCATCGGGAAAGCCGTCCCTTTTCCTGATTCCGAAGAAGGCGGCAAGGGAGAGGAAGAAAGGAAGCCGGCTGATTGCGCCGGAGAATCTGCTGCATATGTTGCTGCCAATACAATCTTCAACGCCGTTGGCATGTGGCTTTGTGCCTGATTCACTCACAACTCATTTTTCCAGAAACGCTGGGATGCGCCTCGCATCCCGCCTCCCCTTGTCATACATCCTTTGCAGCTTCTCACGATCCTTTGTGAGCGTGGAGAGGCCGCAGATGTCATCCGGCGCGATGATGAGCAGCTTTCCCTGGGCCTCAAGCTCTCTGGCGCGGGCAAGGCTGTCGTTGTACCTCTTGTACCGCATGCGCATACATTCGCCCGCGTTGGGATGGGAGCGGGAAAGCAGGTTGGCGGCCAGACGGTCCTTTTTGGCCTCGCGCAGCTGCCAGACGGGGCGCGTAAGAATCAGAATGACCCTGCCGCACCCGTCATCAAACGCCTTGTCCACGGGAATTGGATCGGATATGCCGCCGTCCAGGCACGGGATGTCTCCAATCATATAGGGCTTGCAGAACACCGGAAGCGCGCAGGAAGCCTTGAGAACATCGTAGCAATCCTTCGCAAAAAACGACTTGTCAAAATACACGGCCTCGCCCGTGCGGGCGTCGCACGCGCCGACGAAAAATTCGGCTGGGTTTTTCTCCAAGGCCTCAAAATCAATCGGGTTTTCTCCATCGCTATTGGAAAGCGTGCTGTAGCTGTAATCAAGATCGACATAATTGCGCGTCCTGATCCAATTCGCAAGGCTTGCATATTCCTTACGAAACACATATTCCATGTAAAAAGTATAACTCCGTTTTGGCTGCCCTGCCAGATACGAGGTTACATTTGCGCTCCCTGCGGAGATGCCGATGCAATAGTCGAAATGGATGCCTTGCTCCATGCAAACATCCAGCACGCCTGCGCCATAGATATCGCGGAAGCCGCCCCCTACATCAATGATACCGGTTTTCATATGGATTCGCCTCTCAATGACCCGTTTGGCTCAGTCGGTCAAAAACATAACGCCAATCGTGTTGGGGCCGCAATGGCAGGCAACGGTGCATGCTGTGCGCGCCTCGTAGCCAAACATCATGCCCTGATCGCCAGCGCCGCTTTCCTCCTCCTTCTCGCGAGTGACGCCCATGTTGATATCGGGCGACTGCTCATGCAGGTCAATAGTGACGCGGCAGCTGTCTGCGTCAAAGCCGTGGCCGGGCCGCGTGTATCCAATGGCCCGGATGGTTTCGCGGGCGACCGCCTCATAATCGACCTTGGCTGCGGTCGTGATCTCGCCAAAGATATGCACGGCATCCGTGATGGCCGTTACCTCGCATGCGACATGGGAATACGGATCGTCCGCGAGTACGGCGTCCAGAATCGCGTCGGCGATCTGGTCGCAGACCTTATCGGGATGGCCCTGGGTGACGCTTTCGGAAGTGAAATAGGTCGTCATAAATCATTCCTCCTTGCCGCAGGCGGACGGGCAACTGGCGCAGTTGTGGCTGCACGCCCACAGACGCTCAGCCGTCGGCATCCAATTCTTTGCATAGTCGTCGCACTTGCCGCACAGGTGCTCGGCGGTTTCGGGCGACTGCGGATCGGTCGAATGGGCGCCGGTCTTTTCAACAATCTCGCGCAGCATCTCCGGGTTTTCCAGCATCGGGCAGGGACGCAGCATGTTGTCGTTGAACGGCTGCCCGTCGTGATAGGCCATGAAGATGGGTGACTGAAGCGCCTCAAGCAGCGTGTTCTCGCGGATGTTGGCGTTGGAATAATGGATGAACACGCAGGGATCGACATCGCCGTTGGCGTTGATGTGCAGATAGCGGCGGCCGCCCGCGATGCACCCGCCCACATATTCGCCGTCGTTCTGGAAGTCCATGGCGAAGATGGGCTTGGTCGCGCGAAGCGTTCGGATGCGGTGGTACATGTACTCGCGCTGCCCGGGAGTGGGCAGCAGCTGCGGAGCGGCGTCGTTGCCCACAGGCATATAGTGGAAATACCAGATGAAGCGCGCGCCTAGCCCGCAGATGAAGTCGATATATTCATCAGAGGCGATGGAGTCGATGTTTGCGCTGGTGTAGCAGGCGGAGATGCCGAAGGGCAGATGCTTTTGGTGCAAAATCTCCATGGCGCGCGTGGCCTTTTGATAAACGCCGCTGCCTCGGCGGCCATCGGTGGCCTCCTCAAAGCCCTCCAGGCTGATTGCGGGGATGAAGTTCTTCACGCGCAGCATTTCGTCGGCAAAGGCTTCGTCAATCAGCGTGCCGTTGGTGAAGGAGAGAAACTGGCAGTCGTCATGCTTGGCGCACAGCGCGATTAGGTCGCTCTTGCGCACCAGCGGTTCCCCGCCGGTGTAGATGTACATGTACACGCCCAGCTCCTTGCCCTGGGTGATGATCGAGTCGATTTCATCAAAGGTAAGGTTGAGCTTGTTGCCGTATTCCGCGGCCCAGCAGCCGGTGCAGTGCAAATTGCAGGCCGAGGTTGGATCGAGCAGAATGGCCCAGGGAATGTTGCAGCCATACTTCTTGCGGCACTTCTCCTGAACGGGCCAGCCGATGATGTTGGCGTTGAGGAAGAAATTCATAAAGGTGGCCTTCATCACCTCGCTGTCCGTCTCCCGGAGGATGTTCATGACGAGCTGATGCATGTTGTTATCGGGGTCGTTGATGACGGCGCGAACGGCGTCGCGCTGGGATTGGAAGCTGTCGGGCCCTTCGCCCGCGATTTTATCCACCCAGGCCATCAGCTTGGGAGCGTTCTCCTCCGGGTTCTTTTCAAGATAGCTAAAGGCCGTCTTGAGCGCGGTTTTCTTGATTTGGTTGGTCAGGCCCATGATGGTTTCTCCTTTACATTCGTGATGATTGTATTGTAAGGGGTCAGGGAAGGGTCAACAATCGACAAAAACCCCTTCGTGGTGAATTTCTGGGCAGCGCGTCTGAAGTGCCTGATTTTTGGACAATTTTGTCGAAATGTCGGAAAACAGAAGAAAAAACCGAAGGCGCAAGCGTCCTTTTGAAAAACAGACAAATCCCTCCGAATGTCTGTCTTTCGCGCACTTGAAGGAATTTGCACATACCGCTTCACGGCGGATTTGTTTATCCTGTTCATGGAACACGAATCAAAATCGTGAACCAGGATGCACAGGATTGCAGCAGGCCCTGCTGCAACAGGAAAGGAGCATGAACCATGGAACAGCTGGGAGAAGGGATTCGGAAGCTGATTCTGGCCGGCATTGGCGCGGCGGCAGCGGGCAAGGAAAAATCGGAAGGGCTCCTGCGCGAGCTGGTAAAAAAGGGCGAGCTGACCGTTGAGCAGGGAAAGGTGCTCAACGAGGAGCTCAAGCATACCATCAAGGAGGCCATTCGGGATAACGTGGCGGTCAATCTCGACCTGGACGACGACCTGCTGGACGCGGTGGAATATATGGATGATGAACAGCTTGAAAGGCTCAAGCAGCGAATCCGGCAGAGAGAAGAAATGGCGCAGTCCGCCGCGCAAGGCCCCGAGGCTTCGCTTGATGATGAGGAAGCCGATACTGAGGAATAAGAGGAAAACAGATGCCAGCACGCAATGCGAACCGAACGGATAGGCGGCAGCGCCTAAAGGAAATCATGGATGTTGTGAGGCGCTATGAACCCGCCAAAGAAATGACGCCGGAGAAGCTGTGCTCCATGTTTGAGGAGCTGGGGCCGACGTTTATCAAGCTTGGCCAGCTTCTGTCCGTGCGTTCAGATATGCTGCCGGGGGCGTACTGCGAAGCGCTCACAAAGCTGCGCAGCCATGTCGCGCCCATGCCCTTTGAGCAAGTGGTTTCGCTGGTTGAAGGGGCTTACGGCAGGCCGCTGTATGAGGTCTTTTCGTCCTTTGATAAGGAGGCCCTTGGAAGCGCCTCGATTGCGCAGGCCCATGCGGCCGTCCTTCGGACGGGAGAAGAGGTGGTTGTCAAGGTACAGCGCGAGGGGATTCACGACCTTATGAGCCGCGATATCATGCTGCTCAAGCAGGCGTGCCGGCTGCTGAAATATGCGCCGGTTAGCGGACTGGTGGATCTCAATCAGGTTTTGGATGAAATGTGGCTTGTGGCGCAGGAAGAGATGAACTTCCAGACGGAAGCGGCGAATCTGGAACGGTTTCGCCGCTTGAATGAGGAGGTTGCGTTTGTCACCTCGCCGGAATTGTACCGCGCGTATACCACCACGCAGGTTTTGATGATGGAGCGAATCGACGGCATCGCCATTGACGACCACGAGGCGCTTCAAAACGAAGGCTACGATCTTGCGGAAATCGGGGCCAAATTGGCGGACAACTATGTGCGCCAAATCATGCAGGACGGCTTTTTTCACGCTGACCCCCATCCGGGGAATCTGCGCGTGCGCGACGGTAAGATCGTCTGGCTGGATATGGGAATGATGGGCAGCCTCTCGGAAAAGCAGCGAACGCTTATCAGCAAGGCGATTATGGGAATCGCCCGGGGAGATATCAAGGCTTGCCGGGATGCGGTATTGGGGCTGGGCGAGTTTCGTGAAAAGGCGGATAAGCGGCAGCTGTATCGGGATATTGAGGAGCTGCTGGAGCGGTATGGCGCCGTCGGTTTGGGCGACATGGATGTGGCGCAGGTCTTTCAGGATTTGACCGAGGTGATGAAAACCAACCACATCTCCATGCCGGGAAGCCTGACCATGCTGGCACGTGGCCTGACGACGGTTGAAGGCGTCGTTGCGGCTTTGAATCCCGGCCTGAATGTGATGGATGTGGTATTGGCGCGCATTGGCAATAGCCTGCTTCGGAACATGGACTGGCGCACCGCGCTGACGCAGGATGCCAGAGCGTTTTATGAAAGCAGTCGCAAGTCCCTGGAGATTCCCGGCCTGCTTGCCGATGTCATGAGCGCGGCCCTCAAGGGAGAAGCAAGCCTTGGCGTTGAGCACCATGCCGGAGAGGATACGGCGCGACTTGCAAAGAGGCTCGCAAGGGAGCTTTGCACCGCCGTGGTATGCGCGGCCCTTTTGATTTGCGGCGGCCTGATGCGCAATCAGCCGCCCCTTGCGGGAGGCCTTTCAATTTACAGCATTTGCTGCTTTGTTTTGGCTGCCGGCGCAATTGCCGGGGTGTTCTGGCGGACGGAGCGTCAGAAGAAATAGAACCATTTGCGCGGATTATTTCGTAATAGGCCCAGCGGTATCCAAAAAGGATGGCAGCGGCCTGGAGGATGCTTCCGGGCCGCCGCTTATTTCATGATTTCTTAGGAGGCCGTTTCCTGGCGCGACGGCTCTCTTTTTTGATGCTTCAAGTTGCACGAACGCAGGTCGTCATGATATAATCATCCATAGTACTCTACCTCCTTGAGCTGGAACTATGGCTGTATCTGGTTTAATACCCTGGGACCCCTTCTTTCTGGCAAGACGATCCGCTCTGCTATCATTACACGCAACCCCGCGCGGAGCAAGCGGCTGAAAAATCCATCCAAGAAAAAGACAGTCAGGAATGCGTTGGAACGGGAACAGGTGGCAGATATCCTTGCCAATCTTCATCGGCTGACAGATGAGCGGGATATCCTGTTGCTCACACTGCTAATTTATACAGGCATGCGGCGGGATGAAGTGTTAGGGTTGAAATGGGAGAACATAGATTTCAAACACAATTTCATTCATGTAGTGCGGGGAGTGACCTTCAAATGTAATCTGCCGCACATTGATACACCCAAAACAGATGCTGCCATCCGTTCTATCCCAATCCCTGCGGCACTCCGCCAGTATCTACATCCCCAAGCCAACCACTTGTTTGTCATTGGCGGAGGCGAACAACCCATTACGGAACAGACGATGAAACGCATGTGGGAGCGCATCAAAAAGACTATCAATGTCTATGGGGCAACGCCGCATATATTCCGTCACACCTACATGACCTTTGCTGACCGGGAGAATGTGCCGTTAAAAACGCTACAATCCATCGGCGGCTATGCGGACATTTACACGCTAAAAAACCGTTACACGCATACGCAGCAGGAAGACATAGAGCATGCCAGAAAACGCATTGAAAACATGTTTTCTCCTACGTTGTGTGACACCACTGTGACAACTGCGAAAGCCGCCAATCCCTTATGACGTAAGCGTTTGAACCACCATTGGCGCAGGCATTTGTGACAGAACGTGTGACAAAACACCCAAAACAGAGTAAAACAAGGTCTTTCCCAGACCAAAAGCAAACAACAAAAAAGCCTTGAAACTTTTACGTTTCAAGGCTTTTCAACTGGTCGAGGTGACAGGATTTGAACCTGCGACCTTTTGGTCCCGAACCAAACGCGCTACCAAACTGCGCTACACCTCGGTATAAAAAAGCTGGAGCCAATAAAGGGACTCGAACCCTTGACCTGCTGATTACGAATCAGCTGCTCTACCAACTGAGCTATATTGGCGCATCAGCAGTAGTCATTATATCAAACAAGCGATCGTTTGTCCAGCACTTTTTTCAAAATCGACCCAACAGGAATCTTAATGGTCATGCGCATGCGGGATTTGCGCTCGTCCATGGTCAGGATGACGCCAGAGGAATCCTTCGTGCCCAGCGCCGTATCGATTTCCCAATGGTCGAAGGTTTCCCTCGCAAGCGCCCCGGCGGGCGGCAGGCCAACGCTGCCGCCCTATTGACGGCGCGGTTCGCTGCCGCTCTGTTTTTCCCTTGAGCCTGACCTCCATCCTCCGTTGTTATCAGAAGAACTGGTGCAAATAAAACGGGCGGCCATTCAGCGCAAATGGTCTGAATGGCTGTTTCCCATTATGCCCAATCCTCGGCTATGCGAATTAGCTCGCTCAAGCGTAGCTCCAAGGCACGAGCCATTCGCCAGCGTGTTTCAACGCTAGCGGTTTTGGGTCCTCTTTTGATCATGGCATAGCGGCTCCTGGCCAGTCCGCCTTGCTTTACGGATCCTCCTGGGATAGCCAGCCCACGCTTGCAACCTGGCGCGCTATGGACTATAATGATATTGTATGTCTATTCCTATACCCATAAGGGAGGATGAAGCCCCAATGCAACAGAACGCTGGAAAACAGAGCCCGTTTGTATTCTATCTGCGGGTGCTTTTGTACATGTTTGTGGCCCTGCTGATACGGCTGGTGGCCTTTGCGCCGCTTGCCTGCCTTTTTGCCTTTCCCACAGGATCGCCATTTCGCTGGCTGGCGCTTGCATGCCCGTTGTTGGTGATCTTTGTGATTTTGCCGCTGCGCTACTCCTTTGCGGAGGCGCTGGTACAGCGGCAAAAGGAGTGCTGTTTCAGCCTGGATATGGCGCTGAATGTGCATAATTACGGCGAAAAGCTGACCGAAAGCCTGATGCACGCCGCGCATGTGCTCAAATGGGGCCTGCCGCTGGCCGCGCTGCTGGGCTATGGGTACTATTGGTATAAGGATGTGGACGCCCTCACCTTGCTCAAAACCGTTACGGCGATTGGCAAGGGCTGGATGAATGCGTGGTGCGCGGCGGGCAACTTCTTCTTTGGCCTGTTTGGCAGCGCAAACCGGCTGGTTGTGCCAGCCAACACGCTTATGGAGGGCGTATACGTGGTGCTGGCCGTAGTGGGACTGGGCGTGCTGGTATGGCTGTATGGCGCGGTGCGCAACAGCTCTACCCGCTATGTATGGGTGCTGGCTACCCGCAATGAGCGCCCGCCCCGCACGGAACTGCGCCGCCGCATGCGCGGCCGCAGGTTTGCGCAGCTGGGCGTCGCGCTTGTGAATCTGGTTTTGTGGATTCCTTTTCTGGCGGTATGCGCCCATGTGCTGAAAGGGCTGGTGAGCGACGTGGCCGGCCAAATGATGACGGCCATTGCGCAGCAAAGCCTGCCCGCGTTCCATTTGTCCTCTGCCGCGCTGCCGCTGCTGGCGGCGTTTGTGCTGCTGTATATGCCGCTGCTGCCCATCAGGCGTATGCTGACCGCGGCCTTTGCCACGCGTGAGCGCCGCAGCAGCGCGCCGTATGACCAGGCGCTCCCCCAGCAGCCGGAGGGCGGGGAGCCTGCCGCCGTATGCAATGCCGATTCTGAAGCGGATGCGGCGCAGCGGCCGCCCTATGCCATTGGGCAATGAGCGTAATGCGGCTGGACAAGTACCTGGCGCTGAGCGGCGAACGCACGCGCAGCGAAGCCGTGCGCGCCGTGAGGGCCGGGCAGGTGCGGGTAAACGGCGCCCCGGCGAGCGACCCGGGCATGAAGCTTGCCAACGGGGATGAGGTAACGCTGGCCGGCGTGCCGGTGCTGGATCGTTCCTTTCAATACTATATGCTCCATAAGCCCGCCGGCGTGCTCACTGCAGCCAGGGACAGCCGCGCCGGCACCGTTATGGATTTGGTGCCGGAGGCCCTTTTGCGGCGCAAGGTATTGCCCGTAGGCAGGCTGGATAAGGATACCACCGGGCTGCTGGTGCTAACCAACGACGGCGCGCTTGCGCATGCCCTGCTGGATCCCAAGCGGCATGTGTGGAAGCGCTATATCGCCCGTGTGAGCGGACGGCTTGACGAGGCGGATGCGGAGGCCTTTGCGGCGGGCGTAGCGCTGGATGGTTTTGTGGCAAAGCCCGCCTCGCTTGTGATTTTGCGGGCTGATGAAGCGGAAAGCCTGGCGGAAGTGGAGCTGCGCGAGGGCAAGTTCCATCAGGTCAAGCGCATGTTCCTTGCGCGCGGGCACGAGGTGCAAACGCTGCATCGCGCCGCGTTCGGGCCGCTGACGCTGCCGGACGGATTGCAGCCGGGCGGCCTTTGCGAGCTGAGCGCCGCACAGGTACGCTCGCTCAAGGCTGCGGTTGCCAAACCGGAGAGCAAAGAGGGGTAAAGATGCCGGATACGCACGATCATTACTATACAGCCGCGCCAAGCAGCGCGCATAAGCCTGGCCAGGTAAAATGGACTTATCGCGGCCATGCACTTTCCTTTGCCACGGATAGCGGCGTGTTTTCGCGCACGGAGCTGGACCGCGGTACGGAGGTGCTGCTGGAAGCCTTGCCGGACACGCTTTCAGGCCCGGTGTTGGATATGGGATGCGGCTATGGCGCTATCGGGGTGGCCGTAGGCGCGCATTGGCGCGGAATTGACGTTACCATGGCGGATGTAAACCAGCGCGCCTGCGGGCTTGCGCGCGAAAACGCCGCCGCAAACGGCGTGCGGGCAAGGGTGCTGGAAAGCGACGGCTATGAGCGTATTTTGGGCGAGCGGTATGCCTTTATCTTGCAAAACCCGCCTATCCGGGCCGGAAAGGCGGTCATTTACCGCATGTTCGCCGCCGCCGCCCAATGCCTGCTGCCCGGCGGCGAGCTGTGGCTGGTGATTCGCAAGCAGCAGGGCGCGCCGTCGGCCATGACCTATCTGCGCACGCTGTATGCGCAGGTGGACGCCGTGGAAAAGAAAAGCGGCTTTTGGGTGCTGCGCTGCACCGGGCCGCTGAAGCAAACGCAGGAGGACACTAACGATGTACAATGACGCATGGTTTGACGAACCGATCGACCGCCGGGGCACGGCCTGCGAGAAGTGGGACGCGCTGATGGAGCGGGAAGGCCGTGACCTTAACCCCATGTGGGTGGCGGATATGGACTTTCGCTGCCCCCAAGAGGTGACGGACGCTTTGGCGGCGCGCGCCGCGCACCCCATATATGGCTACACGGAGGAAACAAAGGCCTCGGTACGCGCGATGCTGGGCTTTATGGAACGCCGCCACGGCCTAAGGCTTGATGAGGCGCAGCAAACCATGCTGCCCTGCGTGGTAACGGGGCTGCGGGCAGCCGTGCTGGCCTTTACCGAGCCAGGCGACAAGGTGATCGTGCAGCCGCCGGTATACGGGCCTTTCTATTTTTCCATCCGGGATAACGGCCGCGAGGCGGCGGAGTGCCCGCTGCTTCGGGACGAAAAGGGCCGCTATACAATGGATTTGGCGGCGGTGGAGGCCGCCTGCCGGGCGGGCGCTAAGATGATGTTCCTTTGCAACCCGCACAACCCGGTGGGCCGTTCATGGACAAGGGCGGAGCTGGAAGCGCTGTTGGGCGTGCTGGAGCGCTATGGCGTGTTGCTTGTATCGGACGAGATTCACGAGGATTTTGTGTTTGAGCGCGACGCCTTCGTGCCGGTTTTACGCCTGGCTGAAAGCGAGGACGCGCGGGTGCTTTCGCTAACCAGCGCCAGCAAAACCTTCAATCTGGCGGGATTGCAGCAGGCGGCGGCATTTTGCCGCAACGCCGCGCTGCTTTCCAAGCTGAAAGCCACCATGCATGCCGTGGGCGTGGTGCAGGGCAACATCTTTGGCATGATCGCCACGGAGGCCGCGTTTGCGCACGGCGACGAATGGCTGGATGCGATGCTTGCCTACATCCGCAAGGGCGAACGGCTTTTCCGCGCGGAGCTGTCGGTGCGCTTGCCAAAGGCGGTGCTTTCCCCCTTGGAGGCCACGTATCTGGGTTGGATTGACCTGCGCGCCTATGGCCTTGGCGCCGCGGAGCTGACGAGGCGCTGCCGCGCCGCGGGCGTGGAGTTCACCCCCGGCACCTTCTTTGGCGAAAAGGCGGGGGACGGATTTCTGCGCATCAACCTGGCCTGCCCGCACGGGCGTATCCGCCTGGCGGCGCAGCAGCTGGAGAACGCTATCAAAGAGCAATAAATACGGCACGGAGGGATAACGACCATGGAAGACCTGAGTACCATTATCGACAACCTGCGGGAGGAAATGACGCAAACCCTGACGCGCTGGATTCGCATTCCCAGCGTGAAGAGCGCGCCGGAGTCCGGCGCTCCCTTTGGGCGCGAGGTGCGCCGCGCGCTGGATGCGGCGCTGGCGGACGCAAAAGCCATGGGCTTTGAAACCCGCAATTTTGACGGCTATGCCGGCGATGTGCGCATGGGCCCGTTGGGCGTGGAACCGCTGGCCATCCTGGCCCACCTGGATGTGGTGCCTGCCGGCGACGGCTGGCAGGTTGACCCCTTTGGCGCGGAAATTGACGGGGACAGGATGTATGGCCGCGGCACATCGGACGACAAAGGCCCGGCCGTGGCGGCGCTGTACGCCATGTATGCCCTGAAAAAGGCGGGCATGCCCCTCAAGCGTGAGGTGCGCCTGATTCTGGGCTGCGACGAGGAGAGCGGCTGGGAGTGCATGAAGTATTACATGTCGCACTGCGATATGCCCAAAACCGGCTTTAGCCCGGACGCGAGTTACCCCGTTATCAACACGGAAAAGGGCATGCTGCATCTGAGCCTGCGCGGCGCATATGCCACGGACGGCCTGTATGTGAAGGAAATCAACGTGGGCGAACGCTGCAACGTGGTGCCCGGCCTTGCCACGGCGCTGGTGGCTGGCGACGGCGCATTTTGCGATAAAGTGAACCGTTTGGCGGCCGATATGTATATTCAGGTGGAAGCGGAGCCGCGGCCGGAAGGCATGGTTTTGCTTACCTCCACGGGTATTCCCGGCCACGCGGCCTATCCCGAGGCGGCAAAGAATGCGCTGGGCCAGCTATTGATTATGCTGCGCGCCCTTGGCGTAACGGGCGCGCTGCGCACCGTCGCCGACCAGGTGGGCATGGAATACGACGGCCTTGGCTTAGGCGTGCGCTGCCGTGACGAAACCAGCGGTAGCTTAACTTGCAACCTGGGCATTCTACGTTACAAGGAGGCGGACGGCCTCTATGCCACGCTGGACATCCGCTATCCCATCCTTTGCGATCACCGCGCGCTGACGGCCAGTATCAAGGCCGCGCTGGGCGATGGAATCGAGGTTACGGTGGATGAGCAGAAGGATCCGCATCATGTGGCGCCCAACAGCAAGCTGGTAACCGCCCTATTGGATGCCTACCACGAGGTAACGGACCGCCCCCGCGAGTGCATCGCCACCGGCGGCGGCACCTACGCTCGCGTATTGGAAGAAGGCGTGGCCTTTGGCAGCCTGTTCCCGGACGACGAGGAGCTGGCCCATCAGGCGGGCGAATACCTGAGCCTGGACGGCCTGATGCTGAACATGTGCATCTTTGCCCGGGCGATTGAAAAATTGCAGGAGTAAGAAAACCGCTTTTCTCTTGGGTTTACTGCGGGGCAGCGAACGCCTTAGGGCGCGCTGCCCCGCGTTTGCTTGGCAGCATACGCGGGGGGCAATTTCTGCTGCGGGCTGCCTTATCAAGCCGTACGGGGCGGGGCGTCCAAACCAGCAGACCTGGCGTTGCTTGCCGCAGGCGGAGGGTAAGTTTTGGGTAAAACGCTTCCCTTTTTGCCATCCCTGTGCTATAATGGGAATACCATTGAAGTGAATAGGAGGTCTTTCTTTATGGCAGATACCAAGCCCACCGTTACAGCCGCCCAGAACAAAACCCCGTTGTATATCCTTTGCATTGCACTGCTTGTTGCGGTGGTGCTGGCCGTTGTAGGCTTTACCGGCAAGACCTCCGCCACGCAGCAGGCTAACGAGCTGTCCGCCCGCGTGGAGGAATTGACCGCTACCGTAACCGATCTGGAAGCCGCCGCCATCACCGCCGCCAATGAGCTGGAAGCCAAGGATACCGAGCTATCCGCCGCCAAGAGCGATCTGGAAGCCGCAGCCGCCGCCAAAACTGAAGCGGACGGCAAGCTTAGTGACGCCGAGGCCGGCAACGCAGAGCTTGGCAAGCAGGTGGAGGCGCTTACCGCGCAGGCTGGGGAACTAACCAAGCAGGTAGAAGAACTGACCGCCGCCAAAACCGGGCTGGAGGGCCAGGTGGCGGAGCTGACCGCCGCCAAGGAAGCGCTGGAAAGCCAGTTAGCCGCCGCCGGAGCGGATTTGGAAGCCGCCGCCGCCGCCAAAACCGACCTGGAAGGCCAGCTTGCCCAGGCCGCCAAAGCGGGTGAGGAAGCCCAGGCCAAGCTGACCGCCGCAGAAGCCGAGCGCGACGCGCTTGTAGAGGCGCAGGGCAAGAGCGCCCAGGAAGTGGCTGCGGCCCTGGCCACCGCCGAAACTGCCAAGGCTGATCTGGAAACCCAGGTTGAGGAGCTTACCAAGCAGGTGGAGGAGCTGAACGCACAGGTGGAGGAGCTCAGCAAGCCCGCTCCTACCGCGAAGCCCACCCCCACTGCCTCTCCCGCGGCGACTGTTAAGCCGTAACAAAGAAAACGCGTTATCCAAATGGGAGGAAAGCCGTCGCTTTCCTCCCATTCGTCTTTTGCCGCCCCCGTTTCTCGCAGAGCTCCATTTCAGCGCAAAAAAGCCCGCCCTGCCAAGCTGTTGCTGGACTGCTATAAGGCAAGTAGACACAAAAAAGAAACCCTGTCGTAGAATTGCGCGAGATTACGCGGCTTTACTCCGGATTTCAAACGGAGTAAAGCCGTTTTTCATATCAATGCGTTGGTAGTTATAGAAATGGATATACTCGTCGACCAGCTGCTGAACCTGTTCGCCGGTAGCAGGTTTGCATCTATAAAGACATTCAGTCTTGAATGTACCAAAGAAGTTTTCCATTAATGCGTTATCATAAGGGCACCCTCGTCTGGACATTGAAGCCGTAAAGTGGTATTCTTGGGTTAAGGCGAAGTATTCTTCAGAGGTGTACTGACAGCCTTGGTCGCTATGGAGCAGCAGTCCATCGGCGACCTTTCCTTTTTCTTGGGCAAATGCATCTCTAACTGTATCACTGACAAGAGTTGCGTTGATTTCGGTACCAAGGCGGTGTGCAACAATATATCTGCCACAAAGATCCATGATGGCGCAGAGATAATAGGTCCTTTGCGGTGTAATGATATAGGTAATATCTGTTACCCAACGATAGTTCA
>URUF01000002.1 GCA_900550955.1 uncultured Eubacteriales bacterium | reverse complement strand
AGCCGTTTTCCGGCTGCGGCGGCGCGGGATTTTATATTGCCATCAGGAATTATTTGCCCATATCCCTGCCAAAGCTGATGGGAGGCGCGTCCTGGATGGCTTCCACAAAGCGGTATTTCTTGTGGAACCTGGGCATGGAGGCAGTCATGGTTTCCCGGCGGTAGAAGGGATCGTCCTTTTGGATGGGTAGCTGCACAGCGCTGCTCGTGGCGGCGGACTTGTACATGGCCATGATTAGCTCAATGGCGTTGCGCCCCTGCTGGCCGTCAACCAGCAGCTCTTCCTTGCCAAGAATAGCCTGGATAAAGTTGTTGATTTCGCCCGTATGGCCTTCGTACTTCAGCTCGGGCAGCTGCGCATACCGGGCCGCGAGCCTATCGTGCGCTTCCTCATCCTCAACGGGGAAACCGTTGCACAGGGGCTTATAGGACACCGTGCGCCACGGAATGGACAGCCTGCCCTTTTCCGTTTGGAACACAAGCTCCTGCTCCTCGCCATGGGAAACGATATTTGTGGAAAGCTGCGCTACCATGCCAGGGTACTGGAATACAGCTACCGCATAGTCCTCGCATTCGGAGTTGTCATGCCCTACGTTGCCAATCACAGCCGTTACGGTCTGGGGCATGCCAAGCATCCACTGCATCAGGTCGATATGGTGCACGGCATGGCTGGTGGTGCAGCCGCCGCACTCCTTTTCCCATGTGCCGCGCCAGGCCAGATCATAATAGTTGCCGCCGCGCCACCAGATGGAATTTACCGTAGTATACAAAAGCTTTCCGCCCGCTTCCTCACGCAGCATCTGCTTTACCTTCATGGCAGGCGTTTTGAAGCGGTTGTTGGACACCACGCACAGCAGCTTTCCGTTGCGCTGGGCGGCCTCAATCATCCTGTCGCACTCCTCCAGGGAGGGCGCCATGGGCTTTTCCACCATTACATGCTTACCGGCGTTCAGCGCGTCGCACGTCACCTGGCAATGCAGCGCCGGAGGAAGGCAAATGGATACCGCGTCAATATCCGAGCGGGCAAACACCTCGTGATAATCCGTGCAAATTTCAACAGGAGCGTCCAATGTAGCCGCCAGCTTTTCCGCCTTGGATACGTTGGTATCGCACAGCACCTTCAGCTCACAATCATCAAGCGTCAAATATCCCTGCGCGTGAACGGCGGATACAGCGCCGGTGCCAATAATCGCAATGCCCAGCTTGCTCATTTTCTTCAACCTCTCATTTCATTACTTAAGCCTGCCACAAATCGGGACGCACAAACTTTTGCCCCTCAATTTCCAGCTCCATCTTGGGGGCGATGATCGGACGTGAAACATGCACCACGCCATTGGAGGTGGAAATCACCGTATCCTCGCTCTTTGTGCCGGTGATGGAAGGATTCCAGCAGAAGGCCTGGTTTTCGGCAATTACGCCGGGGGTGGAGAAGTCAACGCGGTAATCGCGGCCGGCGTAGCCGATGGGGCCGCCCTGGTGGTGGCGCTTGAACTCCTCGCCATAGCCGCGCGCCTCATACGCCGCGCGCCCTGCCTCCAAAGCGGAAACGAAGGTATTGCCCGGCTTGGAGGCCGCCATCAGCGTGCAGTCAATCTCTACGTTAGCGCGGTATTGCTTGCGCAGCTTTTCCGTAATGGGCGCAAAATTCAGCAGGCGCGTGCAACAAATAATCAGGCCCTTGTAGCGCATGTTGCCGCCCAGCTGCACGCGCTCGCGAATCACATTGTCGGTGGGCACGGGATGGCGGTAATTGGAGATGCGCTCGTCGCCAGCGCACATGGCCGATACCACATCCATGCCATGGGAACGGATGATGCCCACCAAGCGGCCCACCGTTTGATGCTCGGTGTCGCCCGGGCGCACGCTGGAGATGGTTTCCTCAATTGCGCGCGCCGTAAGATAGCCGCCTTCTTTATAGCGCTCCACCTCTGCCTGCGTAAGGGAGAAGCGCAGCAGCTTTACATCGTTGGCAACGTTGGTTTGGGTTCCAAAATCATAGCCGATCTTGCCGGAGGGCACGAGCTTTCCAAGCGTTTCGCCTTCAAAGGCCGTTTCATACCAGGTGGCGGCATGAATGGCGAAGCCCATTTCTTCCAGCTTTTCTTCATCGCGCATGCGGGGCGCTTCTATGTTGTTGGTAATCGCGTAGCGGCCGTCCCTGGTAACCAGCAGGCCGCAGTTGCCCATTTCGCCCAGGCCAACATAGTTGATGCCGCCGCAGGTAAGCCAGGCAAAATTGTCCTGCCGCTTTAGATATACCGCGTCCAACCCGCGCCGCTCCAGCAGCGTGTGCAGCCGGTCTAGCTTAATTTGTAGTTCCTCCTGTCGTGTCATACGAATCTCCTTTCCCTTATGAAACAGAATTGTGGGGGTTCGCGCAAAGCAGTGGCTCGCTTTTCAGGCATTCTATTTTTAATACAGGTATTAAAAATATTAGCCATCATTGTATGACTTTAGCATAAACCAAACGCGCTATGTTGTCAAGAAATTTTCTTGCTTATGATTTTTGGAATTTTTGTTTTTTTCCAAACTTAGGCCTTGACTATACTCTCGTTTTGTGTTAATTTATAGACAAGTGAGGGGTACATGTTTTGAAACAGCTTCGGATGCGAGGCTCTGGGATTTTCCAAAAACATTTTTAATACCTGTATTAAAAATGCCTGGCTGTTTCAAATAGATGTTATCCTGAAAATACTTGAGAAAGAAGGTAAACTCATGAAAAAGGTTCTCTCGTTCGTACTGACCCTCACGTTGTTGGTTTGCGCCTGCGCCAGCGCCCTGGCCGCATATCCCGAAAAGGCCGTTGAAGCTACTGTGCCGTGGGCTGCCGGCGGCGGCGGAGATCTGGCCTTCCGCGCTTTTGGCGATGTTTTCCAGAAGATCACCGGCCAGCCCCTGGTCATTAAGAACGTCGCCGGCGCTTCCGGCGTGACCGGCGTTATGGAGTTCAAGGAAACCGCCATTGGCGACGGCTACCAGATCCTGCACTGGTCCAACGCCCATACCTCCAAGATTCACATGAGCGTTGTGGACTACGATGTGGATTCCTTCAAGCATGTGGCCCAGATCGTGGAAAGCGCCAACTACCTGCTTGTGCAGAAGGACGCTAAGTGGAACACCATCGAGGAGTTCGTGGACGACGTGCTGGCCAACCCCGGCATGATCACCATGGCCAACGCCGGCGTTGGCGGCGGCAACCACATTGCGGCCCTGCTGTTTGAAGAAGCCATCGGCGGCGAGCTGGCCCACATCACCTACGACGGCGGCTCCGCCTCCGTAACCGGCCTTTTGTCCGGCGAGGTTGACGCGGCCATGTGCAACACCCCCGAGGGCATGTCCAACGTGGACGCTGGCCAGCTGAAGATTCTGTGCTCTTTCGCTTCCAAGCACTTTAAGGATTATCCCGACGTTCCCCTGGCCATCGAGAGCAGCAACGAGGCCCTCAAGGATCTGGTTATCGAGCAGTGGCGCGGCGTTGCCGTTCCGATCGACACTCCCGACGAGATTGTTGCCGAACTGGCCGACATCATCGAGAAGGTAGTCGCCGACGAGGACTTCATCGCCAAGTGCGACACGCTCAGCATCGTGGCCCGTTTCCGCGACACCGAGGAATACACCGCCTTCGTGAACGAAGAGAACGCCCGTTTTGAAAACCTGATTAAGACCAAGGGCTTTGGCGACCGCTACGGCAAGTAAGCCCGGGCGCTTGGAAAACCAATGAACCTTGCTGGGCCGGCCGCCTGTGCGGCCGGCCCTTTCCAAAAGAAATGCAGGAGGTGTTTGCGTGAAGGAGAAGCGTTTTTCCGATCTTGTGATCGGCGTTGTCTTCATGGCCCTTGGCCTTACCGTCTTTTTGATGGCAAATCAGCTGCAAACGGTTAAGCTGGGTATCGGCCCGGCCGGCTTCCCCAAGTTTATCGCCGTGCTGTTGGCCCTGCTTGGCGCGGTTATGACGGTGTCCGCGCTTCGCCACGGCGTGCCCAAGCCGCAGTTCAAGCTGGAAAAAAAGCCTACCATGCTCTTTCTTGCCGCGGTCGCGCTATGCGTGCTGTACGTGATTTTGGTGCCCACGGTGGGCTTTATGCTTTTGACCCCCTTCCTAATGTTTGGCATGATGCTTTTGTTTGGCAACCGCAACTATGTGATGTGCGCTATCGTAAGCGTGGTTACCACAGTTTTGGTATGGCTGCTGTTTACCAAGGTGTTTATGATCTTCCTGCCTACCTGCAGGCTGTTTATGTAAGAAGGGAGGAAGCATGCGATGTTTGAATATTTGATGGCTGGTTTTGCCAACGTATTTCAGCCGCTGAATTTCCTGCTGATGGTGTTTGGCACGGTGGTGGGCGTTATCATCGGCTGCCTGCCCGGCCTAAGCGGCTCCATGGGCATCATTTTGCTGCTGCCCCTTGTTTATACGCTTGATAAATCCACCGCGCTGGTCATGCTGTGCGGCATTTTCTGCGGCTCCATGTTCGGCGGCTCGGTGTCCGCTATTTTGCTGCGCACCCCCGGTACGCCCTCCGCAACCGCTACGCTTTTGGACGGCTATCCCCTTGCCCAAGAGGGCAAGGCTGGAAAGGCCATCGGCGTGGCCGCCGTGGGCTCCTTCGTGGGCGGCATCATTTCCACCATCTGCCTAATCTTTATTTCGCCCCAGCTGGCGAAGGTAGCGCTCAAGTTCCACTCCGCCGATTACTTTGCCCTGGCCCTGTTTGGGCTTACCATCATGGCCAGCTCCTCCGGCAAAAACATGCTCAAGGGGCTAATGGCGGGCGCGTTCGGTTTGCTTATCTCCACCGTTGGCACCGATCCTTTGGTTGGCGCGGCGCGCTTCAACTTTGGCTCCACCAAGCTGATGATCGGCTTCCCCCAGCTTGCGGTTTTGATCGGCGTGTTTGCCATCAGTGAAATCTTTACCCAGGTACAGGGCGGCGAGCACCGCGTGGAGGTAAAGGACCAGAGCGTAAGCAACATCTTCCCCACCTGGACGGAGATTCGCGGCTTCCTGCTTGCGGCCGTGGTAGGCGGGCTCATCGGCGTATTCATCGGCATCGTGCCCGGCACGGGCGGCGCTATCGCCGTGTTTATCGCCTATAATGTGGCGCAGCGCATGTCCAAGCATCCCGAGCGCTTTGGCCACGGCGCATACGAAGGCATTGCCGCGCCTGAGGCCGCCAACAACGGCACCACCGGCGGCGCGCTCATCCCCATGCTCACCCTGGGCATTCCCGGCGACACCATCACCTCCGTTATGCTGGGCGCGCTTACCCTGATTGGCGTTACTCCCGGCCCGCAGCTGTTTGTGAACAGCCCGGATATTGTGTACGCCATTTTTGCCGGTATGATCATCATCCAGTTTGTGATGCTGGCCTTTGGCGTACTGTTCTCCAAAGTAGCTCCCAAGGTTTTGAAGGTGCCGGTGCGTATCCTTATGCCCATCATCCTGGTGCTGTGCATCGTAGGCGCGTTCTGCCTGGCCAACCAGGTGTACCACGTGGCGGTGGCCATCGCCTTTGGCGTAATCGGCTTCTTTATGAAAAAGTTCAATTTCCCCGGCGCGCCGCTGGTTTTGGGCGTTATCCTGGGGCCCATCGCGGAAAAGAACATGGATCGTGCGCTTCAGCTTTCCCGCAATGACTGGACGATCTTCTTCCGCCGCCCCATCGCGCTTACCTTCATCATCCTGAGCGTTGCCATGATCGCCTGGACGATTTACAGCAACGCCCGTAAGAACAAAGCGGAAAAAGCAGAGGCGAAAGCATGATTACAACAGGAGGAAACGGCAGCTGGGATACCATCGCTTCCCTGCTGCAAGGAATAAAACCGCCGCGTATGGCGCGCGTAAAGCAGCGCTTTGTGCATCCCGCGCCTGTGGACGTGGCCGAGGAAATCACGCGCCAGTTTGCCCAAATGGATATCCTGTCGCAGGTGCGCCCCGGGCAAACGGTAGCCATTACGGTAGGCAGCCGCGGCATTGCGAATCAAATCCTGGCGGTGCGCACGCTGGTGGATTTGCTCAAGGGCGCGGGCGCGGAGCCGTTTATCGTGCCCGCTATGGGCAGCCATGCGGGCGCTACCGCGGAAGGCCAGCGCAATATGCTGCTGGGCATGGGCTATACCCCGGAGGCCACGGGCGCGCCCATCCGCTCCTCCATGGAAACGGTGGAGCTGGATCATACCGCCGAGGGCCTTCCCGTGTTGGTGGATCAAAACGCCTACGGAGCGGATTGGCTCATCATCATGAACCGCATCAAGCCGCACGTTTGCTTCCGCGGCCCGTATGAATCCGGCCTGATGAAGATGATCACCATTGGGCTGGGCAAGCAGAAGGGCGCTTCCATTGCGCACAACCTGGGCTTTGGCTATATGCCGCAGCACATACCAGAAATTGCGAAAGCCGCCCTGCCCCATCTGCGCGTGCTTTGCGCGGTGGGTTTTGTGGAAAACGCCTATCACGAAACCGCCATCTGCCGCGTACTCCGCAAGGAGGAGATTGAAACCGAGGAGCCCAAGCTGCTCGAGCAGGCCCGCTCCTTCGCGGCACGCCTGCATTTTGACAAGCTGGACACGTTGATTATCGACGAAATTGGCAAGAACATCAGCGGTTCCGGCTTTGATACCAACGTGGTGGGGCGTTACCATTCCCCGTGTATTAGCGGCGGGCCAAGCATCACAAGGCTATTGATTTTGGATATCTCCAAGCAGTCGAAGGGCAACGGGAACGGCCTTGGCATGGCGGATTTCACCACAAGGCGCGCTGCGGAAAAGTTTGACTTTGTGCAAACCTATCCCAACACGCTCACAGCCACGCTTACAGGCGGCGTAAAAATTCCCATGGTGCTGCCAAACGACCTGCAAGGCGTGCAGTCCTGCCTAAAGACGGCCAACCTGGCAGACCTGCAAACCGCGACCGTCGTTAGGATACATAACACGCTCTGCCTGGACGAAATTGAGGTTAGCGAAACGCTGCTTCCGCTCATCCAAAACGACGAGCGCTTTGAACAGCTCAGCGAGCCTTACGATATGCCTTTTGATTCAAACGGCAATCTGTTCTAACCCGGTATAGTTATACTACAATGGCCCCGGCTGCACTTTTGCTTGTGCTGCGGGGGCCATTCATGTATAATGGAATATGTTACATGTATCTATCTGCAATGCAAAGCGAGTGAAAGCTTTTGACGAACAAAGTGTTTGTTCCCCTGTACCGAAAGATCTATCAGGCGTTAAAGGACCAAATTCTAAGCGGCGGATATCCCGTTGGCCAGCGCATTCCCTATGAGCGCGAGCTGTGCCAGCAGTTTCAAGTGGAAAGGGTAACGGTTCGCAAGGCCTTGCAGATGCTGTCAGAAGAGGGGCTTATTGAAAAGCGCAGCGGCGTGGGCTCCTTTGTGACCGGCCGCAAGGCCGATACCCCGCCGGTAACCGAATCCGGCGCGAATATTTTGTTTGTGATGCGCCAAAACCAAAACGACATCCGGCACAACACCACCTCCTGCAACACCAAGCTGTTTTTTTCTATGGAGGAGCTTTGCAGGCAGAACGGGTATCTGCTCAGCTATGTTGGGCTGGACGAAAACAGCGACCTTGTAAGCATCGTCAAGGAGCATGCCGTATGCGGCGTGTTTTTGGTAAGCTCATACCATGAGCGCGCCATAGAGGACATGCGCGCGCTCAATATTCCCACCGTACTATTGAATCATCAGGACGAAAACCTGCTCTCCATCATGCCGGATAACCTGGGCATGCTCAAGCAGGTAATTACCTATTTAGCGGAAATGGGCCACCGCCGCATCGCTTACATTGATGGCATGAAGGATTCCTGCAACGCCGAAGAGCGCTGGGAGGGCTTCAAAATCGCCATGTATCTTAACGGCCTTGCGGTGGATCCCTCCCTGTATTTTGTGGGGAACTGGACCTTTGAGGGCGGCGAGGCCGCCGCGCGGGAGCTGCTCAAGGTAAAGGAGCTCCCCACCGCCGTTTTTGCCGCCAGCGATATGATGGCCGCCGGCGCTATGGATGTGCTCAAGCATCACGGGCTGCGCATACCGCAGGATATCAGCGTGATTGGCTATGATAACCTGGATATCGATACGGTCCTGTCCCCTCAGCTTTCCAGCGCAACGGTGGATTTCCGGCAAATGTGCAGCGTGGCCTTTGAGCATCTTCAGGCCATTATGCGCATGGGCACGCGCGATACGGACCATTACACCATCCGCATGCCGGCCATCCTGATCCGCCGCGCATCCGTAGCCCCGCCCGCTGGGGAGCAGCCGGGCTAACGCTTGCGCGCAACGGATTTGGTGGCGATCACATCGCTGCCAAGCCCCAGCACATTGGCAATCAGGCAGCTTCCGCTTGTTACGGGAGCTTCCGCCTTTGCGCTGCGTATAGCCTCCATAACCCGCATAAGCTGGTCGCGCGGCACGCTTTTGCTCAAGCGCACGCTTACAAGGGGCTCCTCTCCATTGTGCACCCGTATGCTGCTGGCAAGGGTGCGCTGGGGACATACGGTTTCCTGGCGCGCATAGGCGACGCCGCGCTTGCAGCCCGCTCCCGCTATGGTAACAATCTCCCCCTGAGCGGATGTTTCCACCTCGATTTCACAGCCGTTGGGGCAGATCACGCAGGTATAGCAGTTTTTCATTCAAGGCTCACCTCAATTTCCTCATCCGGCTGAATTTGATCGCATTTGAGCGAAACCTGTATCATCTCCGCGGGCAAAACGCGCTTAAACGGCTTGCGAAGCAGCGTCCTCCCGCCCTGGCTGATGGCAATGGCGCAGTTTTCCGCCGCACGGCTTGCCCGCATGGATAGCATCGCGTCCCGCTGCCCGCTTAGGCTGTGCGGCACCACATGATGGATGCCATTTCCGCCGCGAACGGGTATCCCGCATTTTTGGAGCGCCCCGTTTTGCAGGTAGGTATGCACGCTATCCGCCAGGCGTTCCGCCTCCAGCGAAACAAAATCCGCCAGATCGTGCACATGCAGCACGTTGCCCGCTGCAAAAACCCCCTCCACATTGGTCTGATACCACTCGTCCACAATGGGGCCACGGGTTTTTCCGTCCAGCTTAACGCCTGCTTCCTGGGAAAGCTCGTTTTCCGGTATCAGGCCAGCGGACAGGATGACCGTATCGCACGCGTAATACTGCTCTGTTCCCGGAATGGGCGTAAGCTTCTCATCCACCTGCGATACCGTTACGCCCTCTACCCTGGACGAACCGTGGATTTCCGTAATGGTATGGCTCAAATACAGTGGAATATGATAATCGTTCAGGCATTGCTCCAGGTTGCGCCTAAGGCCGCTGGGAACAGGCTGAATTTCAAATACGGCCTGCACGTGCGCCCCCTCCAGCGTCAGCCTTCTGGCCATAATCATGCCAATATCCCCGGAGCCTAAAATAACGATTTCCCGGCCTACCATGCGGTTGTACAAATTCACATACGCCTGTGCCGTACCGGCGGTAAATACGCCGGCAGGGCGCTCGCCCGGGATGGCCAACGCGCCGCGCGGCCGCTCCCGGCAGCCCATTGCCAGCACAACCGCCCTGGCCTGCACTTGCATAAGGCCGCCGGCGCAGGCGATGGTAACAACCCTTTGCGGCGTGATTTGAAGCACCGTAGCGTCCGTCAAGTACGGAATTGCGCGTTCTATAACCTCGTCAATAAAGCGCTGCGCATATTCAGGGCCGCTAAGCGCCTCGCCAAAGCGCTTGAGGCCAAAGCCGTCGTGGATGCACTGGCGCAGGATGCCGCCAAGCTGCTTTTCGCGTTCAACGATCAGGATATCCGTAACTCCCAGCCGGTGCAGCGCCGTTGCGGCGGCCAAGCCGGCCGGCCCTCCGCCGATAATGACCACATCCCGTTTCTCTATATTCACGCTTCTTCCTCCCTCACTTTGCCGCTAAGCACCCATGACTGCTGCCTTGCGTAGTTGATGTCCCGCTCGCCTAGGCCAAGCTCCTCCTCCAAAAGCTGCTCAATGCGCATTTGGCAGTACCCGCCCTGGCAGCGTCCCATCATCGCGCGGGTGCGGTATTTCACGCCCGTCACCGTATGCACGCCCAGCGGATTGTGAATGGCTTGCAGGATTTCCGCCTTGCTTACCTTTTCGCAGCGGCAGATGATTTCGCCATAGTCCGGGTTCTGGGCAATCAGCCGTGCCTTTTGCTCGTCGCTTTGATCCTCAAAGCGCACAATGGGCTTTCGGATGGGCGAATAGGCCGGGTTGGGCTTCAAATCTTCGTATTCCCGCATCATATCGGCCACCATGTTGCCAATAGGCATCGCCGCCGTAAGGCCCGGGGATTCAATGCCCACCAGGTTGACCGCATGCGGGGCGATCTCGGGCCGGATTTCAATTTTAAAGTCCTGGATAACGCCCTGGTCATCCACCCACTTGGGCAGGATGCCGGAATAGTTGCGTATGGCGTCTCCCGGATGGATATGCGGCCAGATTTCCGAGGCGCTCTCCGCCAGATAGGCCATATTGCGCTTGGGCACGCCATAATATGAAAAATCGCTCACTTCTTCCGCGTTAGGGCCTGCAATTACGTTTCCATCCACCGTATTGGTTACGTGGATGCCCATGTACGTATTGCTGGGCACAGGATAGATGGGCATGGGCAGCAGCGCTCCCAAGCGGCGGTCCAATATGATGTAATCCCCTTTGGAGCCGATTACGCGGTAGCCGGTAAGGCCCAGCATATCGGAAATGGCGCCGCAGCCCAGGCCGGCGCTGTTGATAACCCAGCGGCAGCGGTATTGCGCGCGATTGGTGGTAACGACGTATGCGCCGTCCTCCCTGGCAATGGCGGTTACCTGGTTATCAAAATAGTACGCAACGCCGTTTTGGCAGGCGTTTTCCGCCAGGGCGATGGTATACCCAAAAGGATCCAGAATGCCTGACGTGGGCGAATACATGGCGAACTCCCCCACGGCCTCGGGCACCAGCTCGTGCAGTTTTTCTTTGGAGATCAGCGACAGCGACCGCGCGCCGTTGCGCTCGCCCTGCTTGATGGTTTTTTTGAGCGTTTGCAAATCTTCTTCCGTTTTGCCCACGAGCACCTTGCCGCAACGTATGAACCGGAAGCCAAGCTCGTCCGCCAAAGCGTCCATGCCCAGGTTTCCCTCTACGCACAGGCGCGCCTTCAGCGTTCCCGTATCGTAGGCGAAGCCCCCGTGTACAACGCCGGAATTGCGTCCGCTGGTTTCGTAGCACACGTCAAGGTTTTTTTCCAGCACCGCAATATTCATGCAAAACCGGGACAGGCTTCTGGCAATCGCGCTTCCAACCGCGCCTCCGCCAATGATGACCACATCATACTGCCGCATCCGCATCCCTCCAAAATTCATCCTATGTATTTTGGGGCATTATAGCATATTTGCGCGAAGAAATGCAATAGTTTTGGAAAATTTATAGGATGAATTTAACGCTGCATCTTTTTTTGCATTTCCTCGTACCGGTTTTGATTATATAAGATGTGAAAGCGCATGGCCATTTCAGCCTCAAACGGCTGATGGCTTTGTATCAATTCAAAAATCCGCCTGTGGCTCAGAAGCGTCTGCTCATATTCCGGCGTTCCCACCTCCTGCGCAAAAACAGATACGCCGTTTACAATCACAGGAATCAGGTTTTCCATAACCGTATTATGGGTGCATTCGGCAATCTTGCGGTGATAGGCCATATCCAACGCGGAAAAGCTTTTCTGCTCCCGAATGGCGCTTTCCATCTCGGCCAGAATTGCCTCCAGCTGCGCAATCTCGGCCTGTGTGGCGCACTGCGCCGCAAGGGCTGCGATCGGCGGCTCCAGCATTGCGCGCACCTGCATAAGGTCATGCGTGAGCTTTTCCCTGTCGCTTATCAGGGCAAAGCCCAAGGGATCCTCCACAACCCCAGGCTTTTCCGTTACAAAGGCGCCGGCCCCCTGGCGAATAAAAACAATATTTCTGGAAGCCAGAATCTTTAGCGCCTCCCGCAATGTGTTTCGCCCAACGCCCAGGCTTGCGCACAGCGCAGCCTCCGTAGGCAGCTTATCGCCCGGCTGTAAGGCCTGGTCATGAATGAACGCAATCAGCGTTTCTGCGGTTCGCTCCACCAGCGTTTTGGCCTGTGTGCCCATTGCCATTCCTCCTATCGCTTGGTAATCTCCAGCGGTATGCGCGCAGCAAGGCCGCGCAGGCCCTCCTGGGAAAGCGCCGCCATGAGCGAATCAAAGCTGGTAACGTTGCCAAGCGTGCGCATCATGGGGCCGTCTTCCTCCCCGGCTATTTCCATCAACGCCATGCCCCTAAGCCAAGCCAGCATGGATGTTTCGATCCAGTACAGAAAAACCGTATTGGGCGACAGAGGCTCCAGGCGCTTCATTTGCAGGTACAGCGCAACGCCGTCCAGCACATCGTGCCAAATGTCCACGTAGGCAAATGCGTACCGTTCCTTGGCCATATGGGCCGCATAATCGTAAGCGTCCGCCCGCACAAGCCGTATCTTTTCACGGTTTGCAAACTGCGGCAGAAGGTGCTTTTCAAACAGCGCGATCACGTTTTCATCGCGTTCAATCACCGTAACCTGCGTAACCTCCGGCTTGCGCGCGGCCATGAAGGCATAGTACCCCAGCCCCAGGCCAAACACGGCCACCTTTCCGCTTACGGCTTGAATATCCGCCGTCATGGTGTTGATCTCGCTTGGGGTTACAGTCATCCATTCGCGGCCGTTTTCCAGAACCACAGGCGTGAGGAAAGGTTCTGTAAAATAGCCGATCTGCGGTATTTCGCGGCCATCCGGCATCAAGCGCAGGTCGTCGCTTGCGAAGGCCTCATAGGGTTCAAAGCGCTTATAGCCAAGCGTCCATGCGCCTTGCGTAACATCGGGCATGCGGATTGCCGCATAGTATGGATCCGCCCGGCATACCTGCGCGTCCATACAATGGACGGCGGGCCGAAAGTAGCGCTCCTGCATTTCCCGGGCCCAGCCGTCCCGCTCCGCATCCAGGCCGCATGCCGCGCCCATCAGCAGGCTATACGCCGTTTCGTTGAATACGCCGCACTCCCGGCAGAGCATTTCCACATCGGCCTGGGTTACAAAACGGGGGCAAAGATTCAGGTAACCGCTGAACAGCTCCAGGGCGCGCAGGTTTTTTTCCGCCATAAGCAGCGTCGCATTCAGCCTGTCCCTGTCGTGCGGGGGCAAATGGATCGTTCGCATTTCAACCGCTCCGATTTTCTCAAAATCCGCCTTCATGCGCAACGCCCGGAAGCGCATTTGCGGTTCCGGGCGTTTGGGAAAAAGCGTTATTTCGCCAAAGCCGCTTTGAGCAAGGCCAGAAACAGCGGATGCGGTTTGCCGGGCCGGCTTATATACTCGGGATGATAGACAACCGCCGCATAGAAGGGATGTCCCTCCAGCTCGAACACCTCGGGGTAGCCAGCGTCCACGCTGGAGCCCGCCAGCTTCAGCCCCTTTTCCTCCAAAGCCCGCACATAGGCGGGATCCACCTCGTAGCGGTTTGAATGCCGCTCGGCGATGCAATCGCTGCCATACAGGGTTTTGATCATACCGTCCGCAAGTTTGATGCTGCTTAAGCCCATGCGAGCCCGGCTGCGGCTATCGTTCTGGCAAATGCGCTCCTCCGGGATGCGCACAACCGCGTGCTTGGTTTCGCAATCCGCCTCCATTGTGTGCGCGTCCGCGATTTGCAGCAGGCTGCGCGCCGCTTCCACAACGGCAAGCTGCATGCCATAGCCAATAGCCAGGAAGGGGATCCTGTTTTCCCTGGCAAACCGTGCGGCTGCAATCATGCCGTCTGCGCCCGTTGCGCCAAATCCGCCCGGGAGCACAATCGCCGCATGCTTTCCCAGAAGCGCTTCCGCCGTATCGTCGGTAACGTTCTGTGCGTCTACCAGCTCAATCACGGCCCGCACGCCTGCCTGAAGGGCCGCATGCTTAATGGCTTCCGTAACGGACAGGCATGCGTCCGGCACGGAGGGATACTTGCTTACCACAGCCACGCGAACAGGCTTGGCCGCCTCGCGCGCCTGCTTTGCCAGCGCGCGCCAGCCCTCCAAATCGGGCGTGGAGTCCGGCAAATGCAGCTCGGCCAGCACCGCCCGGGCTAGGCCTTCCTTTTCCAGCACCAGGGGTAGGTCATAAAGCATATCAATATCCAGGTTCTGGATTACATTGCTGGTTTTCACATTGCAGAACAGCGCGATCTTATCCTTGCCCTCGCCGCTCATGGGCACCTCTGTGCGGCACACAATCACATCCGGCTGTATGCCCACGGACCGCAGCGATTTTACGCTGCTCTGCGTAGGCTTGGTTTTCAGCTCTCCCGCTGAGGAAATATAGGGCATCAGCGTCAGGTGCACATAGCAGCAATCGCTTGGCTCGGCGCATTCCAGGCGCATTTGGCGGATGGCCTCCAAATAGACGGACGCCTCCATATCGCCCACGGTGCCGCCTATCTCCACAATGCTGATATCCGCGCCGGAGCGCTGCGCCACTTCGCGGATATTGCGCTTGATCTCGTTTGTAACATGGGGAATGGCTTGAATGGTCGCCCCATGGAATTCGCCGCGCAGCTCCTTTTCCAACAGGCGGCGGTGTATTTTGCCGGTGGTGCAGCAGGCCTCGCCCGCAAGCGTCGTATCCACAAAGCGCTCATAGGTGCCAAGATCCAAATCCACCGCATGCCCATCCTCGGTAATGAAGGATTCGCCATGCTCCAGGGGGCTCATAAAGCCGGGCTCGGCGTTATAGTACAAATCCAGCTTTTGCATTCCCACGCGGTATCCCCGCGCCTTGAGCAGCCTGCCCAGCGCGGCCGCGGTTACGCCCTTACCCAAGGAGGAAGTTACGCCCCCGGTAATAAACACGTATTTCATCTTTCCCGGCTCCTTTTTCGATTGATCAAAAACGATTGTACAAATCTAAAAACGGCTTGTCAACCCTTCTCAACGGCCAGCGTTACCACCTGCGGCCGCAGATGGATATCCGCGCTTGTGAAGCGCAGAATCGGCAGTTGCTCATCCTTGGCGCCAGCAAGATGCAAAAACGCTTCAACAGGCGCAATGGGCATTTCCTCGTCATACGGGGTGCGGTAATGCATGGGCACCGTAACCGTGGGGCGCAGCGCCTGCTGCGTTGCATAGGCCGCGGCCGCGTCAATGGTGTAATACCCGCCCACCGGCAGCATCAGTACATCCAAATGGCCGATGCGCTTTTGCGTGGGCAGGTCGGGCACATGGCCCAAATCCCCCGCGTGGCCAACGCGCAGGCCCTCCGCCTCAAGCACGTAAAAGATATTCGGCCCGCGAAGCGTGCCGCCCTGCCCGTCATGCCAGGTGGGAACGCCCACAATCCGCAGGCCGCGCGCCGGCTGATGCACGCCCGGCCGGTCGATCACCTCAGCCCCCGCGTTTATGCATTCCACGCCGTCATGATCATGATGATGGTGGCTGATAAGGCAAATATCCGCATCGAGCCTTCTGCGCGGATATTGATAAAACGCGCCGTAGGGATCGAGCGCTATCCTCGTCCCATCCGCCAAGGTAAGGGTAAAAAAGGAGTGCCCCATGTATTTTAGGATCATGCCTTTCTTCCTTTCTATGCTTTTTCGGCAAGCCACGCGGCCAGGATGGCGCCTGCGGCGCTTGGCAGCGGCTCTCCCTTGCGCAGCCGCTGCGCGCACAGGCCGTGCAACGCAGGTACGCACCGCTTGAGCGCTTCCTCCTTAGCCGTGAGCTTTGCAACCCTGCGCACCATCGCCATAGGCTGCCGTTCCAAGGGAGAGGGATGCGTAAGCATTAGGCGGCACAGCGCATAGGCGGGATGCAGATCCGCATCCACAGGCAGCGGGGGCGGCGTATGCGGCAGCGGCTCCAGGCGGCGCTGCCACATTTCCAACGTCCAATCCAAGCGCCACAGGCCCTTGGGGGCATCCGGCAGCACGGCGACGCCCTGTTCCTCAAGCCGCGCTTTGAGAGGCGAAAGCGCCATCCCCAAACGCGGCGCGTCGCTTACCCATAGCGCGCCGTCATCCCGGCAGACACTTACAAAGCAGCTGCCGCCGCTTGCGTTCAGCCCTTCAAACAGCGCCGCCTGCGCCGCCGCAAGGTCAAGCATCGCTTTGCCTCATCAGGCGCAGCTCCATGTCGTGCACAGCCGCAAACCTGCCGTTCAAATCCAACTGATAGCTCAAAAGCAGCTCTCCGCCCTCATCGCTAATATCGTAACGCAGGCGGGTGCAGTACACCGCCAGCTCCATATCGCCATAGGGCGTATGGTATTGGCCTTCATACCGGCACCCCGTGCGAAACACCATATCCGTGGCGTAATCGCCGCTGCGGCTCATGGTTGCCGCGCCGTCCTCAATGGTAACCGTTACATGCTGCGCGGGCGTTCCTTCATCCAGCGTTTCCTCATAGCTTATTACGGCGCGGGCTTCATCCAGCTCCAGCATGCCGGAGGTGAGCATCGTAAGCGTTTCGTCCTCGGCCGCCTCGTCGCGGCGCGCATTGGAGTGGATGGAAATCAACATGGGAATCGCCTGCATAAAGCGCTTCGCCCCCTTAACGGTTTGGCAAAAACCTGATATACTGTATGTACTATATCATAAGGGAAGGGTGCGTTGCAATGCTTTGCTTGGAGGCGCACGCAAAGATCAACTGGACGCTGGATATCCTGGGAAAGCGGCAGGATGGCTATCACCTGATGGATATGCTGATGCAAACCATTTCACTTTCTGATACGCTATGGCTAGAGCCAGCGGACGGGCTCACCCTGGCGGACGCCGCGGCAGATAAGGACGCTTCTGCGCGAAAAGCCCCCGGCAGTGCCGACGCGCTTGAAAGCGCCGCCGTGCGCTACGACCAGTCAAACCTTGTGTATCGCGCCGCCCGGCTTCTTAAGGAGCGGTATCACGTGCGGCAGGGAGCCCGCATGCGCCTAGCCAAGCGCATCCCTTCAGGCGCGGGCCTTGGCGGCGGAAGCGCGGATGCCGCGGCGGCGCTGCTGGGCCTAAACGAGCTTTGGCGGCTTCATCTTCCCCGGCAAGCGCTGCTAGAGGCAGGCCTATCGCTGGGGGCCGATATTCCCTTTCTGCTTACAGGCGGCCTTGCGCGCGTCGGCGGCATAGGCGAAGCCATCACGCCGCTCTCTCCCGCGCCCCGGCTTTGGCTGCTGCTCATACAGCCATGCGGCGGGCTAAGCACCCGCGAGGTGTTCGCTGCCTTTGACCCTCTGCCTGCCGGCGCGCTTGCGCGCCCCAATACCGAAGCGGCGCAGGCTGCGCTGCTGTCAAACGACCCGCCCGCCCTGGCCTCGGCCATGCAAAACGTGCTTGAGGGCGTAAGCCTAAGGGCGCGGCCCGCCCTGCTGGAGGCCTCCGCCGCGCTGGAAAGCAGCGGCGCTTTGCGCGCCATGATGACGGGAAGCGGCTCCGTCGTCTACGGGCTTTATAAGGACCAGGCGCATGCGCTGCAAGCCCTTGCGCCCATGCAGCGCCAAGCCGAAAGGCTGGGCTGGGGCCGCGTATGGCTGGCGCACACGCTTCCCTAACGCATGCCAAAAAAGCGTTTGCATTCATAGGGCAAACAGTTTATAATGCTAAGGTAGCGCATAAGCCTTTTGGGGCGTTTTCCATAGCTTTCAAACGGCTGAAACCAGGCAGAAAGAAGGTTCGATTCCCATGGCCAATCCCACCTTTACCATTACCATGCAAAACGGCGGCGTTATGACCGGCGAGCTCTATCCCGATATCGCGCCTCAAAGCGTAGGCAATTTCATATCCCTTGCCAACAGCGGCTTTTACGATGGGCTCATCTTCCATCGCTGCATCCCCGGGTTTATGATTCAGGGCGGCTGCCCTAACGGCACCGGCATGGGCGGCCCCGGTTACCGCATCAAAGGCGAGTTTGCTCAAAACGGCGTGCCCAATCCGCTCAAGCACACCTACGGCGTGCTCAGCATGGCCCGCAGCATGATGAAGGATAGCGCCGGTTCCCAGTTCTTTATCATGACCAGCGACAGCCCCCATCTGGACGGTTCCTACGCCGCCTTTGGCAAGGTTACCCATGGCATGGAGGTTGCCGATGGCATTGTATCGCAAAGGACGGACCGTGCTGATAAGCCGCTTGAACCGCAGGTCATCGCCTCGATCCGTGTGGAAACCAACGGCGTGGAATATCCCTTTACCAAGCTGTAATGGAGCAACGCGGCGCGAGGGCATTGAGCCCCCCTGCGCCGCGCTTTTTATCATTGCCGAAAGGATGCGTTTTCGCCTATGCCGCCTACCCTGCCGGAGCTGCTCTCCCCCGCCGGTGACATGGCCGCCCTTCGCGCCGCCGTAGATTGCGGTGCAAACGCGGTCTATTTGGGTTACAAGGCATTTGGCGCGCGCGCCAGCGCCGTCAATTTTGACGCCGGCGCGCTGGCGCAGGCCGTTGAGTACGCGCATCTTTACCACGTGCGCGTGCATGTTACGGTCAACACGCTCGTAAAGGAACGTGAAATCCCCGACGTGCTTGACGCCCTTACGCAAATCCAGGCCGCCGGCGCCGACGCGGTAATCGTGCAGGATATGGGCGTTGCCGCGCTTGTACGGTTCCGCTTTCCCGGGCTTGAGCTGCACGCAAGCACTCAAATGGCCGTATGTAACGCCTCTGGGGCGCTCGAGGCGCGCGCGTTGGGTTTTCAACGCGTGGTGCTTGCGCGCGAATGCGGCCTGGACGACGTGCGCCGCGTGGTCGCAACAGGCGTGGAAACGGAGGTTTTTGCGCATGGCGCCCTTTGTACCGCCGTAAGCGGCCGCTGCCTGATGAGCAGCATGTCCGGCGGCCGCAGCGGCAACCGCGGGCGCTGCGCCCAACCCTGCCGGCAGTGCTTTCGCCTTTCAGATGAATGGAGCGGCCCGCTTCTTTCGCTGCGCGATTTATGCCTGTTGGATGATCTGCCGGCTCTATGCGATGCGGGCGTCGCTTCCTTCAAGCTGGAGGGACGCCTAAAAAGCGCGGAATATGTGGCCGTTGTCACCTCCGTATATCGCAAGGCGCTGGACAACCTTGCCCAAGGTCATTTTCACGTAACCGCCGGCGACAAACGCCAGCTGCTCCAAATCTATAACCGCGGCGGTTTTACGCGCGGGCACGCCCTTGGCGCGGAGGACGCCGCTTTGGTAACCCCGGGGCGCGTAAGCCATGATGGAATACCTGTTGGCAGGGTGCTTTCCCTGAAGCGCGGCATGGCCGTATTGAAGATAGATATCGCCCTGAACGACGGCGATACTCTTCAGCTTCGCGCAAGGGACAAGGCGTATGACCTGCGCTATTCCGGGCCAGACGTAGCTGCCGGCGATACGGCCCTGTTGCGCCTGCGGCCGGATATCCGCATTCAGCCCGGCATGGCCGTATCGCGGCTTAGCGACGCGCGCCAGCTGGAAGCGGCCCGCTCCCATGAACCCGCTCCCATTCCCGTGGCGATGGTAGCGCGCGTGCAGCTGGGCCGTCCCTCCGCGCTAAGCATAAGCGACGGCGCAACCGCCATAACCGTTGAAGCGGCCGCGCCTCAGCCAGCGCAAAGCAGGGTGCTCACGCCCGGCGACGTTCGCAAGCAGCTGGAAAAGCTGGGCGGCACGCCATATGCGGTAAAGGCCGCAAACGGCAAGCCCTGCATCCAGGTGGCGATGGACGAGAACGCGTTTTTGCCCGTAAGCGTGCTCAACACCCTCCGCCGCGACGCCGTCAGCCAACTCACGCAGGCGCGCATCAGGGCTTTTGAGAGCTGCAAAAAGGCTTCCCTGCCGCCTGTGCAGGCGCCGCCGCGGCGCCCCGCCTTTCAGCGGCTGGGCGCCCAAACGCTGGCCGTTATCTTTTCCGCGCCCGAGGCCGCTTCCATGCTATACGACGCGGGCGCGACGCTTCTATGTTACGCGCCCCGGGTTTTCACCCCGCAGGCGTTGGACTCCGCGCTTCGCCAAATGCCGCCGGGCGTTTGGCTGCGCCTGCCGCCGCAAATGACCCAAAGCGCGCTGGACGCCGTTTTGCCGGTTGTTTCCAAACATTGCGCGCGCCTAGGCGGCATTCTTGCCGAAAGCGTAGCCCAGCTTGGCCTGGAGCTTCCGCTTCCCATCCTCGCGGGGGAAGGCATACCCGCCACAAACCGCGAGGGAGTCCGCAGCCTTGCGCAGCAGGGCGTTTGCGGCCTCACCCTGTGGCCGGAATGGACGTTTCAGGAGCAGCTTGACCTGCTTCCTCTGGAGCTTCCGGCGCTGCTTAAGGTATATGGATATGAAACCCTCATGCTGCTAAATCATTGCCCCGAGCGGGTCCGTCTTGGCCTTACACAGGATCGTGCCCATTGCGCGCTGTGCGCTGGCGATCACATGGTGTGCGGTAGGGAGTCCGCCTCGCTTACAGACCGCAAGGGCTATCGCTTTCCGCTGATGCGCACGCGCTTCCCGGAAGGCTGCGAAATCAGCGTCCTGGGCGCATTGCCAACCGATTTAAGGGCTTTTGAGGCCGATCGCCGCAGGCTTGGCGCAGGTATGCTGCTGCGTTTTACCACGGAACCTTTGGATGAACAGATTACCCTTACGCGGCTGTATGCGGCGCTTCTGCTGGGGGCCGCTATCCCGGCCGCCCATTTTCCATCCACGTCGGGCCACTGGCTTCGCGGCGTAGAGTAAACCTTGCATGTATTTTGGGAAAGGAAGACGAACTTATGGAACAGGAACGCGCCCTGCGCGTGCTGGAATTTACCAAAATCCGCGAGCGCCTCTCCGTTCATGCGCTTACGGACATGGGCAAAGAAAAATGCCTGGCGCTAAAGCCTTACAATGATTTTTCCGATGTGCTGCACGCGCTTGACGAAACCGAGGAGGCCTGCGTGCTGCTCAGCTATTTGGGCGGCCAGCCCCTCAGCGGCTTTCCGGATGTGCGCGAACAGGTGGCTCTTGCGCAAAAGGGCGCCTGCCTCAGCCCCCGCGCATTGCTGGATGTGGCGGTATGCCTTCGGGCTGCTCGCATGGCGCAAAGCGCCCTGGTGCGCGACCGCGAGGATACCCCCATCCTTACCGGCATGGCCAGCCGCATCACCACATTGGACGGTCTGGAAAACGATATTTCCGCCGCCATTCTCAGCGAGGAGGAAATCGCGGACCGCGCGTCCGCGGAGCTGTTTCAAATCCGCCGCCAAATCCGCAGCGCCAACGAGCGCATGCGCGAAAAGCTTAACCAGATGATCCGTTCCTCCAGCTTTTCCAAAAACCTTCAGGATAGCATCATCACCATGCGCGGCGACCGCTACTGCATTCCCGTTAAGGCAGAGTGCCGCGCCAACGTGCCCGGCCTTGTGCACGACCAAAGCGCCACCGGGGCCACGTTGTTTATCGAGCCCATGTTCGTTGTGGAGCTGGGCAACGACCTCAAGCAGCTTCGCGCACGCGAGCAGCAGGAGATCGCGCGCATTCTTCAGGCCCTGTCCGATCAAATCGCGCCGCATGCGGAAAGCATGCTCCTCAACATTGAACTGCTTGCCCATCTTGATTTTGCGTTTGCAAAGGGGCTCCTGGCCCGTGAAATGCACGCATGCCTGCCCAAAATGAACGCGCGCGGGTATATCAAAATCGTGCGCGGCCGCCATCCGCTGATTGACCCCGATAAGGTTGTTCCCAGCGATCTTTGGCTTGGCGACGGTTTTACCACGCTGATTATCACGGGCCCCAATACCGGCGGCAAAACCGTTACGCTCAAAACCGTGGGCCTTTTTACGCTTATGGCCCAAAGTGGCCTGCAGGTGCCCGCCGCCCTAGGTACAGAGCTGAGCGTTTTCAGGCGCGTATATGCCGATATTGGCGATGAACAGAGCATCGAGCAGTCGCTTTCCACCTTTTCCTCCCACATGACCAACATTGTGGATATCATGTCCGGCGTATGCGAAAACGATCTCGTCCTCTTTGACGAGCTGGGCGCGGGAACCGACCCAACGGAGGGCGCGGCATTGGCGCAAACCCTCCTGCAAAGCCTGCTGGATTTGAAAATCCGCACCATGGCCACAACCCATTACAGCGAGCTCAAGGCCTTTGCACTGAGTACCCCCGGCGTAGAAAACGCAAGCGTGGAATTCGACGTTGAATCGCTCCGGCCTACCTACCGGCTTTCCATCGGCATTCCCGGCAAAAGCAACGCGTTTGAAATTTCCCGCAAGCTCGGCCTGCCGGAACGGCTCATAGACGGGGCGAAGGCCCTGCTTTCCAAGGAGGATATCCGCTTTGAGGATGTGATTGCCAACGCGGAATATCACCGTCAAATTGCGGAGCGCGAGCGCCAAATTGCCGAGGAGGCGCGTAAGGAAACCGTCCATCTGCGCGACGAGGCGGAAAAGCTGCGCCGTGAGATTGAGCAAAGCAAGGAAAAAAGCCTCAGAAAGGCCAAGGACGAGGCGCGGCGTATTCTGGAAAACGCCCGCCGGGAATCCGACGGCATCATCCGCGAGCTAAAAGCCATGAAAAAACAGGCGCAAACGCCTGAGCATGAGGTTCAGCGGCTGAAAAAGCGCATGGAGGACGGCATTGACGCGCTTAGCGAAGGGCTGGGCGAAAAGAGCCAAACCAACTTTACGCCGCCCAAGAGCGTGCGCCCGGGGGACAGCGTTGAAATTGTGCACTTGGGCACGCGCGGCACGGTATTGGCCCCGGCGGACCGCAATGGCGAGGTGCAGTTGCAGGCCGGCATTCTTAAAATGAAGGCCCACATTAGCCAGCTTCGCCTGGTGGAGGCTGAAAAGCCCGCTCAAAGCCGGGTGCTGAACAAAACCTCCTCCGCGCGCCCGGCGGTGCCTATGGAGGTGGATGTGCGCGGCATGAACCTGGAAGAAGCGCTTAACGCGGTGGATACCTATCTGGCGGACGCTACGCTCGCCGGGCTAAACGAGGTGAGCGTCATTCACGGAAAGGGCACCGGCGTGCTGCGCGCCGGCATTCAGCGCCACCTGAAAACCCATATGAACGTCAAAAAATACCGCGACGGTATGTATGGTGAGGGCGAGCAAGGCGTTACCATCGTAACCCTGAAATAATTCTTCTGCAAAAGGAGCGAAAACCATGTCTGACAAGCAGCGGATTTTACTTGTGGATGACGACCCCAACATCAGCCATTTGGTAAGGCTGTACCTGGAAAAAGAGGGCTTTGCCGTAACCGAGGCGGCCCGCGGCGACGACGCGCTCAAAAGCTTTTCCCAGGAAACGCCCGCCCTTGTGCTGCTGGATGTGATGCTTCCGGGAATGGACGGTTTACAGGTCCTTAAGGAAATCCGCAAAACCAGCAAGGTTCCCGTGATCATGCTCACCGCCCGCGACGAAACCTTCGATAAGGTGCTGGGGCTTGAGCTTGGCGCGGATGATTATATCACCAAGCCCTTTGAAACAAAGGAGCTGGTAGCGCGCGTCAAGGCCGTTTTGCGCCGCGCGCCCTCTGCCGAAGGCCCCTCCGGGGATGGCGGCGACGATACCCTCCATTACCCCCAGCTTACCGTCAGCCTGGTGCGTTACGAGGTTACCTATGAGGGCCGGGAGCTGGAAATGCCCCCCAAGGAGCTGGAGGTGCTGTATTACCTGGCTTCCCACCCCAATATGGTGTTCACCCGCGAGCAGCTTTTGGAGCGCGTTTGGGGCTTTGATTTCTTTGGCGACAGCCGAACCGTGGACGTGCATATCAAGCGTTTGCGTGAAAAGCTGCCCGAATGCGAAAAATACGGTTGGGAAATCCACACCGTATGGCGCGTAGGCTATAAGTTTGAATACAAGGCCGGCTAAGGCGCTTTCCTGAGAGGATGACTCCATGTTCCAAACCATGTTTGACAGGCTGCTTGCGCTGTTTATGATCGTTATCCTGCTGGTAGCGCTCATCGGCGGCGCGTTCTCCATGTTTTCCATCCGGGCCTCCATGGTGGAAAGCCGCATGGATAGCCTTCTTTCCCAGGCAAGGGAAATCGCCTTTCTTGCCAGCCGCGTTGAGGAGAGCGCGCTAACGGACTACCTCAACCTTCAAACCTCCACCATGGCCTATTTGCAATGGAAGGCGCGCGCCGTATATGAGGATTACGGGGCCTACATTCTTATTGTAGACCGTTCGGGCCGCGTGATGGACAACATGCAATCCGCCATTGAAGGCAGCGTGGACGCGCTGCAAACCCTGGACGCCGAGGTGCTTTCCTCTGCACTTTTACAGGTGCTCAAGGGCCAGGAGGTGCAAACCCAAATCACGCGCGATTCGCAAGGGCCCATCTTCACTGTGGCCGTGCCCTGGGTACAAAACGACACGGTGCTGGGCGCTGTGTTTATCCATACCAGCTCGCAAATTATTGAAGCGGAATATCACGGCTTGCTGTTGCAAATTGGCATCGGCTTTGCGTTTGCGGCGCTTGCGGCCATTATTGGCACGGCGTTTTATGCGCGCGGCATTGTAAAGCCGCTTACCGTGATCACCGGCGCGGCCGAGGAAATGAGCCGCGGCAAGCTTAGCACCCGCGCGGAGGTCACCGGCGTAAACGAGGTGCGCCAGCTTGCGGGCGCCTTTAACGTGATGGCCGAGAAGCTGGAACAGGTGGAGGAGAACCGCCGCGAGTTTGTTGCCAATGTAAGCCACGAGCTGCGTTCCCCCGTTACCAGCATTCATGGCTTTGTGGAAGGCATGCTCGACGGCACCATCCCGCAGGAGGAATACCCGCGCTATCTGCAAATTGTGTTTGACGAAACCAACCGCATGAAGCGCCTCATTGCGGATTTGCTGCAATTAAGCCGCATGGATAAGGGCGTGGACAAGCTTTCCCTGAGCGATTTTGATTTGAACGAGCTCATACGCCGCGTCATCATCGGCCGCATGAGCGATATCGAGCAGAAATCGCTGAATGTCCAGTTGGATTTCGTGCAGGACCCCTGCCTTGTGCATGCCGATAGCGACCGCATTTCGCAGGTTGTGCATAATATCGTGGATAACGCGCTCAAGTTCGTGGTTGAAAATGGGAACTTGACAATTCGCACATCCTTGTTGCATGATAATACGGTAGCCACCGTTATTGAAAACGATGGCGAGCCCATCGCGCCGGAGGACCGCGACCATCTGTTTGAAAGGTTCTACAAGGCGGATAAGGCACATACCTCCGGCAAGGGGACCGGGCTGGGGCTTAGCATCTGCAAGCAGATTATGGACATGCATAACCAACAGCTGGAGGTGCTGCCCCTGCAAAGCGGCGCGGGCTTCCGCTTTACGCTCCAGCTTTCCCGCAGGCAGGAGCCCGCCAAGCTGGAAGCTAGGTAAAGCGGCACATATACAAAGGAGGAGTGTTGGGGATGGAACGTCACATCTTTTTGGTGGGAATGCCCGGAAGCGGCAAAAGCGCCCTTGGCCGCCGCGTGGCGCAAAAGCTGCAAATCCCCTATCTGGACACGGATTTTTATCTGGCCGAGGCAAGCGGCATGAACACCGCGCAGCTCTACGCCTCCTTTGGTGAGCAGGCCTTCCGCGACGGGGAAACGCGGCTTTTGCAGGAGCTGGTCAACGCCACCCCCGGCATTATCTCTACTGGCGGCGGCCTGTGCCTGCGCGAGGAAAACCGTATCCTCATGCGCAATCACGGCGTGATCGTTCTCATTGACCGGCCCATTGACGATATCATGCTGGATATCCGCGCGGAAAAGCGGCCGTTTCTGGCCCAAAAGGGCCGCGATGAAATTGAGCGCATCTATCATGAGCGCATGCCTATCTACCGCAGCGTTGCCGATACCGTAATGGACAACGGCAACGGCTTCCACAACGGCCTGGCCGCCCTGGAGGAAATTGTCAGGCGCTATGCCTAAGCATACCCGTTTCCAAAAGCCGCCGCTTTGATTCATCAACGAACCAAAGCGGCGGCTTTTCCTTTTTTCGTCATTCAAAGTTTTCAAAGCGCCTGCACCATACGTATTTGGAAATGGCGCTATTTTGCGCGCTGCGCACGTGCGTACATAGGATATCCCGAATGTACGGCGGAAGCACCCGGTTGAACTTCACTTCCAAAATCATCTCATTATGGTCAAAGGGCGATATCGTAGGCACGTAGGGGTTGAAGATGTCAATGGAGCGAAGCCCCGTATGCAGCTGCTTATCAAAGGTAATGCGCACTTCCTCCACAGGGTGGATGTATGCCTCCCGCACATAGTCCACAATAACAACGGGATGCAGGCCATTTAGCGCCATTTCGCGGTACACGTCGCGCAAAAGGCCGCTGCGCGTGCGCTCAAGCCCCGTAGGGTCGCCCGCGATCAGCTGCTCCGCCAGCAGCTTGGGAATGCCGATAGAGCGCTTGGAAATAAGCTGCCCCACCTTGGTTTTGCATTCCATACGGATAAGCTTGTCGGAAAAATTATAGATACGGATGCGGTATTTGTCGCGGTCCTTCACGCCGTTTAGCTTATCCATAAGCGCGTCGTTAAACCGCGTATCAAAATACAGCGATCGGATATGGTACTCGTTGTTCTCATCCCCATTGGGGTCGCGCAGCAGCGTCCTGTCCAGCGCGCGCCTAAGCACCTCATACTCCACTGGGTTAATGAAGAACTTGAGCTCATGCCTCAGCGGCACGGAAATTGCCATGAGCCGCCCTCCTTCACAGGCTTACGCGCCAACCTCGCTTTGGCAGGCAACCAGCGTCGCGTCATGCACGCCTTCAATATCCAGCATGCGCGTTACAACCTCGGTGCGTTCGCTCAAACGCACCTCATAGGTCATTTCCGCACCGGCGCGCGTAAGGGTTTTGGAGCGCAGCTTGCTGCTCCTTACGCTGCGGCGCAGCTCGCTATGGATGGCGTCCTCGCAAAACTCATCGTAATGCACAACCAGCAGGTAGGCGTTGGGCGTTGTCAGCTTGGCAAAGGAAAGCACAAACAGCAGCACAGAAATCGCCAGCACTACAATTACCGCGATCAGGTACAGCCCCGCGCCCAGCAAAATGCCCATCGTAAGCGCCCAGAACATATACGCCGTATCCAGCGGATCCTTTACGGCGGTACGGAAACGCACAATGCTCAACGCGCCAACCATGCCCATGGAAAGCGCAATATCGCTCTTGATGCACATAACCACCGGCGTGGTGATCAGCGTGAGCATAATCAGCGTAAGCGTAAAGGACGGGCTGTACAGCACGCCGCGGTACGTTTTGCGGTATACCACGGCGATAATAACGCCAATCAGAAAGCCCAGCCCCAGCGCGATGAACAGGTCGCTGGGAACGATGGATTTGAACTGGGCGGCCAAGCCGCTGGCCTGTACGAGCGAGCTTGCGCTGGTTGTTGCAAAAAGGGCGCTAGATATCATGGATGGGTGCCTCCTTCGTGGATAGGGTGATATAGTAACAAAGGGCCGTGCCTTTATCAACGGATAGCGCCGCGCTTACCCCCACTTTCTCCCCTCCGTAACGGTTGCGTCGTCGGGCAGCGGGGGCTTTTCACCAAAGTAGTCCAGCATTTGCTCATCCGTCAGTTCAAAGCGTTCCTGAACCATTTCGTAAAAATAGGTGGGGCGCTTCTTCAGCACATTGCGCGTATAGTCAAGCCGGGTATTCCAATAGCGGATCGCGCCTTCCGGCGTCGTGGGCGAATCGCTGTTGATGTTCTTATCGTTCTCCTCAGCCCAACGGTTGAAATGCATGGTCATTTCCGGCTCTAACGTCGCCGCCATCTCATTAAACAGCTCCGTCATAAACTCGGTTGTAAACACCTGATAAATCTCGCCCAGGCGGGTAAGGAACTTATCACGCATCTCATCGTTTTCCAACAGCTTGCGAATCAACGTGTTGTTGATTTTCTTATCGCCCGCGCCGGATTCCTTCAAATAGCTGGTTGGGCTGTCAAAGCCGGAACGGAACAGCCCGTAATCCGAGTCGTAGAAAATCCATCTCCACTTGGAGCCCTCCTTGTCCAGCTTATAAAAGCGGATGTTGCCGGGGTCGGAGTTGCCGAAGAACATTTCAAAGGCCATGTAGTCAAAATAGTTGTCCACATCAATATTGTCCAGAATGTACTGCAAATCCTCCTCTTTGGTTCCGGGAGAGGATTTTTCTATCTTGGAAATCATGGCCTTATATTCCTTGTTGGAGCCATAGTTCACCGTGCCGCTGGCTTCCAGCAAATCCATATTGTCCGCTTCCCCCAGGGGCAGCCCCTCATGCTGCGCCACAAAGTAGCGGTCAACGCGCTCGCGCATATTGTAGTGGCCCCAGTATACGCCGTTTAAGTACACCACCACCGGCTGCCACTCCTGATAGATCACCGTGGAGGGCGTATCCGTAATTTGGTTAAACCGTTTGATTAGCTGGCTCTGGAACGCGTCGTTAAACCGCGTCCAAACGCAGTCGTTGCCGCCCATACGCAGTACAAAGCTTTTGTACTGCGTAAAGTCCAAATCCTCAAACAGCTTGCTTTCAAAATACTTGCTGCCATACTTGGCCTTTGCGCGCACCTTGAAGGTTTTTTGGGGCATGTCCAGGCTGTACTGGCCTTGCAGGCCAAACTCGCAGTCTTGGTCGATCAGGGTATTGCCCTCTTTGTCGTAATACTCCACATGGCCCGGGCGCGCAATCTTGCCAACGGTACGGTACAATGGGTACTCTCCGCTTGCCAGCTTGAACGGCAGCTTGCCCGGCTCCTTTACCAGCTCGCCGCCAATGGCCAGCATGCCGCTTTCCTCGTTCCACAATTCGTCCGGGTCGGTCACAAGGCTTACGATGGGGAATGCGTGATACAGGTTCATCAAATACGTCTGCGTTACAATCTCGCTTGGCTGAAGCAGGCCGCTTTGGTCAAAGGCCCGCGCGCGAAGCACCGTTACGCGGCTTATGGCAAGCGTTTCGCCGCTGGCGTAGCGAACGCCGTTTTCCTCCGTGGGAATAGAGCCGTCCAGCGTATAATACACCGCGGTATTTTCGGGTACGGTAAGGCTTACTTGAATTTCACCTTTATATTCACCGCCCGGTATTGAAACCGCCGGGGTTTTGGCATAGCCATAGTACCCCGTGCCATTGGCCGTGCCGGGCGTGGGAACGTCGTAGTAATAAAAGCCGCTGTAACCAAGCGTGCGGCCATAGCTGTGATCCGTGGGAATTAGGCTTAGAGGGATGCGGTCAAGCACGCGGCCCGTAGGGTCGCAAAAGGAAATGGTTTCGCCGCCTGCGCGGCGCAGCTTAAAATTGGTATGGCAGTCCGTTACCGTGGTTAGCTGGGCTTGTCCGTCCAGGTACACAATTTTGTATTCTCCCGGCGCGATGGTCGTTCCCTGTGGAAACTGCCACCTGCGCGGGCGCTTCAGGCTGTCGCTAAGGCCGTAGCCGGTAAGATCGACCGTTTGCGCGGATGTGTTGTAAAGCTCCACATAATCGGTCGTCGCCCCGGTCGCGCCCAGCGCGACCGTGCTGTTGGAGGCCATCACCTCGCTGATGATGACCCCCGTGGAATTATAGGCCCGAAACATCTCGTCGCTTCGGGCCTGCCCGCTGGCGTTGTTGGGCTGGCCGGGCGTGCTCAATTCAAACAGCCGCCAATCCCCCACATCGCTGCGCCCATAGGAATAATCCTCCGGCACGTTTTCAAAGCTGACGCGATCCACCAAGCGGCCATAGCTGTCGCTTAGCACAACGCTTTCGCGCTCGGCCGACAGCGAAAAGCTGGTATGCGGAACGCCGTTTGCCTGCAATTTGTTCTTGCCTGAGCAATATACCAAATAATAACCGTTTGCCGGAATGGTCGCCCCCTCGGGGAAGCGCCATTTCATGGGCTTGTTCTCCTTGTCGCTCAAATAATAGCCGGAAAGCGAGATGGGCTTGTCCGTATTGTTTTTCAGCTCCACCCAATCCACGATCTCCCCGTCCTCGTCAGGAATGCCAATCCTGGGGTCGGGGCATACCTCGTTGATAACTAGGGCGCCGCTCTGCGTCGCGTTTGCGCTGCGGTATTGGCTAAAGCCCTCCTCGGTATTCTCGTATCCAGGGCTATAAAAAGTGGTCGTTTCATAATGGCGCACGCCGTCCTCGTCAACGCCGGTGAGCGCGTAGCTGGTATCCGCCGTAAGCGTGGGCGTGGCCAGCTCGTCAATCAGGTACATATCCGGGTCATACAGGTAAATATGGTCGCCAGCCGACGAAATCTTGAACTTGCCATGAAACGGCAGCGACGGGTCCAGCTGATAGCTGTTGGTTGCAAACACGATCACGCGCTCGCCCGCCTTGAGCGTATAGCTGGGAAACGGGAACGTAATGCGATCCGTGCGGTTGGTCAGCATAACGCCTTCCATATCCAAATCCTGCCCCGTGCCGTTGTACAGCTCCAGCCAATCGCTGAACTCGCCGTTTTCATCCGGCACGGCCGACGCGTTGGATGCCATTACCTCGCTAATGACCAGCCCGTCATACCGGCTAGCGCCAATATGCCTGCCCGCCTGCTTGGGAAACAGGAAATACATAGCGGCCAGCAGCGCCACAAACAAAAGCAGCAGCGGCAGCACGCTCATGGCCTGGCTTTTGCGCTTTTTAGGCGCGTAGTCCTTACGCGGCCTGCGCGTCCCCGGCGTGGCCGCATCCGTGCGCGTGCGGCGCTCCTGCTGCGGGGTGTTGTATTGCATATGCGCAAATACCTCCTTTCCTAAGCATGGATACAGCGCGTTGCAAAACGCGCCGCCTGTCCTTGTGCGCTTCACAAGCGCCCTATAACATTGTTTATTATAGCATAAACCCCTTGCATTGCAAACGCCCAAATTGTATCATTTTCAAGGGCCGCGCCCTATGGCGCGCAAAACCGCCTCTGCCTGGAAGCGGCGGGCGGTTTTGCGATTCGGTTATAGCGTGTGCCTTCCCATTGTGCTTTTAATTCTTGGGCTCAGCGCCCGCGGCGCGCTTTCCTCGTTGGGCGTATATTCCTGCATGCCGCCTTCCGGCCCGCACGACGGCTGCTGAACGGGCGTTTCCTCTTTTTCTTCGGGTGCGGAAGTTTGGAAGGTTGAACGTATCATCACTTTGGAACCGCTTTGGCTGGGCGCGCCAGCCTCTACGCCAGGCACATAAACGGGCGCGCTTGGGTTAGGGCTTGCCTCCTGCTGCGGCTTTGGCATGGGGCGGCTTCCAGGATAGATGCTTTGCCCCGTTATTTCGGCCGTGGGCGGAACGCTCGCCGGTGCAGACGCATCGTCTTTGTCAATGGGTTCGCCGTCACAACGGGATTGCGCTGGCACGGTTTGTTCCTGCACCTGTTTTTCAGCAGGGCGCTCATAGGGCGACGCGTCTTGGAAAAGCGCATCCGCCGTATTGGGCAAAATAGGAGGCGCGTAAGAAGGCGTGCCGCCTGCCGGCTGCGGCTGCGCACGCGGGGTCAAAAGCTCCTGCACGGAAAAATCTGCAAAGGGATTGGGCTCGGGCCATTCGCTCTGCTGCGCATGAGGGGCGGGCTGCGTTATGCCTTCATAAGCAGGCGCTCCGCCTCTCTGGCGCGGCGGCTTGCGTTTGGGGGCCTCATCCCGCCACAGCAGCAGGGCGACGCCAACCGCCATCATGGCGATGCCCGCCAGCAAAACCATATAGCAGTTGCCCAGCGCATAGGTCATCGCGGCGTTGATGGCGTTTACAAGCCCATTTTCGGAAGGCATGGCAAAGGAGGATAGCACCAGCCGCAGCTGATCGTTGGCAATAAGCGGCAGCACCGTGGCCAAAAGGCCCATAAACGCCGCCGCGCAGCCTATTCCAAACAGCACTCCGCCGGCAGCCTTTCGCGCTTTCATTTGCATAACCCTTTCAGTACAAAAATACGCGGTAATTACATTTCGTGACCGGCATACCCTTTTCCTTCCTTCATCCGGCAGGAAAAAGCGGAGGCGCGCAGAATCCTTTTGAGTAGAACATGCGATACGGGAGGTACCAAAGCTTGGACGGATATAAGCTCACTTATAATGTAGACATGGTATTTTGCATAGACGCCACGGGCAGCATGCGCCATGTGCTGGATTTTGTAAAGCAGAACGCGCTGAACCTGTACCGCGATGTTGTGGCGGAAATGGAAAAAAAGCACAAGGTTATCAACCAACTGCGCGTGCGCGTGATCGCCTTCCGCGATTACATCGCCGACGGGGAGGACGCGATGCTTAGCAGCGATTTTTTCGTTTTGCCCAAGCAGGCGCAAATGTTTTATGACTGCGTAAACGGGATTACCGCCAAGGGCGGCGGCGATATTCCCGAGGACGGCCTGGAAGCGCTGGCCTATGCCATCCGCAGCGACTGGACGCGGGAGGGCGTGAAAAAGCGCCACATTATCGTTATGTGGTCGGACGCGCCCACGCACGAGCTGGGGTACGGCAAAATCGCCCCCTGGTATCCAGAGGGCATGGCAAAGGACTTTGAGGAGCTAAGCCTGTGGTGGGAGGACGAGCAGCTTGGCGGCGGCATGGATGAAAACGCAAAGCGCCTGCTCATTTTTGCCCCGGACGCGCCCGCCTGGAGCCGTATTTCCTCGGAATGGGGCCAGGTGATTCACGTGCAAACCGTCAGCGAAGGCCTGCAAGAGGTGGAATACCGCCAGGTGCTGGACGCGGTATGCAATACCATCTAACCCGCTTACCGGCGTTTAGAAGGGGTCGATTTTAGTTGCGGGAACGCCTGCTATCCGCAAGCTACGCTAGCCTCCCTGGGCAATGTGAGGATAGCTTTGCTATGCAATCGGATTCGCTGAACGCCTTTTTGTGCGTTGCCGACGGCTGCGGCGGCCTGGGCAGCCGTCGCTACGCGGCATTGGAAAACCGTACCGGCGCGTATATTGCCGCGCGTTTGGCAACGCGCGCCTTTCTCAACTGGGCGCAGGAGCGCAGGCCCATGCCCGATACGCCCGAGGCGGGCGCGGCGCTCTGCCGGGAGCTTGAAAGCGATTTGGACGGCATCTTCCAGCGCTTTGCGGCCGCGCATTGCCGGGAGCTTACGCCAAACCGCATCGTAGGCAGCATGCAGCGCACGCTGCCCTGCACGTTTTGCGCCGCCGTTACGCAGGAGGGCGCGGCCACCGCGCGGGAGGTGTGCTTTTTCTGGGCCGGGGACAGCCGCGGCTATGTATTGGACGCGCAAGGGCTGCATCAATGCACGGAGGATCATCTGCGCGCGCGGCCGGACGCATTTGAAAGCCTCTACCGCGATACGCCCCTTACCGCGCTCCTCTGTGCCGATCAGCCCGCCCATATAAGCCTGCGCCGCCTGCGCGCCTCCCTGCCATGCGCTGTGCTCACGCTCACGGACGGAGCGTATGGCTGCCTTTCCTCCCCGATGGAGCTTGAAATGCTTTTGCTAAACACCCTGCGCACGGCTGCCGGTTGGGAAAGCTGGCAGCGCAAGCTATGCAACCAGTTCAAAACCCTTTGCCATGACGACGCCACCCTACTGTGCCAGTCCTGCGGCGTCGAGGATTTTTCCGCCTTTAAGGCGCTGCTGGCCCCCAGGCGCGCCATTTTGCAAAAGCGCTACATCACTCCCGTTCGCAGGCGAGGCCACGATCTTGCCTTTGCGCGCGAGCAGTGGCAGGCGTACCGCCCCAATTACGACTGGACACAAGGAGGCCGTCATGAGCGAGCTGATTGGCGGATATAAGCCCCTAACGCCCATGGTAACGGCGGGCAGCGGCAGCGCCCGCTGGTGCATCGCCTCGCGCGGCCTGGAGCGGTTTTTTGTAAAGCAATTTCTTTCGCCCGTCTACCCCGTGGATGAGCGCACGCCTCTGGGACGCAGGCAATTGGAGCGCTGCGAGGCCTTCGAGCGGCAAAAGCTGCGGCTGTACAAGGCCATCTCCCTCGTCATTGGCGATACGCTTGTGCCCGTGCTGGATTTTTTTCGCCACGAGCGCCATTACTACGCCGTAAGCGAGGCGCTCCCAAACGAGCATATCGCCGCGGAAAACGCGCAAAACCTTGCCCTTGACGAGCGCCGCAGGCTTTTGCTGCAACTGGCGCTATGCCTGCAGCGGCTGCATACGCAGGGGATTGTCCATGCCGATCTCAAGCCGGAGCATGTGCTGCTGCTTCGCTATCCGGACGGCTTTCACGCCCGCCTGATCGATCTGGACAGCGGCTTTTTGACCGGAGAGCCTCCTGCGGCACAGCGCGAGCTGGAGGGCGACCCCGTCTATCTTGCGCCGGAATCGTTTTTGTGCATGGCCGGCAAACCGGCCAAACTGACCAGCAAAATAGACACGTTTGCCTTTGGGGCGCTGTTTCACTACCTGTGGACGGGCGCGCTGCCCGGCTTTGACCATGCCCAATACGCCTACCTGTACGAAGCCGTTTTGCATGGCGCAACGCCCGCGCTTTCCCCCGCGCTGCCGGCTGAATATGCGGATGCGATAAGCCGCATGCTTCTTAAAGACCCGCAGGCCCGGCCAGAAGATGGCGAGGTGGTTTCCCTTTTGGGCGCGCCGGACGTTCACGCCGGGAATCATGCTTGTGAAGAATCGCGCCCGTTAAACGGCCTGACGCGTTTTATGAAGAAAAGCACCCGCATTTGAAATCTATAAAAACCGCTCCCCCAGCGCGCCGCTTCTATTCCGTGCGCCGCGGGGCGTTTGAGCGGTTTTTTCTATTCCAGCAGCCTGTCGTTTTCCATCACAAAGTGCTCCGGCACAGGCTCATAGCCCCGCCAGCCAAGCGCCGCCCATTGGTCAAAATAGGTCCTTATTTCCTCCTTGGATGCAAAGATCGTCGCCTGGTACGGATATTCCGGGCCGTATTTTTCAAACGCCACATATTGTTCGCCAGGCAAGTGAATCAGAACCGCCGCGTGCGACGGGTACAGCTTGCTGCCCTCCTGCACCGTCCAAAGGGTCAGCAAAGATGCATCGCCTTCCCGAAAGCGAACGCCAAATTTGTCCCATTGCGCCTTCACCTGTTCGGCCCGCCCGCGCGCATCCGTAGCGCCGTCACAGTCCATCAACTGGTACAGGGTAAAATACCGGCGCACGGTTTCCTGCGGGCATTGCAGGCCGGGATTGGTTTCAAAGCCGTCAAAATCCGTTTGAAACCATTTCTTGTTCCACAGCCCTTCATCCAGCGTGCGCTCAACGGCGATCTGATCCTGAAGCAGAAAAAAGGCCGTCGAGCGGCAAAGCACATCCCAATAGGCGCGTTTGGCCGCTTTCCACCATTGGTAGTTATAATCGCCATAGGCGCTGTCGTCGCCATAATCCACAGCGCCGTTCATGGGCACAAAGCCCTTTACATGCGTATAAGCGGCATTTCGGCTGCTGAGCGCATTAAAATCGGCAATCCATTCGCCCACGGCGTCCACGGCTTTCTCGTCCAGCCCGGCGGCCTTCATCCGCGCCAATAGCCAGCCGCGCGTTTCCTCATCCTCCAGGTTTGAATACAGCGGCCCGCCCAGCTGGGCAGTATACATAGCCGTTTCCGCACAGCCATAGAAGGGCAGGCAAAGAAGCAGCGCCATCAGTACGGCCGCGACTCGTCTTTTCATTTTCGTTTCTCCTTTTCAAGGCCATTGGGACGTTTCACCAATTCGCCCCGCGCCCGCCGTCACTCCACAATCTCAACGCCCAGCAGCCCGCTCAGCTCCAGCGTCTGCGCGGGCGTAACCTTTACCCCGCGCAGGTCAAACAGCGTAATGCTCCAGCCGGGAATCTGGCAGGTGCTCATATCCAGCCCCTTCAGCGGCGTTCGCACCCATTGCGCTTTGCCCAGGTCGCAGCGGTCAAAGCGCGCCTTGGGCAGCTTTATCTCCGTCCACATGCTTTCACGCATCCGGCAATTCTCAAAGAGCACGCGATCCAGCTTGGTTTCCGCCACAGAAAAATAATCCAGCATGCAGCCTGTAAAAGCGGCGTTCATTACCGCGCCCCTTAGCAGCTCCATCCCGGTCATGCGGCAATCCGCCAGCCGCACCCGCTGAAAGGCCGCGTTTACCAGCCGCAGGTTGCTCATCTCGCATTTTTCAAAAACGCAATCCACAAAGCCTATGCGTTTAAAATCCATCTCGCCAAAGGTGCAGCGTTCAAACCGGCAGCCCGAAAAATCCAGCGTTTTTCCTTCAATGTTTTTAAGCTCCCCATTTGCAAAGCAAACGCCGTATAGGTCGCCATCCTGGGCCAGCGCCTGCCGCACCGCCTTGGCAAGGTCGCCTTCCTCCATGCGCTCTAACGCCTGCACGGGCTTGCTTGGCTTCCATCCCTCCGCCATAGCCGTCTTTTCTCCCTTTCTGCTTCGCCGCTCAGGGCTCGCGGATGATATAGCGGTCATAGCCGCGCTTCACCAGCTGGTGAAACGCGTTCCAGGCCGCCTCCGGCATTTCGCACGGCGTTTGATAACCCTTGCGGGCATATATGTCCATGCGCTGAAAATCGCCCACGATATTGCTTACCATTTCCTGCTCGCTTACGCCGCTTGAGGCAAGCCGGTCCAGATACGCTTCCAGCGACCTGTCGGCAGGCGCAATCAAAAAGGCTACGTTTTCATCCGCCCACTGCTTCCTTAGCGTTGCGCGAAGCCGCGCGCCCATATTGGGCTGATGCGCCGCAATCACCTTCCGGGGAAAAATTCCCTTCTCCTTCAAAAGCCGCCGCGTAAAGGCGATATTTTCACCTGTATTGGCGGAGCGTTTCTCCAAAAGGATTCGTTCGGGCGGCACGCCCATAGCGACGGCGGCCGCGGCGTAACCCTCCGCCTCGCTTTTGATTAGCCTTCCCTTGGTGCCCTTTCCCAGGCCGCCAGAAAACACCAGCCACGGGGCGTATCCGGCCAGGTACAGCTCCGCCGCGCGCCGGCCCACGGCCTCGTCCGCGCAGCCAAACCCAATGATTACATCCGCCTTTTCCAGCGTATCCGCCCAGTATAGGCTGTCCCACACCACGCGCAGTTCCTCAAGCGCCGCTTTTTCCAACGCTTCATCCGCCCCTTTCACACGCATGCGCTCATTATACCGCTTTCTTTGTGATATGCAAAGTGCAAAAGCCGCGTTGTTATTTGCTGGCAAGCGTGTTATAATAAGCTATATGGTATATCCAAAGGAGGAATGGTTGTTATGAAGCGCAGAATTGGCATTCTCACCAGCGGCGGCGACTGCCCGGGGTTGAACGCTGCCATTCGCGGCGTGGCCCGCGCCGCCTATGAAATGTTTGACGCGGAAATTATCGGTATCCGCAATGGCTACGGCGGATTGATCGACGGCGAATACCAGGAAATGTCCAAAAAGCAGTTCTCCGGCATCCTCACGCTGGGCGGCACCATCCTGGGCACCAGCCGCAGGCCTTTCCGCAATATGCGCATTGTAGAGGCTGACGGCGTGGACAAGGTTGCCGCTATGAAAAAAACCTATAAGGACCTGAAGCTGGATTGTTTGGTTACGCTGGGCGGCAACGGCACGCACAAAACCGCCAACCTGCTTAGCGAGGAGGGCCTTAACGTAATCGGCCTTCCCAAAACCATCGATAACGATATCTACGGCACGGATTTTACCTTTGGCTTCCATACCGCCGTGGATATCGCCACCGAAGTGATTGACCGCATCCACACCACCGCCACCAGCCACGGCCGCTGCATGGTTATTGAAATCATGGGCAACAAAGCCGGCTGGCTCACGCTTTATTCCGGCGTCGCCGGCGGCGCGGACGTGATTTTGCTTCCGGAAATCCCCTATGATATCAAAAAGGTGGCCCAAACAGTCGAAGCCCGCGCCAACAGCAAAAAGGCGTTTAGCATCATCGCCGTGGCCGAGGGCGCTTTGAGCGTTGAGGAAGCCAAAATGAAAAAGAAGGAGCGCGAGGCCTATCGCGCCACCCTCCCCTATGACTGCATCAGCAAGCGCATTGCGGCGCAGCTTAGCGAAATGGTCGGCGTGGAGGCCCGGCACGTGGTGCCCGGCCATATCCAGCGCGGCGGAAGCCCCAGCGCCTATGACCGCGTGCTGTCCACGCAGTTTGGCGTTCACGCCGCCGAGCTCATCCGTGATGAAATCTATGGCGTAACCGTCGCCCTGGATGGCAACGAGATCATCCATAACAAGCTCAAGGATATCGCGGGCGTGCCCAAACCCGTGCCCAAGGATGACCACGTGCTTGTAACCGCCCGCAACATGGGCATCAGCCTTGGCGATTGACCATGCAGGAAACCGGCCTCTTTGACGGCGCGCCGTCAAAGAGGCCGGTTCTGGCTTGAATGGGTCTTGCTTGTGCAAAGCCATCTAAGGGCACAAGCCTTGTCGAAAAGCGGCGATACCTTCTCCCTATGCCGCCTGCCTCCTTACGGCGGTTCTTGCCATACCCTTGACCAGGCTTCGGCCATGTATCGCTTTTAGTTATCCCCGCCTGTAAAATGTAACAATTTCATTCCCATCCCTTACCTGTTGAGGATCTCTCATGATATACTTTGGCAAGAAATCATGCTGAAAGGAGCGCTTTGGATGAAGAAACCCCTGACACTGCTTGCCTTTGTAATAACGCTCTGCCTTTTCCTTCCCGCCCTTGCCATTACCGCGCAGGAGGCGGAAACCGCAGCGAGGGCTTATGTGCCCGATGACGCCGTTATGACCAAATTGGAGTTGGATGACGGCGTATACGAGGTTGCTTTCTCTAAGGAAGCGGCGGCCTACGATGTAGACGTCGATTCCTCTACCGGCGCTGTGCGTAAGGTGGACGGCGAGTACAAGCAGGCTCGCGGCTCCCGCTCGCGCACGCTTGCGGATGCGGAAATTCCCGCCATCGTAGCAGCCAGCGTTCCCGACGCGGAAGTACTTGCCATACAGGAAACCACGGACGGCGGTTTGTACGAAATAGAAGTCGCTTTCCGCACGCCCGCCGCCTATGGAACGCTTTCTCTTAACGCGGAAACGGGCGATATGCTGGAATTTGAAATGTATGTTGGCGAGCTGCCACCCCTATCCGTTGAAAACGGGCAGGCCGCCCGTGAAGCGCTGGAAAGCCTGAAGCCCGGCGCTGTGATTAACCAAATCATGCTGGATGAGGACGACGGCCGCCTTTGCTGGGAAGGCTACGCCCAATGGCAGGACGCCCGTTATGAGTTTGAGCTGGACGCCGCCAGCGGCCAGCTGACGGAGTGGAAGCCTTCATCCTTCAAAAAGTAACGCAGCATCTTTTCTTCGCAAGGCGGCGCTTTTCACCAAAGCGCCGCCTTTTTCCCTATGTGGGAATGGCGCATTTCCGCAATTCATGTTACAATATGGCGTAGCCCTGTGGGCTCAACGTCAATTGAGGTGAACCGCACATGAATCAACGCGACCTTTCGGAGCTGCGCCGCAGGCTCAATCCCGACCGGCGCAACCCTACCATGGTACGCGACTGCTACGTTGGCAGCGACGGCCAAGTGATTGCCGCCTTCGCGCATCCCGTCTTTCAGTTGCCGCAGGAAGAAAACGAAAAATACATGGCCCTTTTTAAGCGGGTGCTTTCCGGCGCTTTCGGTCAAAACCTTTTGCATATGGATTTTTCCGCCGCTCAGGCCATGGAAGGCGAGGAGCACCGGCTGCTCAGTTCCCTGCTGGCCAGCGCGCTCAAGGATGAAAGCGCCGTAGAGGCCTTTTATCAGCGGGTGATCGATTTCCTGCGCTCCATCGGCCCTGGGGAGGCGCAATCCGTTAACGAGCAGCTTGCCGCAAACAATCATCTGATTTTGCTTCTTCACGATGGGTACGACGTTCCTTACCGCGACGCAAACGGCGAAGCGGATCAGGAACGGTCCACAGATGTGTTCAACTACATACTCTGCTGCGTATGCCCCGTGAAGCAAACCAAGCCCGCCCTAAGCTATTACGCGGCTGAAAGCGAATTTCACGCCCGCAGCAGCGATTGGGTGGTCAGCCCGCCAGAGCTTGGTTTTCTGTTCCCCGCTTATGAGGAGCGCAGCGCAAACATTTATAGCGCCCTATTCTATACTCGCGACATTTCCAACATGCACGAAGGCTTTATCGAAAATATATTCCATACCGAACCGCTTATGCCCGCCGTAGAGCAAAAGCAAACCTTTCAGAGCATTCTTGAAACGGCCCTGGACGAGGAGTGCAGCATGGACGTGGTGCAGGCCGTGCATGAAACCGTATGCGGAATGATCGAGGAGCAAAAAGCTGATAAAACAGCCGGTCCGCTTTGCCTCACCAGCCAGGCGGTTAAAACGCTGCTGGAAGATTGCGGTGTATCCGCCGGCCGCGCCTCCGCCTTTGAGGAACAATACAACCAGGCGTTTGGCGGCTATGCGGAGCTGCCGGCCGTGAATCTGGTCACGCCCAAGCAATTCAAGGTGGACACGCCCAGCGTTTCCATACGGGTGGATCCCGCGCGCAGCGATTTGATTGAAACCCGCATCATCGACGGGCGGCGCTATGTGCTTGTGCTCGCGGATGGCGATGTGCAGGTAAACGGCGTAAGCGTCAAGTTTAAGCCCGAGGAACCGCGTTAAGCGTCAAATGCGTTTTTCTGCCGCGCGCCGGCTTTTTCGCAAAAGGAAAGGAGCATCATATACCCTATGCCGGATAACCGAAAGCTACGGCTTTTTGAGGATACAGCCGTACCCAAAGCAGTGTTTACGCTATCCATTCCCACAGTGATTTCCAGCCTGGTCGCCCTGCTGTACAGCCTGGCGGATACCTACTTTGTGGGCATGCTCAACGACCCCATTCAAACCGCGGCGGTCACATTGGCGGCGCCGGTTCTTTTGGCCTTCAACGCTGTAAACAACCTGTTTGGCGTTGGGGGCTCCAGCATGATGAGCCGCGCCCTGGGCCGCGGCGATATGAAAACGCTCCGGCAAAGCTCCGCCTTTGGCTTTTACGGCGCGTTATTCAGCGGCATTGTGTATTCGCTGGCATGCACGGCGCTGCTTACGCCGCTGCTTGGCCTGCTGGGCGCGGATGCAGCCACCACGCCCGCTACCGCGCGCTATATGCTTTGGACGGTCTGCCTGGGCGCAACGCCCTCCATCCTGAATGTGGTTATGGCCTATCTTATCCGCTCCGAGGGCGCCACGCTGCATGCCAGCATCGGTACCATGAGCGGCTGCCTGATGAACATTGTGCTGGATCCCCTGTTTATTCTGCCCTCAGGCTTTGGCATGGGCGCGGAAGGGGCTGCGCTGGCCACCCTGCTGTCCAACTGCTTTGCAACGCTGTACTTCTTTTTCTACCTGTTTTGGAAACGCAAATCCACCTATGTTTGCATCTCTCTCAAGGAATTTACATTGCGGCGTGAAATTGTGGGCGGCGTATGCGCGGTGGGCGTTCCCGCTTCCATTCAAAACCTGCTGAACGTGCTTAGCCACATGCTGCTGAACAACATGGCCGCTCCCTTTGGCGCGGCCGCGCTGGCCGGTATGGGAATCGCGTCCAAAATCAGCATGGTGCCCTGGTATATCTCCAATGGCATTTCCCAGGGGGTTATGCCGTTGATCGGCTACACCTACGCCGCCAAATTGCTGGATCGCATGAAGCGCACGCTCTCCTTTACCGTTAAGCTTTCCCAGGGCATTCTATGCACGCTTGCGCTGCTGTGCTGCCTGCTTTCCAAGCAAATCACCGGGGCGTTTATCAACGACGCGCAAACGGTCGCCTATGGCTCCTCGTTTCTATACGGCATGGCGCTTTCCATCCCCTTCCTCGGCATGGACTTTCTGGCCATCGGCGTATTCCAGGCCGTGGGCAAGGGGTCTTTCTCGCTGCTGATGGCCATTCTGCGCAAGCTGGCCTTTGAAATTCCCGCGCTGTTTGTGCTAAACGCGCTGTGGCCGCTGTACGGCCTTTCCTGCGCCCAGCTTTTCGCGGAAATTTGCATGGCGGTTGTGGGCAGCGCGCTGCTGATACGGCTGCTGAAGCGGATTAACGCGGAAAGCCGTTGCTAGAGGCTTTTTGAAAAAAGCTTTAGAAGCGTTAAAATTCGATATGAAACAACAATGCCCGGGCGCTCTGAGGAAGCAAAGCGCCCGGGCATACGGTTATTCTCTTGCGCGGTTTTCCTATCAGCCGCCCAGCAATACGGAGGGCAAATAGGTTACAATACCGGGCAGATAGGTTACCAGCGCCAACGTGATAATCAGCGGTATCAGGAACGGCAGGATCGACTTGTATAGGCTTTCCAGCTTTAGCTTATTTACGTCCGAGATTACAAACAGGCACACGCCAAACGGCGGCGTTACCTGGCCGATCATCAGGTTCAAAACCACCATTACGCCAAAGTGTACCAGGTTCAGCCCCAGGCCGTTGGCGATGGGCAAAAGCACAGGCAGCATCAGCGTCAGGATCGCGCCGGGCTCCATCACCATACCCAGCAGCAGCAGCAGCACGTTGATCACCAGCAGAATTACATTGGGATTGGAGCTGATGCTCAGCACAAAATTCGCCAGCGAACGGGAAATGCCTTCCTTGGCCATTACGTAGGTAAACAGCGTGGAAGTGCCGATGATAAACAGCGTGTTCGCGGAGGAAATCGCGGAATCCTTCAGGCACTTTTTAAAGTTCTGCCAGTTCATGGTGCGGTACACCAGCAGCGCGATCAAAAGCGAGTAGATAACCGCGATGGAGGAAGCCTCCGTAGGGGTGAACCAGCCCAGCGTAAAGCCAGACAGGATAATCAGCGGCGTGATGAGCGCCAGAATGGAACCAAGGAACTGCTTAACCAGCTGCTTGAGATGGAACTGGGTGCGCTCATACTTGCGGCGCACGGCGAACCAGTAGATCATCACCATCAGCAGCACGCCCATGAGCACGCCAGGCACCACGCCGCCCATGAACAGCTTGTCCACGCTTACGGAAGCCACGCTGCCATAGATGATCAACGGTATCGACGGTGGGAAGATGGGCCCAATCACCGAGGATGCGGCGGTAACCGCGCCGGAGAACTCCTCGTCATAACCGTTTTTGGTCATGGCCTCCATTTCGATAGCACCCAGGCCGCCCGCATCCGCCACGGCGGAGCCGGACATGCCCGCAAAGATAATGCTGGCCACTACGTTGGCATGCGCCAGGCCGCCGGGAATCCAGCCGACCAGCTCTTTAGCGGTATCGAAGATTTTTTCGGTAATCTTGCCCGCGTTCATCAGGTTGCCCGCCAGGATGAACAGCGGAACGGCGATCAGCAGGAATGAATCAACGCCGCTAACCATCTTCTGGCCAATTACAACCAGCGGATACCCCAGCGACAGGCAACCAAGCACAGCCGACGCGCCAATGGAAATGCTGATTGGCACGCCAATGACCAGCAGCACCAGGAATGCAATCAGAAACAGCGTCATTTCGCGCCGCCTCCCTTCCCATCGGTATCAGAAGCGCCTTTTACCAGCTTCAGGATGCGTTCCACCGTCAGCTCTACCGATTTCAGCGCCATAAAAGCGCCGGCCAGCCCCATGGGGATGTACTGGATCGTATAGGGCAGCTTGAAAGCAAAGGTAGCGTATGTACGCGTGCTTACAAATGGGTATTGCGCAAAGAAGGCGATCACCATCACAACGCCCAGCATCAGGCTGGCGGCCATCCGGATGAAAAATATAATTTCAGCCGGCACGCCGTGCAGCCTTGCGGACAAAAAGTCCAGCTTCATCAGCCCGTCGTTGTTGTACAATGCAATGATTCCGATAAAGGCCATCCACAGAAAGGCAATCCCGCAAATCTCAATCGTCGGGCGGAAAGAGTTCCCAAAGAAATTGCGGTTTACCAGTTCCGCAACAATCACCAGCACAAGCAGGGCGATCATCGCCATGCAAATCCACTCGGCTGCTTTGGCAATGGCGTTGGTAATCTTTTTACACAGCTTCAAAGAAAACAGCCTCCTTTCATAAGAACAGGGGGAGCAGCTGCAAAGGCTCCTCAGCTGCCCCTCCCCTACTTTTGGGTACTATTCGCTTACTTGGCCAGGATCGCGTCCAGCAATTCTTGAGAGAACCAGGGCTCGTTGGCGTAACGGGCATAGTACTCGGTGCCGCCCAGCGCATCCTTGAAGGACTGCACATCGGGTTCAAAGTCGAAGGTCACGCCCGCATCCTGCAGGGTCTTGGTAGCGGCTTCATTGTCGGAAGCGATGGTGTCGAAGGAGTACTTGGCGGCTACCTTAGCCTGCTCCTTAAGCACGGCCTGCACTTCGGGATCCAGCTTGTCCCAGGTCGCCTTGTTGGCAGCCATGGTGCAGCCCATCCACATGTAGTTGATGTTGGAGAAGTACTTGATATCGTCATAGGTGGCGTTGGCAACCAGGTGATAGGTCGCGTTATCCTGCGCCTCGGCAGTGCCGTTGGACAGGGCCAGGGCCAGCTCAGGCAGGGCCAGCGCAACGGGGGTAGCGCCCAGCGCCTCCCACACGTCCAGGTACAGCTGGCTGGTGGGAACGCGGATCTTCAGCCCCTTCACATCCTCGGCGGTATGGATGGGCTTGTTGGTGGTGGAGATGTGACGCATGCCGTTGTCGCCCTCGGAGAGGTACACCAGCTGATAATCGCCAAAGCCGGCAAAAATCTGCTCGCCAACCTCGCCGTTTACGATTTCATAGGCTTCCTCGGCGCTGTCAAACAGGAAAGGCAGGTCCAGAATCTTGGCGGGCTCATAGAAGGCGGTGAAGCCAGAGGTGCCGGCAAAGATCAGGTCAATGGTGCCCATACGGGTGGACTCAATGGCCTCGGCGTCGTTGCCCAGTTCATTGGAGTGATGCACATCCAGGGTGATCGCGCCGTTGGAGGCCTCGTTTACCAGGCGGGCATACTCAATGATGGTTTTGGTAGGAACGGAGTTTTCGTTGCCGGGAGAGTAGATGGTCAGGGTAACGGGCGAGATTTCGGCCACCGCGCCAGCAACGCAGGAAACGAGCATGGCGACGCAGCACACGAGAGCAAGAAGTTTCTTCATGGTGTTTTCCCCTTTCTATTTTGATGCAACTTTTGGCATGTTGCCTATGCCCATGGTTTTCCGCCGCAAGACGGGTTGGCCCCTTACGCCAGGACGCTGCGGATATACTCGCCAATCGCCTTATCCTGGCAGTTGGCGAAGAAATATTCCTGGAAGCGCTCGCCGCTGATAGTTTCCTTCAGGAATTCCTGGTCGATTTCATGCAGGATGGCGAGCATATCCTTACAGGTAATGGCCTTTACCTGATCCAGAATCTTTTTGTTACGCTGCTCGGGCTCCACGCGCTCCGGCGGATAGCCGTTGCCGCTGCCAAAGCCAAACGTCTGGGCAAACACCATTTCCAGGTTGAGCTCGGCGCCCCAGCCAAATCCCTTCGCGTAAGGCAGGGCGATGGCGTTGCCATCGTTGATTTGGGCGAACATAAAGCCGTCGGAGGGGTCAACCACATGGCCGCACAGCACGTTGGGGAAGCTGTTGCAGGCAAGCATCGCGCCCTCGCCGGTGCCGCAGCCAGTTACCACATAATCCGCCGCCTTGCTGTTGAGGAGGATGGCCGCCAGCAGCCCCGCCTTTACATAGGTAATCTGGCAAGCGTCGTCCGGCGTGTACATGCCGTAGTTGTATACGGTATGCCCCATGGGCTCCACAACCTTTTTCAGGCTTTTTTCGATCATGGCGTTCTTGGCTGCCTGGCTGTTTTCGTTGATGAGTGCGATCTTCATGCTGCTTATCTACCTTTCGTTCGTTTTCAGTATGGCTTCTTGTTCCAAAGCGTTTGGCGTTTCTCTCGTTCAGACCATCTGACGTCTGATGTCTTATGAAGTGTACTCCATTTTTTAGCAGATGTCAACACTTTTATGTTTTTTTTGTCAACCAAATTGCCAGATCATCCAGTATGTATTCATAAGCCTACATTCTTGTTCAAAGCGTTTAGCGATGCGGCGGTTTTTGACACAGCGCAAGGCGCTCAATGGCCGCCCGCTGTTGATCGATCATGCTATGCGCGTAAAAATCCAACGTGGTTTTGGCTGAGCCATGCCCCAGCAACGCGCTGACCGTTTTAATATCCACGCCAAGCTCCAAAAGGCGTGTGGCAAAGCTGTGCCGCAGCGTATGAAAATGCGCGTCGGGGAAGCCCAGCCTTTCGGCCATGCGCTTAAAGCGCCGCTGCATGGTGCGGGGATCCGCCGCTTGGGAAGAAAGGCTGAATATGTATTCCGACGCTCCGGCCTTTGCCATTGAGCAGCGCAGGGTATCCAGCACAAAATCCGGAATGGGAATCACGCGGTGAGAATAGATGGATTTGGGCGTGCCAATCATCAGCGTGGTTTTGGCGGCCCCATTGCTCCCGGCTACGCGCTGCACCGTTCGCCGCACGGTAATGGTGCGCCTGTCCCAGTCGATATCCGCCCATCTAAGCGCGCATATCTCCCCCAGCCTCATGCCCGTATACAGGCTTAAAAGGATGGGCAGCTCTTTTTCTCCGCCCGCTGCTGCTTCTATCTTTTCCTGCTCCGCACGGCTAAGCACCCTCTGCTCCGGGCGTTCATCCGGCTGTATCCGTATCTTTCTGCATGGGTTCCTACCAATTCTGCCTTCATCCAGCGCAAACCGCATAGCGGCGGCAAGCAGGCGGTACACGCTTTTGGTTGTGCTAAACGAAAGGCCGGATGCGCGCAAGCTCTCCACAAAATCGCAAACCATCCCAGGCGTAAGCTGTTCCAGCTCATATTCGCCCAATCCGGGCAGCAAATGGCGCTTAATCAGGTTTTGATAGGTCTGGTAGGAGGACGCTTTTACGCATCCCAGGACCTGGCTCTCCATCCAGTACGGCATCCACTCCGCAAGCGTGCCCTGCCGTATGCATGCCGCGCCGCCACCGTTGCACAACTGCTCGGCCTTTCTTTGAAGCAGCTGCCGCCGTACCTCGCTGTATTGACGGGCATACACGTATCCAAAGCGCGTTTTTCCGCCCGCCGCCTTCCCAATCACATAACGCCCTTTATACCGGCCGTCCTTGCGTTTATAGATGTTTTCCCCGTGCTTTGCCATGGATATCCTCCTTCGCATATATGATTTTTACCACCGCCGGAAAATGGCGGCATACCGGCCCAAAGCAGCAGCTTGGGATTGCTTGGTCATCCTTTATTGGCGACGAATGGGCCGTATGCGAAGGGACGCCTCGGCCCAACCCTTCCCAGCAAAGCCATTGTAGCGTAATAAGTTGACAGGATGGGGTGCAACCCTTACAATGAAAGCGAGCTGTATTGTATGTGCTATCCTTGCATTCACCATGGTATAGGAGCGATTGAGCGATGGATTCAGATTCTTCCCGCAAACTGGCTATTTTGATTGACGCAGAAAACATCTCCAGCAAATACGCCAAATTGATTCTTGACGAGGCTGCGCGCTTTGGAACCGCTATCTGCAAGCGTATTTACGGCGATTGGTCCTCCTCCACAAGCGCGGCCTGGAAAAAGGCCGTGATGGACTATTCTATACAGCCTATCCAGCAATTTTGCAATACCAGCGGCAAAAACTCATCCGATTCTGCGCTGATCATCGACGCGATGGATCTTTTGCACGCCGGCAAGCTGCAAGGGTTTTGCATCATTTCCTCCGACAGCGATTTTACAAGGCTTGCCTCCCGCCTGAGGGAATCGGAAATGCTGGTCGTGGGCATGGGCGAGCAAAAAACGCCGGCCTCCTTCCGAAGTGCCTGCGACAAATTTTTGTATTTGGATGTTTTGTTCAAGGAAAAGCAGGGCGCCGCATCAGACGGCATCAAGCCCGGCAGGCAGAAGCCGGCCTTGAGCGCGGCGGCAGAGCCTGCCGGCGAGCCATCCGTAAGTCCCGGCATGGATAAGGAGGAAATCACCAAGGCTATCGACGAACTGGTGACTGAAAACTCAGACGAGGATGGGTGGTATTTCATGGGCGCGCTGGGCAACCAGCTGCTCAACAAGTACCCGGACTTTGATTCCCGCAACTTCGGCTATGCAAAGCTGACCCACTTTGTGCGCTCCCTTGATGCATACGACTTTAAAAGCGAATCCAGCCCGGCCGCTCCAAATATCAAGCTGGTGTATATACGCAAAAAAAGCAACTGAAAAGCCCTGTTCCCGAATCGCTTTGGCCCGGAGCGAGAGGGAACAGGTTTTTTATCGTTCGGCCTATGCGGTATGGGCAAAAGAAAACTACCGGTATTGCATCGGATGCCGGTAGCTTTTCCATTCTTTATTTTGCAGGAACGCGACGGCGCTGGTTCTCCTATGCGGATGGGCCGCCCTGGCACGCCGCACAAATCAAAACCAAAAGAAAACCCTGTACCCACGCGGGCACAGGGCAGAAAACCGTTTGAAATAATCAGCGCTTGCTGAACTGAGGCGCGCGACGGGCGGCCTTGAGGCCGTACTTTTTGCGCTCCTTCATGCGCGGATCGCGCGTGAGGAAGCCAGCCTTTTTAAGGCTCTCGCGCAGGTCAGGATTGGCCTTGATCAGCGCGCGGCTGATGCCATGACGAATCGCGCCCGCCTGGCCGCTAAGGCCGCCCCCGTGCACGTTCACCAAAATATCCATATCGCCGCCGGCCTTGGTAAGCTCCAAGGGCTGACGAACCGTCATTTTCAGCGTTTCCAGGCCGAAATACTCGTCCAGGCCACGCTTGTTAATTAGAATCTTACCGTCGCCGGCGACCAAACGGACACGGGCGATAGCCGTCTTACGACGACCCACGGCATTATACTCAACTTTCGCCATTTTGTTTCGCTCCTTCCGTGTCGTTACTTAATAACCAGCGTTTCGGGCTGCTGGGCGGCATGCTCATGCTCCGCGCCGGCATACACCTTCAGCTTCTTGGCCATCTTGCGGCCAAGGGGGCCCTTGGGCAACATACCAATCACAGCATGCTGAATAACAAACTCAGGCTTTTCGTTCAGCAAACGGCGGTAAGGGGTTTCCTTCAAGCCGCCCGGATAGCCGCTGTGCTTATAGTAGATTTTCTGATCAAGCTTTTTGCCGGTCAGAACAACCTTATCGGCATTGATAACGATTACGTAATCGCCCGTATCCACTTGGGGAGTATAAGTAGGCTTGTTTTTGCCGCGCAGGATGCTGGCAACCTGGCTGGCCAAACGGCCCAGCACTACGCCTTCGGCATCCACGATGTACCATTTGCGCTGTACATCGGAGGCCTTTGCCATGTACGTATTCAAGTTGGTATCCTCCTTCAAGGGGTAAAGTGTGTCTTTTGCGGCATTTGATGGTCAGCAAACGCGCGCGGGTTCCAATAGCAATCCGGGGCTGGCGGAGTCTATTGATGCCAAAGGTTATTTTACTAAATCCTTGCTGTGCTGTCAATAGAAAAACGTTTCTTTTTTCAGACTTTTTCCGGTCGGCGGATGGTAGAAATCGGGCAGGAGGGAATCAAAAAGACGAAGCATGGCGAACGTGGTAGAATGAATTGTCACGCCAAACACCACAGGAGGTTCGCCATGTGAGCAAAAGCCAGATAGCCCGGGAGCAGGATATCGCGAGGTCAACGGTATATGAGGAACTCAAGCGCGAACCGTCGGGCGGATGGATGGCGGATGGATAGCGGATAACACCAGCATACACAGTATTTTGCTATCTCTTTGAAACGATGGTCTGCACCAAGCCCCTGTATAACTACATTGATCAGCGCCTTTTGCGAGGCAGAAACCTCGATCTGCCTCGGTAATCTCTGCACTACCGTTCTGCCTCGTGCGTCTTTCGCAATTCCCCTCCCCTTCACTGTCCAGCTTGATATCGCAATTCACCAGCAAAACGAACATCCGGCCATTTTTCTCGTATGCATACTGTGCTTGCTTTGGGTTGGTTTCCATATGTCTATCTTAAAGGAAATACCGGGGTTGAAAGGGCCTTTGCCTTTCTTTCCCCGGTATGTTTTCTTTTTTCGTTTGGCGTCTTTCTGCTCCGCTCTCTAACGCTTTTTACTTTGCAAGCTTCTCTAGCGCCACGTCATAAGCCTTTTTGAGCTGCGCGTCGCTTAGGTCGCCAATGTCGTACATGGTGGTGTCTCCCTCGGGCATCTCGGCGGTAATATCCGGCGTAATGCCAATTTTATGCACCTCGTTACCGTTGGGGGTATAGTACTGCGCAACGGTAACCTGCATGCCCGCGCCGCGGGAGCCAATGGGCAGCACATACTGCACCACGCCCTTGCCGTAGGTTTGCGTGCCTACGATGGTGGCGCGTCCGCGGTCCTGAAGCGCGCCGGAGAGAATCTCGCTGGCGGAAGCGGAAAACTCGTTTACCAGCACCACAAGGGGCAGGCTGTTCTCCTTGCCGTCGGTTGTGGTGGTGTAGTATTCCGTGGTTCCGTCGCGGTATACAAGCGACGCCACGTTGCCCTCGCCCATAAACATATCCGCCACGCGCTGCGCGTCGTCCACCCAGCCGCCGGGATTATCCCTCAGGTCAATGATCAGCGCCTTCGCCCCCTGGGCCATCAGGTTATCCAGCTGCACCGCGAAGGCGGAGCTGCAATCCCCGCTAAACTCATACAGGGAAATATAGCCGATATCGTTTTCCAGCATGCAGCTATTTACCCAGTTTACATGCACCACGGCGCGGCCAACCACAAAATCCAGCATCTGATCGCCGCGCAGCACCTGTACGTTTACGGTTTTGCCCACCTCGCCGCGCATAATGTTCACCGCGTCCTGTAGGTTGGTAGCCGTAACGTCTAAATCCTCCACGCGGGTGAGGATATCGCCCTTGCGAAGGCCCGCCTCCAGGGCGGGGCTGTCCAGGAACACGCGGCTGATGGTACAAAGGCTGGTGGTATAATCCGCCATGATCTGAATGCCGATACCGGCATACTCGCCCTCGTCATCCTCCCACATGGAGGCGTAGGCCTCGGGGGTGTAGTAATACGTATACGGATCGCCCAGGCCGTAAAGCATGCCCATGTTAGCGCCGTCAAGCATGGCCTGCTCATTCGGTTCCTGATAGTAGTAATGATCAACGATCTGGCGTATTTCCTCAAGCTCCTCATACCGTTTCAGGCGGTCATATTCCTCCTGGCTAATGGTGACCGTGCCGCCGGAGGCCTGGCCGGTCAGCGTGTCGCTGATGGAGGTGGGCAAAAGCGCGCAGCCCGTCAGCATAAGCGATACTATCAGCAGCAGGCATAGCAGCCGGATATGTTTGTTCATAAAAGATTTCATATGGTCGCCTCGTTTTCCAATAAAATCAATAAATCTGCTTTGGCTTTTCCAAGCCGCACTTTTTAAGCTCGTAAAGGATTTTGAAGGTAACGGCGTCGTCAAAGTGGCGCAAATCCAGCCCTGTTTGACGCTGCACCTTGTCCAGCCTGTATACCAGCGTGTTGCGGTGGATAAAGAGCTGGCGGGCCGTATCGGACAGGTTCAAATCCTTGCGGAAAAACATTTCGATGGTTTGCAGCATTTCCTCGTTAAAGAGCTTGGAGGTCTTACGGTTAAACAGCAGCGCGTGGTAGTGCAGGCTTTCCTCGCGAGGCACATTCATGAGGAAGCGTTCCAGCATAAGCCTTCGGAACACGTGGATGGACGCATCCGGGTTGAAGATATGGCCCACTTCCATGGCGCGGCGTGCCTCGGTATAGCTTTCGCCCAGCTGCGCCAAAGTATGCTTTTCCTCGCCAATGCCAACGATGGCGGTCTGCACGGCCTCCTCCATGAGGGTTTCCTGCACGGCCAGGGCAAACTGGTACAGCTCGTCCGTGCCGTCTATGCCATCCATATCCTTAATAAGCGCCACCAGGTGGCGGTTCATCTCCACCAGCACGTCGGTATCGCCCAGGGGAATCAGCTCGCCAAGGATGCTGAACGCGCTGGCCTTTTCCGTTTGCTCCATCTGGAACAGCACCACGCAACGCTCCATTTCCAGGGGGATCTGGTGCTCGCTGGCACGGCTGATTAAATCCGAGCCGCTAAGCTCCTGCTTGAGCGCCCGGCGGTACACGTCCGTATGGCTGGCGATGGACAGGCTGCTTTTGAACAGGCTCATAAGCATCGCGTCCGTAACGCACAGCACGTCCTCTACGCCCGGGGCGTCGTCGGGCGCGACAAGGTACAGCGCGGGATGCATATCCAGCATGCGGAAATACTGGCCGCTGATATGGTGATTAATGCCCTGCGCCATAACGGCGGAAGGCAGCGTGGCGGCCGGGCTGTCCTCTGGCACAAGGCATGCGCCCTGCGCATCCAGCAAGCGAACGGGAACGCTTAGGGCTTCAAAAACCTTGGCTATTTTCTTGATGTATCGTTTTTCGATGTACACGGCTGCCGCTCCTCTCGTCAATACCAGTAGCACTTACACGCGGTTATTATACCATTAACGAAAGGAAAATACAAAAGAAAAGATTTTGAAGCGCTTGCGTTATCTGCATTTCAGCTGGAAACCAAAATGAAAAAGAGTTTTTTGCCTTAGGGAACAAGCCGGGCGACCGTATCGCACAAAGCGTCCACGTCGTTTTCAGTCGTATAGATACCCACGCTTGCGCGGCATGCGCCGGTGTGCAGCGTGCCCAGCCATTGATGGATGGAGGGCGCGCAATGCAGGCCCGCGCGCAGCGCGAAGCCGTTTTGCGACAGCGCGTCGCAAAGCTCGCCCGTGTCCATGGCGCTGGGCACGAAGCTTACCACCCCAACCTTGGGCGCGCCGGGATGGCCCAGCACCCGTATGCCGCGGATGCCGCTTAAACGCTTGCGCATCCGCTGGGCAAGCTCGGCCTCGTACTGCTCAATCTCCGCGCGATGGGCCAGGGCAAAACGTGCGCCTACCATCAGCCCAGCGATGCCGGGCAGGTTGATGGTGCCGCTTTCATAGCGGTCCGGCAGCTGCATGGGCTGGAGCATGCTCTCGCTTTGGGAGCCGGTGCCGCCCACAAACAGCGGCCTGGGCAGCATACCGCGCCCCAGCACAAGCACGCCCGTGCCGTGCGGCCCCAGCAGCCCCTTGTGGCCGGGCATAGCGATCATGTCCGCTCCCAGGCTTTGCAGCGATACATCCAGAATACCGGCTGTTTGCGCGGCGTCCACCAGCAGGGGCACCCCGTAGGGCTTAAGCGCCTCGGAAAGCTGGCGCACGGGCTGCACCACGCCGGTAACGTTGCTGGCATGGCACAGCACGCACAGGGCGGTTTTGGGCGTAACGGCGGCCTGAAGCGCCTGCGGGGTGATAACGCCCAGGCTGTTGGGCACCAGCGTGCGCACGCGGATGGACCCCGTTTCCTCCAGCCCTTTGAGAACGCGCATGACCGCGTTATGCTCCGCGTGGGAGCAGATGACCTCGTCCCCTTCGCAAAGGGTGCCGGTGATGGCGGTGTTAAGCGCCTCGGTGCAGTTGGCAAAGAACACTACGTTTTCGGGCGCGGGTGCGCCAAAGGCCTGCGCCAACAGCTCGCGGCAGTTTTGAATAATGCGCCCGCTGCACAGGGAGAGCGCGTGCCCCGAGCGGCCGGGATTGCCTCCCAGCTTTTGCAGGGTGCCGGCCATGGCGCGCACCACAATGGGCGGTTTGGGAAAAGAGGTGGCGGCGTTATCCAGATAGATCATGGCAAAAATCCCCCTTCGCAGCCTCACACCCACAAGCGGGCTCACGTATACTGTATGAGAAAGGAAGGGGGATAGAACGTATGCAGCAGGAAGTTTTCGGAATCGCCTCATTCCGTTCGCGCCAGCAGGTGCTCAAGTTTGAGGGAGCGCTGCGCCGCAGCGGCGTGCGCGTGTCGGTGATTACCACCCCGCGCGACGTATCGGTGGGATGTGGGCTGAGCATCCGCTTTGAGCTACCGGACGCTTCGCGCGTGATGGAGGTGTATAACCAGCTTCATCCTTCAAACCTGATCGGTTTTTACCAGGTGGAGCGTCAAAATGGGCAGCGCACCGTAACAAAGCCGCTGTAAGGCTTTGTTTATATGCGCTTCCCGCTTGAAAGGACCTGAAAAAAATAACGAGGGAAGGAAGTATGGAAGGCTTTCCAACCCTCGTTGTTTGCTTTAGGATACGCGTATGGAAACCCATCCAACGGCGCAGGCGCCGGGAAGGCTGGAAGCAGGATTGGGAAATCATAAGAGCAAGCCGCTCTAAGCGGGAACCAAAATGCTTGATTGCACAGCGTTGCGGGACAATCTGCCCCGCGAGCGCGAGCAGGAAAGGCATCGGGGCGGCAGCCCGATGGGGTTTGGGGTGTCCCCAACAAGCAGTTTTGGCGCGGAGGCGCAGTCCTCCGCGTCAAAATTTCGGAAAGGATACGCCTTTCCAACGCTTGCCGCCATTCCCCCAGCCGCCCACCCTCTCAATCACCGGCTTCATTTCCCAAACAAAACCTTTCTTCTTGGCCGAGAGCATGCGCTAAAGTATACGCTCTGCTCAAAACCAATATACCAGCGCGTCTGCCTCCAAAAGGCTGGCAACGGGCAAGCTCTGCTACTCCGCCGTAACCTGCGACCCGCCATTGAAAAGAGCTATGCCGTAATTGGGCGAGGAAGCGCCTCTTGCGGGTGAGTCTTCCCGAAAAGGCGCGCCCATGCCATCGCTTTGGATGGCACAGGCGCGTTTCTTTGGGTTTACGGCTGACCCCTATATAGCTTCTCCATATCGTCGGTCAGCCTTCGGATGCGTTCCTTGACTTTGCGGATGCTCGGCGGCATTTTCTCCGGCGGCATGTTGTCGTGTACGGCCGTCGTTCCCGCCCCCAGCGCGACCTCATACAGCCAGGTCTTGTACTTGAGCACATCCAGCGCGTCCTGCAACTCCGTGATCTGCTCCTCCACGGCCTCCCGCTGATCCAGAATGATTTTGAGGCGCTGCGCAATGGTGGCGTCGCCCTCGTCGCACAGCTCGGTAAAGCGCTTGATCTGCTTGATGGACATGCCAGCCCTTTTTAAAGAAGCGATGATAAACAAGCGCTCAAAATCGGATTCTTTGAAGATGCGGTTCCCGTTCTGATCCCGCTCCACAAAATTGATAAGCCCCTCCTTGCCATAAAAGCGGATGGTATGGGGAGAAAGCTGGAGCCTCTTGGCAACCTCGCAAACCGTATAATACATGCATACGCCTCCTGCAAGGAAAGATGAAAAACCTGAGAGAAACGCTCTTGACTGAGAGTATACTCTCAGGTTTATGATCTTGTCAAGACTTGAAGGAGGGATGCTTATGAAGAGGCGCTTTGTGCTTTGGCTGTCGCTACTGATGCTGATCTGCTGCCTGGGAAATGGCTTCGCGGAATCGGAGATTCAGGTGGGGGACATCCTTTTCTCCAACGGCGCTATCGTCAAAGCGGACAGTCTGACCGCGTGGAAGGACGATGGCTTCCCCATCGCCGTTGTCGCGGCAACCTATCAGGATGGAACCGTTTTGGCCCTTGGAACCCAGCGAAGCGAGGAGCCGCTGATGTGGGCGCCGGAGGGGAGCGCGGGCGAAACGACCCGCTTTTCCGCTTTGGAGAGCTGGATAGAAGGGGCCCAAGAGGGATGGGCCGGTCAGGCCGTTGCTTTCTCAGGGCTTCTCAACGGAAGCGGCAGCTGGCAGGCCGTCTGTGCGGAGGATGCGCAGGGGATGAAGGCGGCGGATTATCCGGCCTTTGACTTTGCCAATACCTACGCGACGCGCTTCGGCCTGACCGGGGATGCGGCCAGCGGCTGGTATCTGCCCAGTATCGCGGAGGTGTGCGCCATCTACCAAAACCGGGAGGCCATCAACCGCTCGCTTGCGATCATTCACTCGCTGGATAGCACGGCAGCCATGGATGGGCTGGGGACCAACTGGTATTGGTCGTCCTCGCAGTCGAAGCTTCGTGACGATTACGCCTGGTTCGTGCATTTCTTCAACGGCTATGTGTGCGACTGCCCCAAAAGCTTCACCAACCTGAACGCGCTGGCAGTCAAGCGCTTTTAAGGAGAAGGGGCATGGTCTTTAGCAGCTTTACCTTTCTGTTTCGGTTTCTGCCCGCGGTGCTTTTGGCATATTTCATCGCGCCGCGAAGGGGACGCAACCTTGTGCTGCTTCTGTTCAGCCTCCTGTTTTATGCGTGGGGCGAGCCTGTCTATCTCCTGCTGATGGCCGCATCCATCCTTATCGCCTATACCGGCGGCCTGCTGATCGACCGGTACAGGCGTGCCGCAAGGCCGCGCGCCGCCAAGGGCGCTTTGATCGTTTCCGTCGCGGCAAGCCTTTCTCTGCTCCTGTTTTTCAAATATGCGGATTTTGCCATTCACATGGCCAACGCATGCCTTGGAACGGGCATAAAGGCGCTGGGGCTGGCGCTGCCCATCGGCATCTCCTTTTACACCTTTCAGACGCTTTCCTATACGGTGGATGTCTATCGCGGGGATGCGGATGTGCAGAAGAACCTGATCTCCTTTGGCGCATATGTCGCCATGTTTCCGCAGCTCATTGCCGGGCCAATCGTTCAGTACAGGACGATCGATGCGCAGCTTCGCGCCCGCAGGGAAACCGTCGGGCAGTTTGCCCAGGGCGTCCATCGCTTTCTGATAGGGCTGGGAAAGAAGGTGCTGCTTGCCAACAGCGTTGGAGCGCTTTGGGATACCGTTCAGGCGATGAACTTTTCGCAGCTGCCTGCGCTGACGGCATGGCTGGGGCTTATTGCGTATGCGTTCCAGATCTATTTTGACTTCTCGGGCTATTCCGATATGGCGATTGGGCTGGGGCACATGTTCGGCTTTCGCTTTCTGGAAAACTTCAATTTCCCCTATCTGGCAAAGAGCATCACGGAATTTTGGCGCAGGTGGCACATCTCCCTGGGCACGTGGTTCCGGGAGTATGTGTACATTCCGCTGGGCGGGAACCGCGTCAGCGCAGGGCGGCATGCGGTAAACCTCCTGGCCGTGTGGCTGCTGACCGGCCTGTGGCACGGCGCAAGCTGGAATTTTGTGCTGTGGGGCGCCTATTACGGCGCGCTGCTCCTGTTGGAAAAGCATGTGCTTGGCCGATGGCTGAAGCGTCTGCCGCCCGCATGCGGACATCTCTACTGCCTGTTCTTCGTGCTGATTGGCTGGAACCTGTTTGCCTTTGAGGACTTGAATCAGGGGTTCGGCTTCCTCAAGGCGCTGTTCGGAGCGGCGGGGCAAAACGCGGCCAACGGCGAAACCCTCTATCTCCTGTACAATCATGCCGTGCTGCTGGCCCTGTGCGCCGCCGGCAGCACGCGGCTTCCGCAGCGGGCGGGCCAATGGCTGTGCCGCAGGCTGCAAGGCAGGGCGCTTCCCTTCTCCCTGCTGTGCAGCGCCTTCTATGCCGCGGTTTTTCTGCTGTCCGTCGCATGGCTGGTGAATGCGTCCTACAACCCGTTCCTCTATTTCCGCTTTTGAAGGGAGGCGCGCTTGAAATGACGAAGGAAACGTCCCGCCTGACCGTGCTGATATTTTGCCTGCTGATTTTCGGCTTTGCTTTGGCAACGCTTCTGCACGCGCCCAGGGAGTTTTCGGAAACGGAGAACCGCGCCCTTGGTCAGAGGCCGGCGTTTCGCTGGGCAGATGCGCTGAACGGCTCGTTTGAATCCGCCTATGAAACGTTTCTCACAGATCAATTCGTCCTGCGCGACCGGTGGATTGCTCTCAAAACCTCCGTGGAAAGGCTGGCGCTGAAAAGAGAGAGCAAGGACGTGTATTTCGCATCGGACGGCTATCTGATCGAAAAGCATACCGGCGTCTTTGAAACGGAGCTGGCGCGGCAAAATGCGAAGGCGCTTGCGCAGTTTGCCGCGCCAGCCTCGGAAACCCTCGCGAAGGGCGGGCTTTCCATCATCATCGTCCCCAACGCCGTGGCGATTCTGAAAGATAAGCTGCCGCCCTTTGCCCCGCCATCCAATGAGCACGCCTATCTCATCCAGCTTGCCAAGCTGCTGCCGGAAGGGGTCTGGTTTGATGCGGAGGCCGTCCTTCGGGAGCATGCCGATGAGGCGCTCTACTATCGAACAGATCACCACTGGAAGCCCCTCGCTGCCTTCTATGTGTTTCAGCGCTGGATGGAGGAACAGGGCCGCGCGTGCCCGGAGCTGGATAGCTATGAGGTGTCGGCGGTGTCAAACGGTTTTCAGGGCACCATCCAGTCAAAGCTGGGGATTCGGACGGCGGGCGATACCATCGAGCTGTTTCAGCTTCGAGAGCCCGTGGCCTATACCGTGCAATGCGACGGCCGACCGGCAGAATCCCTGTATGACATGGCTGCGCTGAAAACGAAGGATCAGTACGCCTTTTATCTCGGCGGCAACCATGGCTTCGTCCATATTGAAACGGAAGCGAACGGCGACGGAAAGATTCTCATCATCAAGGATTCCTACGCCAACTGCCTGATTCCGTTCTTGATAAGCGCGTACCGCGAAATCGACGTGATCGACCTTCGCTATACGCGCCAGAGGGTCGGCGAGCTCATCTGCGCAGGCGGCTATACGAACGTGCTTGTTTTGTACAACGCGGCGGGCTTTGCCGCAGACACCAGCCTTGCGAAGCTCGCAAGGTAACATGAGAAAAAGGAGCGTCCATTCATGAAAAAGAAGCTGTGTTTCCTGCTCATCGCGTGTTTCTCTCTCGCCCTCTGCGGCTGCGAAGGGCGGCAGGCGTCGGCAGATCTTTCGCTGGAACCAATCATGGCGTCTGTCATGCAAAGCCAGATAGACCTTCCGGCGATGATGCAGGTAACGTCGCAGGATGCGGATTTTGCCGCGTTCCTCACCGGCGATTACGGCATCGACCCATTAAAGGTCTTAGACGGCCTCGTCGCCTATGCGGACGGCGTGGAAGCCAGCGAGATCGTGCTGCTGGCGCTTGCGGAGGAACGGGATGCCCCTGCGGCGCAAAAGGCGCTCATGGAGTACGCCCAAAGGCGGGCGAGGCTTTTTGACGGCTATGCTCCCATGCAGGCGGCGACGGCGAGGAGCGCAAGGGCAATCGCCAGCGGCAGGTATGTTGCTCTGCTCATCTGCCCCGATGCCGACGCTGCGGAAGCAGCTCTTCTGAACGGCTTTGGAGAGGGCGCGCAGAGCAGCCCGGTTCCCGACGTTTCCGCCGAACCGTCCCCCGAGGCCGAGCCGCCCGCCGATGCGCAGGCGGAGGAAGCCTTCAATGCCGACGCCATCCTTCAGGCGTGGCGCACCGGGGACGCTTCCGCGCTGTCTGAAAGGAACCTGCAAATTTTAAGCGCCGCGAAAGAGGTCGTCGCGCAGGAGATCACGGACGCCATGAGCGCTTACGAAAAGGAGCTAGCCATCCACGACTGGCTCACGCACTGGAGCAGCTTTGACATGAGCGCTTTCAGCCGAAACCCCGGCGTTGACGGAGGCGCCGACAGCGATACGCCCTACGGCGTGCTGATGAACCGCTCGGGCAACTGCTGGGGCTATGCCTCCACCTTTCAGCTGCTCATGGATATGCTGGACATCGAGTGCATCACCGTCTATGGCCTGCCTCGAAGCAGCGGCGCGGAGCATGCCTGGAACATGATCCGGCTGGACGGGGAATGGTACTGCGTGGACGCCGCGTGGGACGATCCCATCGGCGGAAGCCCCAACCATCAGTATTTCAACAAAACCAGCGAAGCCTTTCGCAGCAGCGGGATTCATCACTGGGATGAGAGCGCCTACCCGGAAGCGACGGGAACGGCCTACGCCTATCGGTGACCGCCAAGGAAGCGGAGAGAAAGCGCATGATGAAAAGCATTTTGGATATCATTGATTCGCCAAAGGACTTAAAGGGGCTCTCGAGGCCGCAGCTCAAGCAGCTGTGCGATGAAATTCGCGAGCAGCTCATCCGGCGGCTGAGCGAAACCGGCGGGCATGTGGGCTCCAACCTGGCGATGGTGGAGGCGACGGTCGCGCTGCATTTTCTCTTTGATTCGCCCAAAGATCAAATCATCTTTGACGTGTCCCACCAATGCTACACGCACAAGCTGCTCACGGGCCGCAGGGCGGCGTACCAAAACCCCGAGCGGTACGCCTCCGTCAGTGGCTTTACCAACCCGGCGGAAAGCGAGCACGACCTCTTTTCCATAGGCCACACGTCCACGGCCATCAGCCTGGCCACCGGGCTTGCCAAGGCGCGGGATGTACGGGGCGAAACGAACAATGTTATCGCCGTCGTGGGCGACGGCGCGCTCAGCGGCGGCGAGGCGTTTGAGGGGCTGAATACCGCGGCCGTGCTGGGCAGCAACCTCATCATCGTCGTCAACGACAACGACATGAGCATCGCCGAAAACCACGGCGGCCTTTACGACAATCTCCGGCTGCTTCGGGAAAAGGGCGGCCAGGCGGAATGCAACTTCTTCCGGGCGCTGGGCTTTGACTATTGCTTCGTCCAGGAGGGAAACGACATAAGCGCCGTGCTGAACGCTTTCTCCCAGGTCAGGGACGTGAACCATCCCGTGGTCGTCCATCTCTGCACCGTCAAGGGAAAGGGGTATGCCCCCGCAGAGGCGGACAGGGAGGCATGGCACTACATGGGGCCGTTTGACATCGACACGGGAAAGCCGCTTTGGACGTCCGCGCCCACGGAAACCTACGAATCGCTGACCTGCGATTTCATGGCGCGCGCCATGCAAAACGACCGCAGCGTGGTTGCCGTGACTGCGGGAACGCCCAAGATATTCGGCTTTGACAAGGCGCTGCGGAAGCGGTTTCCCAATCAGTTTGTGGACGTTGGCATCGCGGAGGCGCAGGCCGTCGCCATGGCAGCGGGCATCGCCAAAAACGGGGGCAAGCCCGTATTCGGCGTCAGCAGCTCCTTCCTGCCGCGCGCATGCGACCAGCTTTTGCAGGAGCTGGCGCTCAATCAATGCCCGGCGGTCATTCTTGTGTTCTTCGCGGGAATCGCCGAGGGCAGCCAGACGCATATGGGCATCTTCGATATCCCGCTCACGGCGAATCTTCCCAACCTCGTCTGCCTGGCCCCTACGTGCAGGGAAGAATACCTCGCCATGCTGGCCTGGGGCCTTGAGCAGATGGAAGCGCCGGTCGTTATCCGCGTGCCCGGCGTTGCCGCCATATCGCGTGGCGCGGCGCTTTTGCCGGCATACAGCCTGCCCGCAAGGTATGAGGTTGTCGAGGCCGGAAGCCGCGTGGCGATTCTTGCCCTGGGCAAATGCTTCGCGCTGGGCGAGCGGGTGAGAGCGCGATTGCGGGAAAAAACGGGGATGCAAGCAACGCTCATCAATCCCCGCTATATCACCGGCTTTGACGTCGATGTGCTGGAAGGGGTAAGGCGCACGCATCAGCTGATTGTGACGCTTGAGGACGGCGTGATCGACGGCGGCTTCGGGGAGAAAATCGCGCGATACTATGGCCCATCCGGGATGAAGGTGCTGAATTTCGGAGCGGAAAAGGCGTTTGTGAATCATGTGGCGGCGGATGAGCAATATAAAAGATGTCATTTAACGGTGGAGCAGATTGTGGATGATATTTTGAAAAGTATGCATCATGCCGTTATATGAGCCTTGATACCAATCTCATGTTTGATAGCCTAGTCATGCACATGCAAACGGCCCGCGAAGTATGCCTGTCCACTCCCCCAAAAATGGGACGCCTTGACACGAGGAAATGACGCGCTTATAATAAAGGCGGTTTTTTGGAACCAGGCGGCCGCAACCGGCTGTTTTGAGCAAGCACCCTCAAGGTGCTTTTCTTTGAAGAAATAGTTAACTATAATTAACTCTTTTGCGGGGCATGAAACGGAATGAACATCTATGAGCTTGGGAAGGAACACGAACAGGCGCTGCTGTTCCTGCACGCCTCCTGCACATCGTGGGATTTTTATGAGGCAAGCATACGCCTGCTTGCGCAACGGTATCATGTTATCATTCCAGCTATGCCGGGCCATGATTTGAACACAGCGGAGGAATACACAAGCGTTGAACGGGTCGCGGAGGAATTGGAGCGGTATCTTACAAAACAAGGCCATGCCTGTGCGCATGGCTTGTACGGGCTATCCATGGGCGGCAGCGTTGCAATCCGTCTGCTGGCCAATGGAAACATTTGCTTTAACAAAGCGGTGATCGATGCGGGCATCACGCCGTATCAGCTTCCGTGGCTTGTAACCCGCCTGATTGCCCTGCGGGATTTTGTCATGGTAGAGCTTGGAAAGCACAGCCGGAGGCTGCTGGAGGCGGCCTATCCCGTAGAAACGTATGGGAAAGACGGGCTGGATTCCATGCAGCAGGTGCTTAGGCACATGACCGCAAGGACGATATGGCGGGTATTCGAGTCGTGCAACAACTATTCCATGCCGGCCCCGGTTCGTGAGCCTGAAACGCAAATACAGTATTGGTATGGCGCTTTGGAGCAAAAAGTCCGCGCATGGGATATTGACTATGTAAAGAAGCGCTTTCCCAACACGAGATTTGTAGAGATACCGGGGCTTGACCATGCGGAGCTTGCGCTGCTTCAGCCCGAAGCCTTCGCCAGGCGGCTTGAGGCCTTCTTTGATTGATGTGAAAAGGAGAAGAAAACATTTATGATAGCGATACAGTTGGTTCTTTTCCTGGCGCTTTTTACGGGCATGGTCGCGTTTGCCGTCAGGGGCGGAGCGGTCAATGGGTTGTTCTTCTATCCCAAGCCAGTGCAGGAGCGGGCGCTTGAAATTGGGCTTATAGACCGTGAAACGCTCTGTGGAAAGCGGAAGCGATTCATGGCGCTGTTTTATGTTGTGATGCTGGCGGCGCTTCTGCTGATAATTGGCCAGTGGAACAGGGCAGGCGATTTTGGGACTGCTTATTGGCAGGCGTTGCTGTTTCTGGAAGTGATGAACTGGTATGACGGCATTGTAATTGATAAGCTGTGGGTTGGGCACAGCAAATTCTGGATTCTTCCTGGCACAGAAGATTTGCCATTTGTCCAGACGTGGAAGCAGGTTTTCAAAAAGAGAGGCGCCCTCACACTCATTTGGATTGCGGGCGCAGCGATTGTTGGAGGGCTTGTGGCCCTCATCTTCTAAAGAATCTCTTTACACAATCTTGCGCGCTCACGCTTTATCGCGCCGCCGCAGGCAGAAATCGCAGCAATCATCGCCGCGGCCGAGGGTCTTTGTGCGATGCCAGAGCAGCTTCGGGTGCAGATGATCGTAGGCGATGTCGTCGCTATCGCAAAAGCAGGGGCACAGCTCTGGGCAGCCGTATCGAACGCAGGTATCGTGATAGGGGCACTTGGTCATATCCACGCGCCACACGCCGCCCGATGTTTGATGCTCCACGGCGGCAAAGCCTGCCGCCTCGTTAAAGAGCCTGTGGGTGAATAGGCAAAACGCCCCTGGAACCAAGCGGTACAATCCAGGAAAGCGTATTGCCTTTTCAATCGACTTGCGCGCCTCCCTGGCGTGCGCTTCCACATAGGCGTGAACCGTCTGGTACGCTTCCTCTTTGGGCATGACGGCCTGCAAGGTTTCATAGGCGGCAATGCCGGGCAGGATCTGCCGTTCCAGATGGCGCTTCTTCTCCCTTGACGCATCCGCATTCTCTGCGTAAAGCGCTGATAGGCGCGCTTGCAGCGCCTGCTCCAGCGCTGCGGCCTGCTGCGGAAAACGCTCCGTTATGGTCTTTTCAAACCCTGCAAGAATATAATTTATGTCCTTTTGCATGCCTTTCCCCTCCTGGTTAACGGTTTGGAAGCTTTGCGCGTCCACGGCCTCGCAATGTTCTTTCAGCGCTTGCGGCCCACGCGGGGCAGCGGCGTTGTTTTTGCCTTTTCCTCCGTGTCGTCCGACTCGTCGTAGGCGTCGTAGGGCGCGGCCGGATCAGGCGCGCGGCGGCGGAAGGGAGAGCACAGCCTATCCTTATGGGCAAAGGCAAAGTCGAGGCTGTCCGTCCAGCCGGTGTGGCCCGTGATAATCAACGGATGCAGGCCGCGCGCATGCAGCTTCTCCTCCAGCGCGGCAAGCGAGCGCACGGCCAGCTTATTGTCCTCCGCCAGCGTGGAGAGAAAGCTGTAACCGCCGTCCGCGCCAAACCAGATGGTATCGCCGGTGAAGAGATAGCGGCCGTCGATCAGGTAAACGATATGTCCCCAGGTGTGACCGGGCACAAGGAAGCATTCGATCTTGATGCCGTCGATGAAAAAGACCTCGCCATCCGACAAAAGGACCTTTTTGTTGTTGATCGTCACCTGCGGCAGCTTATACAGGCGATAGATCACGCGGCGGCGCGCTTCGCCCGTCAGGTAACGGTTCTCGGTTTCTCCGATATAGAGGGTTGCATCCCGGAACAGGCCGGGGCTATCCGCCTCCACAGCGCCCACATGATCGGTATCCTGATGGGTGATGAGGATATGCCGGATGCTGCGGCTATCAATGCCAAGCCATGTCATCTTTTCTTGCAACCGTTCGTAATTATAGCCCGCGTCGATCATGATGACGGCGCCGTTCTTTCGGTAGAAAAAGACGTTCGCCACATATTCGCGCACACATGCCACGTTTTCGTCAATCCAGCCTGTATTCAGCGGCTTAAAGATCTCTTTGCCGCGGTACATCCGGCTCATGGCCTTTTTCTGAAATTCAGTCGCTTTCTTAGACATGCCATCTCACCCTCATTTTCTTTGGCAGCACCTGTAAATCCGCTCGCTTATGGACGCCAGGCATATTCGTCCTGATTTTTAGGCGGTTTTGTTCATCCTCTCCTATTGTAGCATGGCTTTTCGAGCGATTCAATTCTTTTGGTTAGTTTTTTCTAACAGCGCTGGTTAAATAAAAATGGGGCTTTAAAGGATACTATCCTACTTGTCCAACAGCAAAAGCTCAACGCTTCGTTCGGCATGGTTATTCCCCATCCTTATTCGCCTGGCGTCGGCTTGAAAGCTGCAAGCTTTCATTTCCCCAAGGGATATCGTTCGCATTTCTGCACGGTTTGCTTATGAGCGCTCTGCGCTTTTGCAGAAATGGCGTCGCAGCGCATGCGCCCTCTTTGCCCCTTCCGAGAATTGACCAATCCAAAAAGAATGCTCTTACAGACGATATTCCAGTAAAATGCGATACCAAAGAACACGCCTCTTTTCTCTTGGAAGCCTTTTTCCCTATATCAAAAGGCAGAAAGCCAGCGGGCAATCATTTTTGGATTACCCGCGAGGTCATCCCCGCCATTCGCAAGCATGGGGCTACATGGGCCCGCAAACCATTGGGCAAGCACTCCTTAACCCTGATACCATTATCCGGCTTGCTATCGAACTGAAAGAGGAACGGGCTGCGCGGATGAAGCTGGAAGCGCTCAACAGCCGCCTGATGGTGGAAAACCAGACTATGCAGCCAAAGGCGGACGACTTCGACGAGCTTGTGGACAGGGGCATGAACCTGAATTTCCACGAAACGGCCAAGGTGCTTGGCGTGAAGGAACGCGAAGTTGTGAGCTTTCTGCTATCCCACAAGGATGTATTCGGGGATAAGAAGGGCAAGCGGCAACCCTTCGCGCAGTATGTGGGCGACCTTTTGTGGTGAAAGAGTAGTTTAATGAGAAAACGCCCTGGGCGGCTCGCAAACGCTGATTGCGCCCAAGGGGCGGGAAACCTTCCGGCTGCTGATGCAGGGGATAACGCGGGTTGGGTGAGCGGCGGTGAAATAGCGATGGATAGAATGCGCAAAAGGGGCGCTTTTCAGCGTCCCTTGTGCGTGGTTGCACGAAGCAATCACAGCGAGGATTTCAGGATAATATAGGCAATTGCAATCGCAACGGCAATGATAAAGATTTCCTTTGCAAGGAATTTTCTGTTCTGCTGTTTGACGCGTTCTTCAAAAAGCTTTTTGTGAAGCTTATTCACGGGCTACACACCTTTCCTGCCTCAATCCTTCATTTCGTCAATGAGAAGGAGATCATTCGCATACGCCAGCAGGGCATAGCTTCCCCCGCCTGAATAATCGTTTCGGATGGCGTTATCATCATTTACAAGCATCAGATATACATTCGGCACGGGCAGCCCATCCATTTCAAAGGCAGTGGCGATAACGCTTTGCATGGATACAAAAACATCTTTCAGCTGCCCCCATGTTTCAAGCGCTTCTTCCGTTTTGTTTTCCTTCGCTTCATAAACCGCCTTTGCAAGCCCATCAATACCAACAGTTACAAGCAGATTGTTTTTTTCATCATTGTATCGAATGTCGCAATAGTCAAAGGCTTCTGAAAGTTTTTGATTCAGTTCATCGATAATGGCATCTATTTTTGATTCGGCGAGCGAAACGCGAGCGAAAAAAGGCACAAGCAGCAGCACAAGCCAAAGGGAAACCAGCCAAAAAACAGTCCTTTTCATATGAACCACCCCTTTACTGGCAGTATAGGAGGCGATACCCATAAAAACAATGGCAAAAACGGCATAAACAAGCACCACAACGCACACATACAAAACCCGGAATGAGGTGGTCACATGGCAGACCTGTTTACCCTTGTAGGCACTACCTTCGCGGAGCTGAAAGAGGCGCTGAAGGAGCAGGAAGGCGAAAACGAACAGGCTGTGGCTGCCATTGGCATGAAGATTGTTCTGGATGTGGCGGCCCTGCTGGTTGGCAAGCTGCCGGAATGTGAAAAAGAGATCTACGCCTTTCTGGCCTCCCTGACCGGCAAAAAGGAAAAGGAAATTACAGCTATGCCCATCGCTGACTTTTACAACATGATTCTGGATGTGTTCAAACAGGAGGACTTCCGTGATTTTTTCGGGCAGGTTATGGCATCTGCCAAGCTGGCGAAATAACGTTTTTTGACCTGCTTTACAAGCGCTACGCAGACCCCGTAACGCTGATAAACGGCATGCTTCAAATGGGCCGCCTGAATGACTTTGTGCTGGAAGCCGTGCGGCTGCACAACGAGGAGCAGAAGGAGGAGATCCTTTGGAATGTATGGCTGCACCGCGTTTTTGACAAGTCCTATTCAGACTTTGTAAGCGCGGCAAACGGCACGTCCGCGCAGGAGCTGTCGCAGGATGAAATAGCCGGGATTGTGAACGAAACCAAAAGCATGCTGGCCCATTTCTCGCCAGAATGACAGGGAACTGGGCGGGAGGCGCGGCGAAGGGGCCCCCGAAACGGCTAAGGTGCTTGACGAAGGAACGTGAAGTTGTGAGCTTTCTGCTATCCCACAAGTATGTATTCGGGGATAAGAAGGGCAAGCTGCAACCCTTCGCGCAGTATGTGGGCGACTTTTTGTGGTGAAAGAGTAGTTTAATGAGAAAACGCCCTGGGCGGCTCGCAAACGCTGATTGCGCCCAAGGGGCGGGAAACCTTCCGGCTGCTGATGCAGGGGATAACGCGGGTTGGGTGAGCGGCGGTGAAATAGCGATGGATAGAATGCGCACAAGGGGCGCTTTTCAGCGTCCCTTGTGCATGTCGTTCGTTTCTGAACCGCTGTCGGTGTCTATATCAAAGCTGTAGTTTTTTGTGAAATATGTGCCTTTGTGATAAAGACCCGTTTCAGGATCTATGCAGCCTTGAAAAAATACGCCGTTGCCTAAAGCGTCAGAAACGTCATAACACCCATGCTCGTTTGGCCTGTAATCAATATACCGCCATTCGGAATGGGCTTTGCGTTCACTGCCGCATACCATGCTGTTTTGCTCAAATTTTCCTATTTGGCTTTCACCGTCATCAAAATACAAGCCGCCGTTTCCGCACATTTCGCCGTCGCGCCATTCTCCAAGATAGTGCGCATAATAAACCTTGTTTGAATCAAAAAATACGTACACGCCATAGCCATGCGGAATCCCGTTCACGGTTTCCCCTGTATACTCGCCAAAAAAAATCCTGTCTTTTGTTTTTAGCAGATAATCCATTTGAAGCACGGTTTCGGTTTGCGCTTCCTCGCAGGAAGCAAACGAAAACAGACAAACGGCAAACAGAAAAACGGCGATTGCTCTTTTCACACTGTACCCCTCCCTTTGAAAGCAGTATAGGAGGCGGTACCAATAAAAACAATAGCATAAATGGGAAAAATAGCAAACGTTTGAGAGAAGGTGCAGCACCACATGGATCTATTCGCGTTGTTTGGAAGAATCACAATCAACGCATCCGACGCAAGCGACACAATATCAGAAATAACGGAGAGCGCCGAAAACCTGTGTGGCACGCTGAAAGGCGTTGGCAGCAGCTCTGACGGAGTGCCAAAGCAGATAGGGGCAAACAGCAAAATTAGACAGGCTAGTCGAAGAAGGGCAAGAAATAACGGGGAAGCTGTTTCAGCCTTTTTGATTTAGTAGCTAGTGATATACTTCCAAGGGTTCCGAGGGCTTATCTGATTTTAACGAGTGGATTGGAAAAGCTGCTTAATGCATTCAAACTGGAATGACATAGTTCCAAAGCCTCAAATGAATGGGTGGGAACTTTTGCGGCCGTGAGCCGCGGTCAGCCAGCGGTTCATTGCTTGCTGTATTCTATCCCATTCTCAAAATTTTGTCATCATAGTCGTCCATAACTTTCCAGCGGGTTTCCTGGGGAAAAAGCTGCTGGGGCATTGTATGGTCAATCAGCAGCACCTTGACTTTTATATAGCAGGCGTATTTCAGTACACCTACCACTGCATAAGAAAGAAGCCCTATAATCCCCCGGCGCAAAAGCCGTCCACCCCGCGCTATTTTGCCTGCGCCAATACCTATCGGCCACAGGAACAACATTTTCTGTTTTCAAACGGCCAAAAATCGTGTATACTATATACAGTACCTACCGGCAAATCCAAGCGGCTCACGCGCGGCGGAGGCGGTTGGTACAGAATGCTCCCGGTTGCGGATGCGGGGCCTGCGCCCTTCGTCCAAGATGAGGAAGGAGGCTTCGCTATGCGAATCCATGTACTTTGCTCGCCGTAGGTTTGCAATTTTTCGTTTGCAAATCCGCGGCTTTTTGTGTGCGCAGGGAGGTAGCTATGGCAGAGGAACGCTTGGGCTTCGTGGGAATTGTAATGGAGGATCGCGCCTCGGCGCAAGCCGTAAACGAGATCCTTTCCTGCTTCGCGCACATCATCCGCGGGCGAATGGGCGTGCCCGACGCTCAAAGCGGCGAGGCTGTTATCGGCCTTATCGTGCGGGGCGGGAACGACCAGCTTGGCGCGCTCACCGGGCGGCTTGGCAACCTGCCGGGCGTGCAGGTGAAAAGCGCGCTTACCGCATCCAAAAAAGAATGTTAGGAAGGTGTAAAACAATGAAACGGATTCTGTCTGGACTTTTGATGCTTGCTATGCTCATGGCGCTGTTGCTTGGCGGCGCCGCGGCCGAACCCGCGGCAAACGTCGCCGCGCTCAAGGGCCCCACCGCTATGGGCATGGTAAAGCTTATGAGCGAGCATGAGGGCGACTACAATTTCACCATCGCCGCCGCTATTGATGAAATCACCCCCAAGCTGGTCAAGGGCGAGCTTGACATCGCCGCCGTACCCGCCAACCTGGCCTCCGTGCTGTACAACAATACCCAGGGCAAGGTGAAGGTGCTGGCGGTAAACACGCTGGGCGTGCTCTACATCGTGGAAAACGGCGATACCGTTAAAAGTGTGGAGGATCTGCGCGGCCGCACCATCTTTGCCAGCGGCAAGGGCGCAACCCCCGAATACGCGCTTAACTATCTGCTTTCCGCCAACGGCATCGATCCCGAAAAGGACGTGACCTTGGAATACAAGTCCGAGCATAGCGAATGCCTGGCCGCCCTGCTGGCCAACGAAGGCTCCGTGGCTATGCTGCCCCAGCCGTTTGTGACCACCGCCCAGCTCAAGCAGCCCGAAGTAAAGGTTGTTCTGGATATGAACGAGGAATGGGCCAAGCTGCAGGAGGGGAGTGAAACGCCCAGCGCCCTGATCACCGGCGTGCTGGTGGGCCGTACCGAGTTTATCGATCAGAACCAGCAGGCTGTAAGCGATTTCCTGGACGCCTACGCCCAGTCCGTAGCCTTTGCCAACGAGAATGCGGAGGAAACCGCCGCGCTCATCGGCCAGTACGACATCATCCCCGAGGCCGTTGCCAAAGCAGCGCTGCCTTATTGCAGCATCACCTATATCGATGGCGAGGATATGCAAAACCGTCTGTCCGGCTATTTGCAGGTTCTCTTTGATCAAAACCCCGCCTCTGTGGGCGGCGCATTGCCCGATGACGCTTTCTACTACAAGCGCTAACAAAAAAGCCCGTCTGCCCATTTGGGCGGTGCTGTTTTGGCTGCTGGTATGGCAGCTTGCCGCCTGGTGGGTGGATGAGCCCATCCTGCTGGTTTCCCCCATTGCCGCCCTTGCCCGGCTCATTGAGCTTGCCGGGCAGGCGGCCTTTTGGCGCGCCGTGGGCTTTTCGGTGGGGCGCATCCTGTTGGGCTTTGCGCTAAGCGCCGTATCCGCCACAGCCCTTGCGGCCCTCAGTTACCGCTTTAGGCCCGTGCGTGAGCTTTGCATGCCGCTGATAGCGACGGTCAAAGCCATCCCTGTGGCCTCCTTCGTGATTCTTGCGCTGCTATGGGTATCAAGCCGCAATTTGAGCGTGCTGATCAGCCTGCTGATTGGCCTGCCTGTTATTTACACCAACGTGCTTACCGGCCTTGACAGCACCGATTCCGGCCTTATTGAAATGGCGCGGGTTTTCCGCGTGCCCTTTGCGCGCCAGCTTCGGTTTATCTACCTGTATCAGGTGCTGCCTTTCTTGCGCTCCGGCCTGGCGGTAGCCATGGGCCTTTGCTGGAAAAGCGGCGTGGCTGCCGAGGTCATCGGAATCCCCGCCGGTTCCATTGGCGAAAAGCTATATAAGGCCAAGGTTTATTTGGAAACGCCTGATTTGTTTTGCTGGACGCTGGTTGTGGTGCTGTTGAGCATTCTTTGCGAAAAGCTGCTGGCGCTTTGCATGAACGGCGCTATGAAGGGGGCGGAGCGATGCTGGAAGCGGTAAAGCTGTGCAAGGCCTTTGACGGCAGGCCCGTCATCCGTGATTTTTCCATGCGGCTGGATCCCGGCTGCCGCGTCTGCCTAACGGGCCCGTCCGGCAGCGGCAAAACTACGCTGCTGCGGCTACTAATGGGCCTTGAAAAGCCTGATAGCGGCCAGCTGTCCATCCCGAGCGGCACGCGTTTCAGCGCCGTGTTCCAGGAGGACAGGCTGCTGGAGCAGCTTACAGCCGCGGCCAATGTATCGCTTGTGAGTCCGGCCCCGCTTGGGGATATCACAGCGCTGCTAAAGGCGCTCGGTCTGGATATGGAAAGCCTGGTCCAGCCTGTAAGCGCCTTCAGCGGAGGCATGAAGCGCCGCGTCGCCTTGTGCCGCGCACTGTTGGCGCAGTATGACGTGCTGTGCCTGGACGAACCCTACAAAGGGCTGGATGCGTCCCTGCGTGAACAGGTCATACAGGTTGTGGACGCCTATACGCAGGGCAAAACCGTTGTGCTCGTCACGCATGATCTGCGGGAAGCTGAAGGATATGAACGCATCGAGCTACCGAACCTTTCTTCGCTGCCCAGCACAAGTGAAAGCCAGTAAGCAGGGCTGTTGAAAGCGTGATGGTAAGGCCCATACCCCTAAGCCATTTTGTTAGGCCCTCTTTTTTCAACGGCAGGGTTGCCAAAGCAGAAAGCTTACCATACAAGACCCCCCGGCAGCCATGCGCGGCTGCCGGGGGGCTTGCAGTTTCCCTTGTTAATTGATCCGCCTGAGCGTGGCCGTCCAGCCCAGGTCGATGGCTTTTTGATGCGAGGTCGCATACGGGCCTATCTTCTCCACCTGCTCCTGTGTGCGCGGGAAGTGGATGCAAAGGTGCCCGGCAAAATTGTTATTGCGGATATGATAGGTTTCATGCGGCGTGTTATGCGTGGAAGCCATGTATACGGTACCGTCGCTAAACACTACCCAAACCGCTTTGGGGGTCCAGGTTGTTTTTCCGCCAAAGGCGCGGTTCATGCTGGCCGTGTCCTCTGCCGTAAGCGGCTCCGCATCGGCGTGCGCGCCCAGGCTGAACATGTTCACCTGCCAGCTGATGCCGCTGGTAAAATCATATACGGTGGCATTGGGATATTGGCGGCACTTGGCCTTGATCTCGGTATACCAGTTCGCGTAACGCACCTGCGACGCGCTGATGCTGCCGCTGCCCACACTGGGCGCGCTGGCCACCGGCGGGGTGGCTTGCTGTGTGCCATTGTTTGCCGCCACCGCCGAGGAGGAGCTAAGCATGCTAAGCGTTTTAACGCCCGCAATGCCATCCGCCAACAGGCCGTTGGCTTGCTGGAAGGCGATCAGCGCAAGGCTGGTCTGCACGCCAAACTTGCCGTCAGCCTTACCGGTCAGGTACCCAAGCGTGATCAGGCGGTTCTGCATATCGCGCACCGCGTCGCTCACAGCGCCTACGCGCAGGGTTTCGATGCTGTTGCCCTTGTTGGCCGTCACAGCCGTGCCCGCATTGAGCGCCGCCAGCGTTTGCTCGCCCGCAATGCCGTCCGCCTTGAGGCTGTTCGCCTTTTGGAAGGCAATCACCGCCGATTTGGTATCACGGCCAAACTTGCCGTCCGCGCTGCCCCCAAGATATCCCAGGGCGATCAACCGGCTTTGCAGGCTAACCACTTCCGTGCCCACGCTTCCATAGCGCAGGGTGGACGTAACAACGGCTGCGGCTGTATTGGCGTTGCTGGCCACAGCAGTATCGCTGTACAGCGTGGATTGCGTTTCATAGCCCGCCTTGCCGTCCACCTTGAGGCCGTTGGCCTTCTGGAAGGCCCTGACGGCCTCGATGTCGTCCGTCAAATATACGCCGTCCAGCCGGGAATTGTAATAGCCAAGCTCCTGCAAGCGCGTCTGCAACCGCAGCACCACCTCGCCCATGCTGCCCGAGCGGATGATGATCACATTATCCTGCGTAATCGGGGCCATGGTGGGCTGCAACGTCGTTACAGGAATGGCCGTGGGCACGGCATAGATAGCGTTTACGCCGTACAGCACCGTGCGGCTGATGGGGCCCAGCACGCCGTCCTCCTCCAGCTTGTTCTTCTTTTGAAATGCTTTTAGGGCCTTGGTGGTGGCGTCGTTAAAGGTTCCGGTCACATTGCCCGTGTAGTATCCCAAATCCTTCAAGCGCTGTTGCAGGGATTTCACTTCGTCGCCCTTATCCCCGCTGCGCAGCGTTTTTGTAGGAGGCGCCAACGTGGGCGCTGGCGTAGGCGTAACCACCACGGACGCGGCCATGGCCGTTGCGCCGTACAGGATTGCCTGATCCGCCGCGTCCATCTCGCCGTCGGCGTTCCGACCGTGCTTTCCCTCAAACAGTTTCACGGCCGCCACGGTATCGGCATCGCAGGTTCCATTCAGCTCCCCGCTGTAATAGCCCAGCTCCTTCAGGCGCGTTTGCATCTTGGTAACCGCCTCGCCCGTGGAACCGCCGCGAATGAGCGCGCCGGCTACGGGAGCCACCGTTTTTACATATTGGCGATAACCCCGGGTATCCTTGGGGGTATCCTCGTATAGCTTTAGCTGCAGCTCCTGGCTGGCGACGCCATCCTGGGTAAAGCCGTTGCGCTTTTGAAAGGTTTTGAGCGCTGTTTCCGTCTTTGCGCCAAATTTCCCGTCCACATCCTCCTTATCCAGGTAGCCCAGCTCCGCCAGGGCGGATTGCAGCGCGGTAACGGCGCTTCCCTTATCGCCGTTTTTAATCTCGGTATACTTTTCGGAGCCGGGCTTGGGGGTGGCGGTAGGCGCCGGCGTAGGCGCGGGGATGTTTGCCAGGTTCACATGCGTATCCACAACATAGCCGGTTTTGCCATTGTATTTCACCTTGGCAAAGCCGTTATCCGTGCGGTCATACACGGTAAGCAAGCTGCCCGCGGGAATGGTTAAAATAACCTCGCCATCCGTTTGGGCCTTTTTGCGCAGCTTTACCCGGTCTATGGTTGTGGTATCGTAAGGGTACTCCGTAATCGCCGGGGGCGCCTGCATGCTCAGCGCCGGATTGGGCGTTGGGTCGGGCGAAGGATCGGTGCCGTCGATAAATTTCTTCATCGCATAGCCGGTTTTCCCATCAAATTTGACGCGGTAAAAGCTGCCGGTCGCACCCAAAATGGTTACGGTATCCCCGGCCTTGATTTTTTTCAGAACCATTGAGGTGGTGTTGGCGCGGCTGCGCATGTTCACATCGTCCATGCTGATGGCGTCATATGGATAGGATACCGCCAACGCCGGCATGGCAAGGGATAAAAACAGCGTTATTGCGACCACAGCGGCCATTAGGCGCGCCAAACCTTTTTCATGCTTCATCTGCATGCCCTCCACAGGTTCAAATAGCTTTGCAGCCTTTCTTTCCAGCATTTATTGTACGGTAGTTTGTGAACTGTGTCAAGCATATTCTTCATATTTACGTAATACTTTTATCTTTTTTTCGTCTTTTCCTGTTCTGGAAATAAACCAATTCCGCGCGCATCGCGTCAAAACAGCGGCGAACCATGCGCCGCCGCATCATCCGCCGCTGTTACAGTGCTGCGTTTATCTTCCCAACAGTTTTTGCGCCGAATCGCCGTCCAGGAAAAGCTGCCAATCGACATGCGTTTTCAAAATCGTCGCAGGCACCTCCGCGCTTACCGGCCGGGTAATCGTATTGGCAACTGCCTCGGCCTTTACGGCGTGGGGTACGGCGCTTACAATATGGCGGCAGGCCATAATCTGCTTTACCGTCATGGTAACGGCCTGCTTGGGCACGTCGTCCACGGTGGCAAACCAGCCCTCGCCCACCTGCTGGCGCTTGCAGCGCTCATCCAGGTTTACAACCTTATACGCGGCGTCAATATCAAAATCCGCCGGAGGGTCGTTAAACGCGATGTGGCCGTTTTCCCCGATGCCAATTACGCCCACATCCACGGGGGCCGCGCGCAGCTCCTTGGTGAGCGCGGCGATATTGGCTTCCACATCGCCCTCTCCATTTACGAAATAGGCGTTTTTCAACGGCACCTTGCTTACAAAGCGCTCCTTCAGATACTTGCGGAAAGAGGCGATATGGCTCTCAGGCAGCGCCACGTACTCGTCCAGATGGAACATTTCAACGTGCTCCCACGGCACATCCATCTCAACCAGCGCCTCCAGCGTTTCAAACTGGGAAGCGCCGGTGGACAGTATCACGCGCGCGCTCCCCTGCCGCTCTACGGCCTCCGTCAATAGCCTGGCAATCGCCTCGGCTGCATGAACGCCCAGCTCCTTTGGCGTTGCGGAAATATTGATATTCATAGGAACCATCCTTTCATCCATTTTTCAGGCAGCCGCCTGTCCTAGCACATATACTCCGGCGACGGTTATATCGTCGTTCAAAAGCACCAAATCCGCGTCCATCCCCTCGCGCAAAGCGCCCTTGCGCGCCTCCCAGCCCATGACGCGGGCCGGGTTCAGCGTCATCATGCGCACGGCCTCCCACAGGGGCACCCCAGCTTCCCGCGCCATTACGCGCACCAGCCGGTCGGCCGTAGCGACGCTTCCGGCAAAGCAGGTGCGATCCGGCATTTTGGCAATGCCGTCCTCAATAACCACCTGCTGGCCGTCCTTCAAAGACCCCAGCACGGAAGGGCCGTCCGGCATGCCCGCGCCGCGCATGCTGTCCGTACAAAGACATATTTTTGGGTGTTCCTTGCACTTTAGAATCATCTTCAGCAGCGGCGGCGGCAAATGCATGCCGTCCGCGATCAATTCCACGCTTAGGCCGTCTATCAGATAGCCACTTTCCACTACGCCCAGTATCCGAAAGCCGCCCCTGCGCACAATCGTGGACATGCCGGAGTAGAAATGCGTCAAGTGCCGCACGCCGTGGTCGTAAGCCGCGCTCATCTCCTCATAGGTAGCGGCGGTGTGCCCTGCCGAAAGCACAATTCCCAGCGGCACAAGCCTGTCCGCCATTTCCAGAGCGCCCGGCAGTTCCGGCGCAAGCGACCAACGGGCGATGCTGCCCTGCGCATACTCCAAAATGCGCATGTAATGCTCCGGCTGCGGCGCGCGCAGGTACCGGCTGTCCTGCGCGCCCTTTTCAGCCTGGCAAAAATACGGCCCCTCCAGGTGCAGGCCCATCAGGTGCGGCATGCGCTCCTTCATACGCCTTGCCTGGTGAAAGCAATCGATGGTTGTAAACAAATCCCCGTCGCTGCTGGTAAGCGTGGTGGGCAGCAGGCTTGTGGTGCCATGGCGCAGGTGCGTCCTGGCCGCCTCCACAACCGCTTCCACCGTGCCGTCCATAAAGTCGTGCCCGCCCGCTCCATGCGTGTGGATATCAATGAATCCCGGCGCAAGATACCGGCCTGCGCAATCAACCCGCTCATCCTGCGGGTAAAATGGCGCGATGCCCTCGCCAACCGCCGCAATCTTTCCATGCTCCACGCCAAGCCAGCCCTGATTGCAAACCCTGTCCGGCAAAACAAGCTTGGCATTCTCAAAAATTCTCATAGCGCTCCTCCGCATCAGACGAGGGGGGCCGTGTGAACGCCACACGGCCCCGAAAGCCTGTTACAGGTCAATGTCCTCGGAATTGGTCAGCTTAAAGAAGATCAGCAGGGAACCGACCATCGTTATTGTAAGGATGGTGGAAAGCGCCGCCGCCGTGCCATAGCCGCCGCGGCTGATTTCCTGGAAGATCGTAACGGTCATGGTCTGCGTGCGCCCGGTGTAGAGCATCAACGTAGAGGACAGCTCGTTAAGAATTGTAATCCAGGAAAGAATCGCGCCGGATACGATGCCCGGCACCATCACCGGCATGGTCACGTTAAAGAACGTTTGCATGGAGCCGTAGCCTAGGCTGGCAGACGCCTCGTCAATGCTGGGGCTGATCTGCCTGAGGATGGCCGCGCTGGAACGCACTGTGTACGGCATTCTTCGTATCACGTAGGATATGATAATGATGGCCGCCGTGCCGGACAGCACCAGCGGGGGCCGGTTGTAGCTCATCAGCAGCAAAAGGCCAAAGATGGTGCCCGGAATCACGTAGGGGAACATGATAAACACGTCCAGGATTTTGGAGAAGAAGTTCGTTTTGCGCACGGTAAGGTAGGCAAACAGCGTGCCCAGGATTACCACGATCACAATTGCAATCAACCCAAACTCAAACGTGTTCAGGATGGATTTAAGCGACTTGGTAAACACGGTGATGTAGCTGCTAAAGCCATAGCCCTCCGCCCACATAACGCCCTTGGTATTGCGGAAGGAGATCAAAATGATGTAGACCTGCGGCAGGGTAGCCAAAAGCGCGATCAGGTAAACATAGAAATGCGCGAAGAAATTGGGCAGGCCCTTGAGCTGCTTGGGCTTGGGCGGATTGAGCATGCTCATGGTGTAATTCTTGCGGTTGGTGATGTGCTTTTGCAACAGGAACACCAGCGCCGCCACAAGAATCATGATCATGGCTACCGCAGAAGCGAAATTGGCGTTTGTGCCTGTTTCACTCACCCACTCCTGATACACGATAACGGGCAGCGTGCTGAATCCCTCGCCAATCAGCCTGGGCGTGCCATAATCCGCAAACGCGCGCAGGAACACAATGGTCGCACCAGCCAGAATGGTGGGCAGCACCAGCGGCAGGCTTACCTTAAGCACCTTGCGGATGCCATGGTAGCCCAGGCTCTCCGCCGCCTCGCCCAGGGAAGCGTCCACCTTTTTAAGCGCGCCCTTGGTGTACATGTAAATATACGGGAACAGCTTGAGCACAAACACCAGCAGAATGCCGCCAAAGCCGTATATGCTAGGCACCGTAATGCCAATGGCCTTGAGCAGGGTGGTAATTTCGCCGCTGCGGCCCAGCATCAAAATCCAGGAATACGCGCCCAGGAACGGCGGCGACAGCATGGAGATGATCACCAGGATGTTGATCAGCCGGTTCCCGCGGATTTTGAACGTGGTGGTAATATACGCCAGCGGCACGCCTATCAGGATTACCAGCACCGTCGCGCAGGAAACCACCTTGATGCTGTTCCAAAGCGCCGTGGTATAGTACTTGCGCGAGAAGAACTTTACAAAGTTATCCAGCGAAAACAGCGCGCCATCCCCTGTTTGCAGGGAATATACCAGCATGCGCACAACCGGGATAACCAAAAACAGCCCGAAAAAGACCAGGGAAAGCAGGCTGATAAACGTCCAGAAATCAAACCGGACGCCCTTTTTAAACATGGCTCTCCACCCCCTGCAGCAGGGTCGTTTCCGTTTGCGCGTCAAACAGGTTGATGCGGCGGGCATTCACTGCCAGATAGATGGTTTCGCCCGGTTCATGGATCTTTTCGGCGCTGCTGGTATCGGCGGTTACCTCAATGTGGGCGCCGGTGCCGCAGTCCACCACATAATGGATGTACTTGCCCAGGAAGCGCTTGATAAGCACCTTGGCCTGCATGCCGTGCTGCTCGTCCGTAAAGATGAATTCCTCCGGGCGCACATACACCAGCAGCTCGCTGTCTTTGGGGAGGGGCTTTACGCCCTGCATTTCTACGGTCAGGCCGGTTTGCATGCGGATGACCGTCTTTTCGCCGCTTTGTTCCAAAACGACGCCCGTAAAGCGGTTGCTGTGGCCGATAAAATCCGCCACGAAGGTATTGAACGGGCGCGAATAAATGCGCTCGGGGGTTTCAATCTGCTGAATATCGCCCTTGTTCATCACCGCTATACGGTCCGATATGGCCAGGGCTTCCTCCTGGTCATGGGTTACATAAACGGTGGTGATACCAATCTTCTTTTGCACCTCGCGGATGGCCTCGCGCATTTCAATGCGCAGCTTTGCATCCAGGTTGGAAAGCGGCTCGTCCATCAAAAGCACCTGGGGCTGCACCACGATGGCGCGCGCAAGGGCCACGCGCTGCTGCTGGCCGCCGGAAAGCTTATCGGGGTAGCGGTCCTTGTACTGGGTAATCTGCACCGTTTCCATAATGGCTTCCACGCGGCGCTTAACCTCGTCCTTGGAAAGCTTTTTGTTTTTAAGCCCGTATTCAATATTGCGGTAAACCGTCATATTGGGGAAGATGGCATAGTTCTGGAATACCATGCCAAAGTTGCGCTTATAAACGGGAATGTCGTTGATAACCTGGTCGTCAAAGGCAATGGTGCCGTGCTCAACGGTGTTAAAGCCGGCGATCATGCGCAGAAGGGTGGTTTTTCCGCAGCCTGAGGGGCCAAGCAGGGTAAAAAGTTCCCCGCTTGTAATGTCCGCGGAGAGGTCTCGAATGACGACGTTGTTCTCGTATTTTTTCATGACGTTCTTGATATGAATTGATACTGCCATTTTCACCACTCCATCTTATGGATGGGCGTCCGCCGTTTGGGTTAACGCACGGCGGACGCCCGCAATCCCGCATTCGCTGCGGTATACATTGGGGGAAGATCAGATCGAGGTCAGGATATCCTGGAAGGTGGTCTTGATCTCGGCGCTATCTACCTCGGGGTAGGCAATCTGCACCAGCTCTTCGGTGGGAACGCGGCCTTCGGTGGTCATGGGAACGTCCTTGCGGATGGGGCGCACGTTCACGCCGGCTTCCATGGCGGTCTGGCATTCGTTAGATACCACAAAGTCGATAAAGAGCTTAGCGTTCTTGGGGTTGGCGCCGCCCTTCATAAGGGCGATGTTGGAGGTGCGCAGCGTGATGCCTTCCTTGGCGTATACGGCGTACACATCCGCGCCGTCCTTCATGTAGGAGATGGTCTTATCCTCGTTGCACAGGCCAACGGGGTACTCGCCCTCAACCACGGACTTGTACGCGGCGGAGGAACCGGAGGCGAACTTGCCGTCCAGGTTGATCAGGAAGCGCTTTACGAACTCCCAGCCATCCTCCAGGTTGCCGGTGCCGTTCATGGCGGCCAGCATGTTTACAACCACTTCCAGCGCGGAGCCGGAATCAGCGGGGTTCGCAAAGGATACCTTGCCCTTGAGGCGCTCGTCGCACAGGGATTCCCAGCCGGTCACTTCCACGCCCAGCTCGGCAATCAGGGTCTTGTTAACGATGATGCTGTTTACATTTACATAGCAGGGGGTGTAAAGGTTATCCTCGGGCATAAATTCGGCGAACAGGTTATCGGCCTCGGTGCTGCGGTAGGGCTCCAGGCAGTCCTGAATGCCGCGGTAGATGGTATCGCCGCCGCCCATCATCACGTCGCCGTAGGGGGCTTCCTTCTCGGCGTTGATACGGCTGGCCATTTCACCGGTACCACCGCTTACGATTTCAACCTCGATGTTGGGATACTTCTGGCTGAACAGGTCCACGATGAGCTCGTACTCAGCCGCGCCGGCAGAGGTGTAAAGCACCAGCTTGTTGGTATCGGCCTCGGCCAGGCCGGCGGTGGGGAGCAGGCACAGCATCATGGCTGCGGCCAGCAGGCAGCTAAGGAATCTTTTCATTGTCATACCTCCTGAACCAAAATTTTTATTGCAAACCCGATTCCCAGATCAGGCTTGTTTCCATGGCGGGGTATCCTTCAGCGAACCGTTGAAGCGCTCGATCTGCCGCGCCTCGTACTCGCCGGCGAACGTGCCGTTTAAGAAGCGGCCGAGCCCTTCGGCCGTAAACTCAGCCCAGGACTCCACCTCCTCGCCCGGGCGGATGGGGAAAAACAGCACGCCGTTTTGACGCGCCGCCTCCAAATCGCCGGGAGCATCGCCAATCATCAGCACATCTTCAGGCTGATACCAGGGTTTTAGGGCATGGATGCATGCCGCCTTGCTTCCGTCCTCCTGCGCGCAAAGCTGGTGCACGTAGCGCATCAGGTCATGCTCGGCCCACTCCTGCTCAAGCGCCTGGCGCGCCGTGGCGGATACAATGGCGATATCCGCCTCGCCGCAAAGCCGTTCAAGGCTTTCCCTTACGCCCGGGAAGGGAGGGATGCCGTGCACCATCTCGGCATTGCGCCGGTTGGATTCCAGCGACCATTCCAACGCCCGCTGCATTACCGGGTCGCCCTTTTCAGCCTCCTTGCGGATGGATTCATTGTTCAAAACGGGCGAGGTCTCCAGCCAATGCCTGAAGGAGGAAATGTCCGGCAGCTGGAAGCCCAGGCGCTTTACCTCCTCGCGCTCGCTTAACCAGTCAAACGTCATAACCAGCTCGTGGAACCGCGAGCGGCCGCGGTGCTTGGAATACAGGTTGCCGTATTCCCAAACCTCGCGCACGTATTTGGAAATGGGCTGCAAGCCCCATACCAGAATGGTCGCCGGGCAAAAGCACTCCTTGTGCTTAATCTCCATCGTATCAAACGCGCACCCGTCGGAATCGATGCACACAAGGCGCTTGCGGCCGGGCGCATAGTTGGGAAATAGTTTTGCTTCCATACGTTCCCCCACAGCTTACAAAAGATATTTTTCAATCGCTTCCGCCACGCCGTCCTCATAGAAGGGGGCGGTCACATAATCGGCCTTTGCCTTAAGGCCGTCAGGGGCGTTGCCCATGGCCACGCCTATGGCCGCGCGTGTGATCAGGGCTTCGTCAAGCTTGCTGTCGCCCAGGCTAAGCACGCTTTCATAGCCATAGCCCAGCTTTTGAAACAGCGCGTCCATCGCGTCCGTGCGTTTTTGCCGCTTGGGGAAGAACTGGATATCCGTCCCCGCGCCGTCGGTGATTTCAACGATGCCCGTATTCTCCAGGGCCTTGATGAGGGGCTGCTGCTTTTCCTTGGGCACGCCGTAGATATTGAATTTCTCAATGCCGATTCCTTTTTCCAGGAAGAATTTGGACGGCGTATCCACCGCTACCTGCCGCCCCAGGTCCATAAACCACACGTGATGCGGCGGCACCGGGTAGCTGCCAAGGTCGTCGCACACGTCCTTCTCCATATAAATCAGCCCGTCGGCGGAGATTTCGGAGTAAATATGCTGGTTTTCATACAGCCTGCACAGCATGGCGGATTCCTCCGGCGTGAACAGCGATTGATAGATAACCTCACGCGTTTGCCGGTCCACCACGCGCGCGCCGTTAGCGGTAACCCAGTAGCGGATGCGCGGCTCCGCCGCAATTTGCGGAGGGAACATATCCTCACAGCGGCCCGTGCAGGGGATAATCTCAATGCCCTTATCCAGCGCCGCGCGAAGCGCCCTCATATTGCGAAAAGAGATGTAAACCTGGTCGCGCTGGAGGCTGGTACCGTCAAAATCAAGCAGAATGGCGCGAATGTTCATGTGCAATTCTCTCCTCAAAAAAGGCTTTTTTGCGGCCCGCCCCTTTGCTTTATGCGCTACGCGACCCATAAAGAACGGCAAAGCCGCAGTTGTTCTCATCCATGCTTCGCCCTTATTCTACATCAATATTTTGAACGTGTCAACACATTTTTGGAACGTGTCAGAAATTATTTTGAATGTGTTGATGTCAATCCTTTCTTGCAAAGTATGCGCAACTGGTGTATTGTAAAGAAGAACGCAAGTTTCGGAATACCACCTGGAGGGCCCCTATGCCAACGATTAAGGATATCGCAAAAGCCGCGGGCGTTTCCCACGGCACCGTATCCAACGTGCTCAACAAGCGCGGCGGCGTAAGCTATGAAAAAATACGCCTGGTGGAGCAAACAGCGCGCGCCATGGGCTACGCCATTGATGAAAAGGCGAGCCAGCTACGGCGCGGCGCGGTAAAAACGCTTGCGGTGATTTTGCCATCGCTGGAGGAAAACCAATACGCTGATCTCTATACCGGCATTTTGCGCCGCGCGGAGGCGCGCGGCTATTCCCTCCGGCTCTTTTTAACTGGCGATATGCCCTATCAGGAGCGGCGCGCCATTTCCGAGGCGCAGGCGCTCAAGGTATGCGGGGCGCTTACGGTATCCTGCTTAAGCGATCATCAGGCCGAGTACCAGCCCCTGCTTTCGCGCAAGGTGCCGCTTTTGTTTCTGGAGCGCCCGGCGTGTAGCCCGCAAATCCCCTCCTACGTTTTCCCCATGGAGAAGGCGGCGGAAGAAATCAACAGGAGCATCCGTTCCTCTGGCGGGCCCGCTGAGGCTGTAAGCGCCGTCGTGGGCGACGGCCAGTTCCTGGATCAGCAGGCGTTTTGCGGCGCGCTCAAGCGCCTGCTGCCGGGAATCACCTTCTTTTACACCATCCGCGCCGCCCAATCCCCCGCCGTATACGAGCTTTTGCAAAGCCAGCCCATGCCCGGCACGGTGATTTGCTTTAGCGAGGCGGCCGCCGTAAGCGTCAGCCGCGCCTTTGAGGAGGGCGGCGAGGCGCTGCCCAGGCTGTATGTGCTTTCCTCGCTGCGGCCAACCCACCGCAGAAGCTGGCATACGCTAAAGCTGAACTACCGTCAAATGGGGCACGACGCCGTGGACGCAATGCTTGACCGTGTGGAAAGCGGCGCCGCCCTTCAGCCGCGCCGCTATGGCGTTTCAAAATGCGTATCCCCCTGCGGCGCGCCCGCTGTGCTGCGCAAGCGGCCGCTTCATCTGCTTGCCCACACCACGCCCACTGTGGACGCGCTGCGCTATTTGCTCTCGCGTTTTACCCATCGCACAGGGATTCCTGTTGAGCTGCACACCGCAAGCATAGACCAGGTGCTTGCGGAAATGGTATCGCCCTATGCGGACAGATGGGACGTTGTACGTTTGGACCCCGCCCATCTGTCCTTCCTGGCCACGCGCCTGTTCCGCCCGCTGGACGAGCTGGACAGCGATATCGCCTCCGCCTACGGCCCTTTGCTGCCTGGGCTAAGAAACGAGTTTTCCGATGTGGAAGGCCGGCCCTATGCCCTGCCCTTTGACGTGGCGGTGCAAATGCTGTTTTACCAAAAGGATATTTTTGATAATATGGGCCAAAGCCGCGCCTTCTACGAGCAAACGGGCCGGCAGCTTAGCGTGCCGGAAACCTATGAGGAATTTGACATGATCGCCCGTTTCTTCTCGCGGGCCTATCGGGCGGATTCCCCCATTCTATACGGCTCCACATTGGCGCCTGCCCGCCCAATCTCCGTAGCGTCCGAATATTTGCCAAGGCTGCTCTCCGCCGGAAGCCTTTCCTACTGCGGCAGCGGCTGCCTGAACCTGCTAACCCCCACGGCGCTGCAAACCCTGAAGGATTACATCGCCTTTTCCAAATATGTAAGCCCCGTGCCAACGTTTAGCTGGAGCCAGATCGCCCAGGATTTCGTAAACGGTCAAACCGCCATGGCGGTGGTGTTTGCAAACCATGCCTCGCATTTTGTGCGCACCCAAAGCGCCAACATCGGCATGGAAATAGGCTTTGCCGCCGTGCCGGGCAAGCGCCCTTTGCTGGGCGGCGGCTCGCTGTGCATTAGCCGTCATTGCGCGCAGCCCCTGGAGGCATACGAATTTGTGCGCTGGGCCACAGGCGAGGAAATCGCTCCCGAGCTGGTAATGCTGGGCGGTATCTCCGCCTGCCGCTGCGTATATGAGCACCGCGAAATCCTGGATACCTACCCCTGGCTTGCGCAGCTGCAAAGCAACATCCTTTTGGGCACCCGCAGGCCCATTCTGGCCTCCTCCGGCGGCAACCTAACGCAGTTTGTGTTTGAGGCTGTGCTTGGCAACCATCTGCTAGCCGCCATCAACGGCAAGGAAACGCCGGAGCAGGCCTTTGAGAGCGCGCAAAGCAGGCTTAACCAGCTGACGGCGCGCCGCGCCGGTTCGCATGATTTAACGGAGCTGACCCAGTTTTCCCTTGAAAACTATCAGCATTAGCGCTTGAGCGGGTAAAATTTGTGCGGGAGGCCGTTTGGGCTCCCGCACACCCGTAGCAAAGCTCTCGTTGGCGAACGCTTCTTCCCGCGTCAGGACAATTTCAATCCAGACTTATCCTGTCGTGAGGGGCATTCCTTATCATTCAGCTTATCCGCACGCCCTTGTAGCGCTTAAGCTTCTTGCGCGTAAAGGCCTCGGCCTCCTCAAGGCTGCCGGTGGGGCAGCGCATGGCCAGCGCCTGCCAAAAGCGCGGCCTGAAAAATAGCATAGCTCCGCCCTCGCGCCAGATACGCACGCGGCGAACGGCGCTCCAGGGCAGCGTGACGCGACGTACCAGCGTAAGGCCCTCCAGCGCCGGGCGGTCATCCGTGGAGGCAAGCTTTTCAACGGCTTCAGGCGTAACAAACCGGGTATACAGCTGAATGGGCCCCGGGTTGTGCAAATAGGTGCGGGCATGCACGCCCTGCTTATCCAGCACATAGTGTACCTTTTCCGTGCCCTGCAAGGCTAGCAGCAGGCATAACAGCCCCAGCATTATGCCAAGCACGCCCAGCATTACGCCAAAGAAGCCCTGGGAAAACAGGGCCGCCACCCCCTGCGCGCCTGTGGCGGCCGCCTCGGAGGCGATCACAATTCCCAGCGCCAGCAGCCATACCGGCAGCGCCACGCGCAGCACGTTGTTCCAAGCAAACCACTCCCTTAGCGGCGTGCGCACCACGCCGATGGAAACCTGCTCGCCCGTTTGCGCAAGCTTGCCGCCGCAATAGGGGCACGTTTCGCCAAGAGGAACCTCTGCCTTGCATTTGCGGCAATAATTAACCATGCTATCACAGCCCTTCCCTGATCTTAAAAAAGCGAATAGCTCCCGCGCAGGCGGGCATGCTGATGATGAGGTGATAAAAATGGATTCCTATCCTACCCTTCGGGAGCTCATTGAGAACGATCCCCAAAGCAAAAGCCTGTTTGAACGCTTTTCACCCGACGCGCAGGTAGCGCTTCAGGAGCAGCGGCAAAGCATCCACACCTATGCGGACCTGGAACGCCTGGCCGCAAGTTTTGAAGCGCGCGGACGCAGCTGGTAGGCAAGTTAAGGCCAAAGGGGTCATAGATTGTAGGGAAATGAACCTGAAAGGAGAACCCTTCTATGACCCAACCGGAAAACACAGGAAACTGCGCGGAGGAATACGTTGTTAAGCGCGGCGACAGCTTCTACCTCATTGCCCATAAGCTGGGCGTGCCGCTGCGCGACCTGCTGGCCGCCAACCGCGATATCCATCCCGCCCGCCTGATGGTAGGCGATGTGCTATGCATTCCCCGCGAGGAGGACGACTCGCCAAGCACCGGCGGCCTTGGCGGCGCAACCGGCGGCAATACCGGCACAACCAACGGCGGCGCAACCTCCGGCTCCACCGGCACAACCAACGGCAGCGCGGGCTCCTCGGGCACGGCCGGCAATACCGGCACGGCAAACGGCTCCTCCGGCTCCACCGGCACAACCAGCGGAACCCCCGGCAACACCGGCACGGCAAACGGAACTGGCGCGTCCGGCAGCACGGGCACAACGCCCGCTCCCACCGCGCCCACCACGCCGGAAACCGGCGGCAGTACCGCCAGTCCATCCCCCGATACATCCCAGAGCGCCCCCTGCCCCGAGAACGGCTGCCTCTCGCCCGATCTTACGCTGCCCTGCTCCGAGGATACGCAGTGGACCATCCAGAAGGGGCAAAGCGTATCGGACGTGCAAATCCGCAACCTGGTGAGCCGCCACACGCTGGAAACGGCCAATCCCGGCGTTGACCTGGACACGCTGCGCGTGGGCCAAACCATCTGTGTGCCCAGGGAAAACGTACCCTGTACCCTGCCTGAAACCTACACCCTGGCAGAGGGCGAAACGCTGGAGGCCGTGGCCGTTCGCTTTAACCTGCCGGTGGCAAGCCTTCTGCGCTCAAATCCCTGCCTTGCCCCACAGGACTTTGAAGCCGGCGTTACGGTGGTGCTGCCACGCTAGCCCGTCAGCCGGCCTCGCTCACCAGACGGTTCACCAGCCGCTCCACATAGGTTCTGGCTGCCTGCGCGCTCAAAAGCGCATCCGCCTGGGTTTGGGGCGTATCGCCCATCAGGGCCACAAACTGGCTCACCTTCAGGCCCAGCGCATCCTGCATGTCCTGATCGCTGCCGCCGGAGGAAACCAGGTAGTAGCACAGGATGGAATCCGTCTGCCCCATGCGGTGGGCGCGATCCTCCGCCTGGCTATGTACTGCGGGCGACCAATCCAGCTCGCCAAACACAACGCAGCTGGCGCGCTGAAGGTTCAGGCCAGCCGCCGCCCGCAGCGATATGCAGCACAAATTGGTACGGCCCGTCATGAAACGCTCCACGGCGCGTTCCTTCATGGCGGGCGTTTCGCGCCCCGTGAGAAAGGCGGGCGAATAGGCCTTTAGCTCCCGCTTGTAAATATCCATCACCTCATGATGGTGCGCAAACAGCAGCACCCGCTCCTCCGCGTCCAGAAGGGCGCGCACGAACTGGGCCACATACGGGGCCTTGGCAATGCCGGTGGCCTGACGTTCTCCCCGCTCAATCTCCATTTCCCACAGGGCGCGCTGGCTCTGGCTGGCGGCCGCGTTGGTTTTAAGCTGATGAATCGCGGCGGCGACGGGTTGCATCAGCTTACGGTACACGCCGTCGTCGCTGTCTACGGGCATCACCAGGCGGCGCTTGGGCGGCAGCTCCTTGAGCACCTCCTGCTTGGTGCGCCTGAGCATAAGCCCTTCCTCACGCAGCTTTTCGCCAAGCAATTCAGGCTTGGCCACAATCTGATTGCCATAGCCGTAGCACCATTCGCGGGTGAAGCTTTCATAGTCGCCCAGGAAGTGGTAATCCAGGATATTCACTATGTTCCATATTTCCGCGCCGCGGTTGTAAATGGGCGTTCCGCTCAGGCCAATCACGCGCTGCGCCGCGCCTGCCAAAAGGCTTGCGGCGGAGTATTTTTCCGTGCCGCTGTGGCGCAGCTCCTGGATTTCATCAAAAATCACGGTGGGGATGCCCGCGTCCGGTAAAGCCTCTTTCCAGCCGCGCAAAAGCAGGTAGTGCATCAAATAGATATCGGCCTTGGGCAGTTCGTAGGGTTTGATACCTTTTAGCACGTGCACGCTCAGGGTCGTCCCGTCAGGCTTCGTAACAAAGCGGGCAATCTCGTTTTGCCAGTTGCGCATCAAATGCGGCGGGGCCACAATCAGCGCGGGATACGCGCCTGTTTGGGATAGCATGGCCAGCGCCTGCACGGTTTTGCCCAGGCCCATCTCGTCGGCCAATAGGCCCCGGTCCGTGCGCAGCAAAAAGGCCAGGCCCTCCTCCTGAAAGCCTGTAAGCGTGCCGTGAAACGCGGTGGGGCTGGGCGTTACGCGCTCCGGCAGGGCGCGCGCCAATTCCCGGCGCACCACGTATTCCCGCGCGTCCGAAAGGGCGGCTTCCCACCGCGCCATATCGCTTGCGCGCACGGTAAGCGGGTAGCGAAGCATCAGCCAGTTCAGCTCGCCCACGATGCGCCTGTGCGCGGTGAAGCGCGCCTCGCCGCGGCGGCTGGTTTCCGTGCCCGGAAACAGCCGCTTGCAAAGCTCCGTCACGCTCGGGTCGCCCTTCACCACCCAGCAGTTGCGCCGCTTGTTATAGCTGAGCGTGCCATAGGTACGGCGGTTTGCGCCCGCCTCCGGCTGCGCGCCGCTGCTATCGGTCAAATAGGGAGGCAGCAACGCAAAGGGTTGATCCTCGCTCACGGCAGCGCCACCCCCCATAACCGGTTAAGCGCGATGCTGCGAACAGGCTTGCCGCAAAGGCTTTCCGGCAAGGCCACGCCCTGCTGGGTGAGCACCACAAGCGCATGGATAGCCTCGCATTGCGCATAGCGCATAAGCTGGCGCTTCAGCGCGGAAGCGTCGGGCCTGCCCTTTTTAATCTCCACGCCCACATTTCCCACAAGATAATCAATGCGGCATCCCGTGCCGATACGCGCCTCATGCGCAAACTCAAGCCCCGCGCTTACAAAGCGCGCTTCTACCCAGGCGTGGATATCGCTTTCGTACAATGCAAAGGGAGAACGCAGCTCGCCCAATGCATTCAGCACCGTTTCAAGCATTCTGCGTTCCCCCTTGCGGCATCGTTGGTTTTACAGCTCGATACGCTTGTGCTGGCGGCTTTCGCGGTACATTACAAAACGGCGGCCAATGCACTGCACAGGCTCGGCATACACGCGGCGGCACAGCTCGTCCAGCGCCTCGCGGGCGGAAAGCTCGCAGCCCTGCTGCACGGCGCATTTAATCAGCTCGCGCGCCTCCAGCGCGTCGTAAGCCTCTTTGACGGTATTCTCGGTAATGCCTTCCTTGCCGATGTATAGAATGGTTTCCAAGGTGTTGGCCATGCCGCGCAGGTTTGCGCGCTGTTTGCTCGTTAGCATGCGTTGATCCCTCTACTCTATAAAGTCAAATTCCATATCGCCAATGGCGATGGTGCTGCCCTCCTGCGCGCCCTTATCGCGCAGGGCCTGTATAATGCCGCGGTCGCGCAGCGTGCGGTGAAACCAGTTCAGGCTTTCCTCGTCGTCAAAGTTTACGCTGTCGATAAAGCGCTGCATGGCCGCGCCCTCCACAAAGAACACGTCGTTCTCCCGGCGGATGGTGAAGCCGTCGTCCGGCAGCACGCGGCTATCCGATATTTCCTCCTCCTCGAATACGCGGGGCGGCGGCAGCTCGGGCAGCAGCCGCGTAACCTCGTTAAGCAACGCGTCAAAGCCGCGGTTGGCGGCGGCGCTTACCGCAAAGGCGGCATAGCCCATCTCCTCAAACCGCTTTTTGAGCGTTTCAATGCGTTCTTCGTCATAGATCAAATCGCACTTATTCAGCACCACCAGCTGCGGGCGGCCCACCGGTTCGCCGTACTTTTCAAGCTCCTCATTGATGATGCGGAAATCGTCCAGCGGGTCGCGGCCCTCGCAGCCGGAAGCGTCCACCACGTGCAAAAGAAGGCGGGTGCGCTCCACATGGCGCAAAAAGTCGTGTCCCAGGCCTACGCCCTCGCTTGCGCCCTCCACCAAACCGGGGATATCCGCCAGCACAAATTCGCTCTCGTAGCGCTGCACAATGCCCAGGTTGGGCGTGAGCGTGGTAAAATGATAGTTCGCAATTTTGGGCTTGGCCGAGGTGAGCGTTGCCAGGATGGTGCTTTTGCCCACATTGGGGAAGCCTACCAACCCTACGTCCGCAATGGTTTTTAGCTCCAGGCGGAACACGTGCGCCTCGGTGCGGATACCGGGCTTGGCAAAATTGGGGGCCTGGCGCGTGGGCGTGGCAAAATGCTGGTTGCCATAGCCGCCCTGCCCGCCGCGCAAAAGCACCTTGCTCTGCCCAGGCTGGCTCATATCGGCCACCACGGCGCCGTCTTCGTCGCGCAAAAACACGGTGCCCACAGGCACCTTGATAACCAAATCCTGCCCGCGCTTGCCGTGGCAGCGGCCCGCGCTGCCGTCCACGCCGTTTTCCGCCATGTATTTGCTGTGAAAGCGAAAATCCAGCAGCGTGTGCATGTTGGGATCGGCATACAAAACAATATTGCCGCCGTTGCCGCCGTCGCCGCCATCCGGCCCGCCGTTTTGCACAAACTTTTCGCGGTGGAACGATACGCAGCCGTTGCCGCCGTTGCCCGCCTTTGCCGTAATCCTGACCCGATCCACGAATGACGCCATTGAAATGCTCCTTACTGATTTTGAAAACTTGGCTCAGGCCTGGGCCTGCTCCTGCTTTTGGGCCTTGCGCACGGGCTTAGGCGTAACAACCGCGCCGCCGGCCGCGTTGGCCGCCTTGCACATTGCGCGCAGGGTACACGCCGCGCATTCCGGATTTCGCGCATGGCATACCCTGCGCCCGTGAAAGATGAGCCAGTGGTGGGCGGCCACCCAATCCTTTTTGGGAATGGCCTTTTGGAGCTGGCGCTCCGTTTCCTCCACGTTTTTGGCGTCCGCCAGGCCCAGGCGGTTGGATACGCGGAACACGTGCGTGTCCACAGCAATGGTTGGCACGCCAAACGCGTTGGCCAGCACCACGTTTGCGGTTTTCTGCCCCACGCCGGGCAACGCCGTGAGCGCTTTCATATCGCCGGGCACCTCGCCGCCGTGGCGCAACATAATCAGGCGGCAGCTTTCCACAATATTATTAGCCTTGGTTTTAAAGCCGCAGCTTTTTACCATGGGGTATACGTCCTCCACGCTGGCGGCGGCCATCGCCTCCACCGTGGGGTAGCGCTCAAACAGCGCGGGCGTTACCTTGTTGACCTGCTTGTCCGTGCACTGGGCGGAAAGCATTACGGCCACAAGCGTTTCATAGGGGTTATGGAAGTTCAATTCCGGCTTTGCGTCCGGGTACTGCGCCTCCAGCCCGGCCAAAATCGCTTTTTTGCTAATACGCATCCTATGCTTCGTTCCTTTCACACCGCTTGGCCCCATGGCGCAAGCAATGTTTATTGTACAAGATATTGAAACGGGTTGCAAGCCCGCTCACGCCGGCCAGTCGCAGCCGTTTACAAGCCGTTTTGCAAGCTCTTCCAGCCCGGCGCGGTCGTTTTCGGTAAAGCGGGAAGGGATGGGGCTATCCAAATCCAAAACCCCCAGCAGGCGGCCGCCCTGTATTAGCGGAATCACAATTTCACTTTGCGAATCCGCGTCGCAAGCAATGTGCCCGGGAAAGTCATGCACGTTGGCAACCAGCTGCGTGCGGCGGCTTTGCGCCGCCGTGCCGCACACGCCCCGCCCCAGCGGGATACGGATACACGCGGGCTTGCCCTGAAAGGGGCCCAGCACCAGCATGCCCTGCCGGTACAGGTAGAATCCCGCCCAGTTTACATTTTCCAGCGCGTGATAGATCAGCGCGCTGGCATTGGCCATATTTGGCAGCGCGTCGCGCTCGCCCTCCATCAACGCGCCAAGCTGCGCGTCCATCAGGCGGTACAGCTCCGCCTGGTCTGCGGGGTATGCCGTATCCTTCCATGCGGCCATCGCTTTTCCGCCCTTTCCGCGCGTTTTGAAGCGCGGGTACAGTATATCATAAAATACATGTTTTGAGATAGCCTTTTCTGGGTATGTTTGGAGTAGAAACAAGGAGGTGTTTTTATGGGAATTGACCCCAACGCGCTGTTCGCGCTAAGCTACGGCCTATACGTGCTCACTGCACGCGACGGGGAAAGGGCTTGCGGCTGCATTGTGAACACTGTGATGCAGCTGACCGAAAACCCCACCCGGATTGCCGTTTGCGTAAACAAGCGCAATTATACCAACGAAATAATTGAAAAAACCGGGCTTATGAACATAAGCGCCCTCACGGAGGAAGCGGATATGGCGCTGTTTCGCCATTTTGGCTTTCAAAGCGGGCGGGATATTAACAAATTTGCCGGCCGCGACGACCCGGCGAGCGAGAACGGCCTGCGCTACCTTGCCAAAGCCTGCAACGCGTTGATCTCCGCCAGGGTGGAGCAAGCCATTGACTGCGGCACGCACATGCTCTACGTCGCCCTAGTAACGCAGGCAGACAAGCTTAGCGACGCGCCCTCCATGACCTATGCCTACTACTTTGCGCACGTGAAGCCCAAAAAGCCCGCCCCGCAAAAAGCCGCGGCCCGCAAGGGCTATGTTTGTAAAATCTGCGGTTATGTGTATGAGGGCGACCCGCTCCCGGAGGATTTCATCTGCCCCTGGTGCAAGCATGGCGCGCAGGATTTTGAGCCTATCGATCTATAAGCTATCCCCCCTCCGGCCCGGCTCGCCTTAGCCGGGCCTTTCCTTTACAAAAGCAGGCGTTGCGCATATAATGGAACCGTTGAAGGGCCTTCCTGCGCCTTTGCATCCATTCAGCGGAAAGGAGCATCCTGATTTGTGAAAAGAGGTTCTCTCGCCGGCAGGCCGGTCAAGCCCGAACGCTTTTTGGCGCTGGGCTTTCTGGCGTTGATCGCTGTGGGCGGGCTTTTGCTGGCGCTGCCTGCGTCCGCCGTGGGCGGACGTTCCATCGGTTTGCGCGGCGGGCTGTTTACGGCCACGTCCGCCGTATGCGTAACCGGCCTTTCCATCATTGATGTAGGCGGGCAGCTGTCCAGCTTTGGGCAGGCGGTGCTGCTGGTTTTAATCCAGGTGGGCGGCATGGGCTTTATGGTGTTCGCCACGCTGATCATGATGGCGCTGGGCAAGCGCATCACCCTCAAGGAGCGCGTGCTTCTTCGCGATTCTATGAACCAAACCACCCTGGCGGGTATGGTGCGGCTGACCCGCGCCTTTTCCCTCATGGCCCTGGCCATCGAAGGGGTGGGCGCGCTTTTGCTCATGCCGCGCCTCATTCCCCGGTATGGCCTGGGCCAAGGCGTATGGAGGAGCGTTTTCACAGCCGTCAGCGCGTTTTGCAACGCGGGCTTTGACTTGTTTGGCGGCTACCGCAGCCTGCTGGATTTTCAGGGAGATGCGGTTGTGCTGCTCACGCTTTCCCTGCTGATTATCCTTGGCGGCCTGGGATTTCCTGTGATATTGGAATGCCTGCACCTGCGGTTTAAGCTGCGCAAGGCGTCCCTGCACGTCAAGCTGGTTTTGTGCGTCACGGCTGCGCTGCTCCTCTCCGGCATGGCCGCTATCGCGCTGCTGGAATGGCGCAATCCCCAAACGCTGGATAACGGCCTTGGCGCATGGCAAAAGGTGTTGAACAGTTTTTTTCAATCCGTCACGTTCCGCACGGCAGGCTTTGCCAGCCTGGATCAGGCTTCGCTTAGCGATTCCAGCAAGCTAGTTGGTTCGCTGCTCATGTTTGTGGGCGCGTCCCCGGCCTCCACAGGCGGCGGCGTAAAAACCACCACGGTGGCGACCCTTTTCCTGGTTGTGGGTTCTGTGGTACGGGGGCGCGAGCGCCTTTGCGCCTTTGGCCGCGAGCTTTCCGCCGATACGGCGCGGCGCGCTATGACCATCGTGATAATCGGCCTGCTGTTTGTATTAGGCATGACCTGCGCGCTAAGCGTTCTGGAGCGCAATTCGGGCTTTTCCCTGATCGATCTGTTTTTTGAGGTTTCCTCCGCCTTCAGCACCACGGGGCTTTCCTCCATAGGCACGCCCGCGCTCAGGCCCTTGTCGCAATGGCTGCTGATGCCGCTGATGTATCTGGGGCGCGTGGGCCCGCTCACGCTGGCGTTTGCACTGGCCAACCGCATGAACAGCGATCGTATGAACCGCATGCGTTACCCGGAAGAAAAAATTATGATCGGCTAATCCCTTTTTCCCGGCCATCATACTCGGAAAGGATGGTTTCTTGCATGAAAAGGAAGCAATATCTGGTTTTGGGCCTGGGCCGCTTTGGCACCAGCGTGGCAAAGGCGCTGTGCGATATGGGCCAGGAGGTGCTGGCCGTGGACTCCGACGAGGAGCTGGTGAATAGCATCGCCCCGCATGTGACGCAGGCCCTTCAGCTGGACGCTACGGATGAAACGCTGCTAAGCGGGCTTGGCGTAAAGAATTTTGACGCCGCCATCGTAAGCATCGGCCAAAACACGCGCGACAGCATTCTGGTTTGCGTGCTTTTAAAGGAGCTGGGCGTACCCACGCTAATCGCCAAAGCCAACGACGAGCTTCACGCCAAGGTGCTGCGCAAAATCGGCGTGGATCGCGTGGTATTTCCCGAGCGGGATATGGGGCTTAGGCTGGCGCGCTCCATCATCAGCCCAGGCGTGCTGGAATTGATGAACCTCAGCGACGATTATCAGATCATTGAGGTGTTGGTGCCTAGCAAGTGGGTGGGCAACACCATCATGGGCGTGGACGTGCGCCGCAAGCATGGGGTGAACATTCTGGCAATTCACCGCAAGGACCGTTTTTTGGTATCGCCCGCTCCGGAAATGCTATTTGAGGCCAACGATACGCTGCTGGTAATGGGCAAGAAGGAAGATGTGGAGCGTTTGGATGCATAAAGCCTTCCAGCGCCGCATATCGCTTATCATCCCAGCTTTTGGGGAAAGGATGATGGCCCATGAAGCCCACCGCGCCCGGATATTTTGACCGCGACGTATGCCAGCCCTTCTATCACAGGGGCGGCGATAACGGCATCCTGCTTTTGCACGGCTTTACGGGCACCGCGGCGCATATGCGCAAGCTTGCCGACGCGCTGGCCGCGCGCGGCTACACCGTGCGCACCATCAACCTGCCCGGCCATGCCGCCACAGAGGAGGCCATGGCCAAGGCGGATTGGCAGCAGTGGCTGCAGGCCGCCAAGCAGGCGTCGCTTGAAATGATGGACGAGCTGAGCGTGTTTACCATCGGCGGTCTGTCCATGGGCGGCGTGCTGGCCCTGCTGGTAGCCCAGCAAATGAAGGTGGATGGCTGCGTGGCTATTTCCGCCCCCATGGCGGCACGCAACAGGCTATTGCCGCTTTCCGGGCTGCTGGCGCCCTTTGTGCCCCGCGTCGCAGCCAAAAACCCCGCCGGGCGCCGCCCCGGATTGGACGCCGCGTACGACTACGGCTATTCCGGCTTTCCCACGGCTAAGGGCGCGGATTTAAACCACCTTATCAGGCTGGCGCGGCGCAACCTCTTTAATATCAACTGCCCCATCCTTTGCGTGCAAAGCGACGCGGATGAAAGCATCTGGCCCGGCAGCGCCGATACCATCCTGGACGGCGTAAGCAGCGAGGTGCGCCAAAGGCTCGATCTAAGCGGCGTACCGCACGTATGCACCATTTCCAGCGGGCTTAACGCAATCGCCGACGCGGTAGAGGGCCTTATGCTGCGCGCCGCCATGGAAAAATAAATAACATGCAAATATCATAGGAAAGCCGCATATCCTTTGCATGAACATGGGCGTTCCCTCGGTACCGAGGAACGCCCTTTGGCATGAAAGGGGACGTTTTGCATGTGCGCAATCGCGGGCGTAATCAATCTGGCTGACGGCGTGCCCCACGCGCCGGAGCTCTACGAAAGCATGCTTTCCACCATGCGGCGGCGCGGCCCGGACCAAACCGGCCTGTACACGGACGAGGCTTCGGCGTTGCTGCATGCGCGCCTGAGCGTGATAGACCCCGATAACGGCCGTCAGCCCATGGAGGCCTGGCGCGGACGGGAGCACTATGTGCTGGTATATAACGGCGAATTGTACAATACCGACGAAGTACGCGCGGAGCTGACCGGCTTGGGCTACGCAATCCACACCCGCTCGGATACGGAAGTGCTGCTGAACGCCTACATGGCCTGGGGCGAAAAGTGCCTGGAAAAGCTCAACGGCATCTTTGCCTTCGCCGTATGTGAGGAGCATGCGGGAAGGCTGTTTCTGGCCCGCGACCGCATGGGGGTAAAGCCGCTGTTTTATGCGCTGCGCGGCCATACGCTGCTGTTTGCTTCAGAGCTAAAAACGCTGCTGGCTCATCCGCTTGTGGAACCCGTCGTCGACCGGGAGGGCGTGGCGGAAATCATGCTTATGGGGCCGGGACGCACGCCGGGCTGCGGCGTGTTCCGCGGCGTAAGCGAGCTGCAACCCGCGCATTGGGCCCGCTTCAGCCAAAGCGGGCTGCGCATATGCCGCTACTGGGCGTGCGAGGACGCGCCCCATGCCGACAGCTTTGAACAAACCGCCGAAAAGGTGCGCTGGCTGGTGCTGGACGCCATCGAGCGCCAGCTGGTGTCCGATGTGCCGCTGTGCGCCTTTCTTTCAGGCGGGCTGGATTCCAGCCTGCTTTCCGCTGTGGCGGCGCGGCGCATGAAGGAAATGGGCCGCGAGCTGACAACCTTCTCCGTGGATTATGAGGATAACGACCGTTATTTTACCGCCGGTCACTTTCAGCCGGAGAGCGATAACCGCTATATCGAGCTGATGAACCGGGAACTGGGCGTATCTCATCAAACCGTGGTGTTGAAAACCGAGGATGTGGCCGCCGCCCTTATGGAAGCCGTGCGCGCCCGCGACTTGCCCGGCATGGCGGATGTGGATTCCTCCCTGCTGCTGTTTTGCAGGGAAATGAAAAAACATGCCACGGTGGCCCTTTCCGGCGAATGCGCGGATGAAATCTTCGGCGGCTATCCCTGGTTTCGCGATCCGGACGTCCGCGAAAAGTATGGCTTTCCATGGGCGCAGTCCACGGCGTACCGCGCGGGCTTCCTGCGCCCCGAATGGCGCAGCGTCATCGACGCGGAGGGCTATGTGGATGAGCGCTACCGCGCCACCCTGTGCGATACTTCCCTTCTGCCCGGCCTATCCCCCACGGAGCGCCGCATGAAGGAAATGATCCACCTGAACGAAAAATGGTTCATGCAAACCCTTTTGGACCGCAAGGACCGCATGAGCATGTTCAGCGGCCTGGAGGTTCGCGTGCCCTTCTGCGACCACCGCATCGCGGAATACCTCTATACCGTGCCATGGGAAATGAAGGAATACCACGGGCATGAAAAGGGGCTCCTGCGCTATGCCATGCGCGGCTTATTGCCCGAAAAGGTGCTTTGGCGCAAAAAGAGCCCCTATCCCAAAACGCATCATCCGGCCTATCGCGAGGCCGTTAGCCATATGCTGGAGGAAGCGCTCAGCGACCCGTCCGCGCCGCTTTTGCAGTTGGCGGACAAGGCGCGCCTTGAGGAGCTGCTGCGCTGCGACCGGGCCATCCCCTGGTATGGCCAGCTGATGACCACGCCGCAAACCATTGCCTATATGGTGCAGGTAAACGCATGGATGAAGCTGTACCATGTGCGGTTGGCGGGTTAAGGCGTTTTTCCCAGTATAACGTTTCTCTGTTATATGAAATAGGATATAGAACTATATACCATTTCATCCTTGCTTTGCCCCTCCCATTGGGCTATAATAGGGGCTAGCCAGGGCGCGTTAAAGTTTTAACAATCTTGTCTTGCGATAACGCATCCTGAGCCACAACGATTCTTCTGTAAGGAGGTCCATCCCATGAAAAAGATCATGGCTGTGCTTGTAGCACTGACAATGATCCTCAGTTTCAACTGCTTCGCCTTTGCGGAGGGAGCGGCTGCTGAGAAAACTCCCATGACCGCCGGCTCCTACGAGGGCTCCGCTGCCGGCCTTAACGGCCCCGTCACTGTAAACGTAACGGTGAGCGAGGACGCCATTGAGGCAATCGAGGTAACGGCCCAGCAGGAAACCCCCGGCATTGGCGCGCCCCTGACCGAGGCGGGCTATGAGGGCGATACCCCGGTAGCCAGCATTCCCGCGGCCATCGTGGCGAACCAGACCTTGAACGTGGACGCCGTTTCCGGCGCAACCATCACCAGCTATGCCGTGCGCAACGCTGTGAAGGACGCGCTGGTCAAGGCCGGCGCCAACGTGGACGAGTGGCAGGCCGAGGTTGCCAAAACCCCCGCTGCTTTCAGCGAAAAAACGTATGACGTAGTTGTGGTTGGCGGCGGCGGCGCGGGCCTGGCTGCGGCGATTTCCGCAAAGCAAAACGGCGCCGAAACCGTTTTGGTTCTGGAAAAGAACGGCGCTGTGGGCGGCGACACGCTGGTTTGCGGCGCTATTTACAACTGCCCCGACGAGGAGCTGCAAAGCCAGGTCGTTATGAGCGAATCCACCAAGAGCACCGTTGAAGCCGCCATTGCCAAGGACGCCGTAAGCGACGAGCACAAGGCCCTGCAGGACATGGTAGCCGAGGAATGGAACGCCTACAAGGCCTCCGGCAGCACCACGCTTTTCGACAGCGATCACTGGTACGCCCTTCAGACCTTTGACGGCGGCGACGATGTGGCCGATTTGGAACTGGTAAAGGCGTTGTGCTACAACGCCAAGGCCGGCTATGACTGGATCAAGTCCTTGGGGATGGAGTTCAACAACGTAATCGGCCAGGGCGCCGGTTCCCTGTGGCAGCGCACCCACACCTCCACCAAGCAGATGGGCACCGGCTTCATCAGCACGTATGTGGACTGCATCGCAAAAATGGACGGCGTGGACGTAATGACCTCCACCACCGGCAAGGCGCTTATCACCGATGCCGAGGGCAACGTGACCGGCGTAACTGCCGAGGATGTGGACGGCAACGCTTACACCTTCACCGCCACCAAGGGCGTTATCCTTGCCACCGGCGGCTTCGCGGCCAACAGCAAGATGATCGCCCAGTATAACACCTCTGACAAATGGGCGGCCACCGACCTTACCAAGGTCAAAACCACCAACCGCTATTCCTGCTCCCAGGGCGACGGCATCAACATGGCCATCGAGGCTGGCGCGGCCCTTAGCCAGATGGATCAGATTCAGCTGCTCTACCTTGGCAACACCAAGGATGGCAGCCTGACCAAATATCCTCCCCGCTGCGTAAACGGCACGGATCAGGAAATCTTCATCAACAAGAACGGCGAGCGCTTCGTCCAGGAAGACGGCCGCCGCGATACCATCTGCCTGGCCGTTCTGGCCCAGCCCGACAGCATGTTCTACTTCCTTGAGTCCGCCGACGGCGACTACACGGATGTGGATACCGCCATGTCCGCCGACGGTTTCTCTCTGCGCTCTTTGGAGGAGCAGGGCTACGTCTACATCGCCGATACGCTGGACGAAATGGCTGAAAAGCTTGGCATGAACGCCGATACCCTCAAGGCCACCGTGGATGCCTTCAACGCCTCCGTTGAATCCGGCAAGGACGAGTTCGGCCGCACCCTGTTCAGCACGCAGCTTACCAAGGGCCCGTGGGTTGCCACGCCCCGTACCGCGTGCCTGCATCACACCATGGGCGGCGTGAGCATCGATACCGCCTGCCGCGTGCTTAACGGGAGCGGCTCCGCCATCAAGGGCCTGTACGCTGCCGGCGAGATTACCGGCGGCATCCATGGCGCAAACCGCTTGGGCGGCAACGCCGTTGTGGATACCGTTGTGTTCGGCAAGCTCGCGGGCGAAACCGTGATGGCTGATAACAAGTAAGGTTTCAGCACCCTTGGGCGCGTCTTTATGAGAAAAGGCGCGCCCTTAGGCCGTCGAAAAAGCTCGCCTGCGGCGATCTTTTCCGCCGAGAGTTGCGCCGTT
>URUF01000001.1 GCA_900550955.1 uncultured Eubacteriales bacterium | reverse complement strand
GCCACGGCAGTGGCCAGAACGACGATTGAGGTTGCGGGTCTGCGGCCCTCCAAACTTCCCATGGGGTTTATCGACAGGCTGAAACGCCTCCGCGAAAGCGGAGGCGTTTGGATATGGCAAAAAAATACGCATGCCGTTGCGCGGCATGCGTATTTTGCTTTAGGCAGCGCCAGCGGCGCGCAGGCCGCCGCCCCTGCCTAGAGCTTGCGGTTCATAATGGAAATGATCAGGTTGCCGTTTTCAAAAACCTTGGCCAGGGCGCTTTGGTCCACCAGCTCGCGGAACTCGGGAAGGGGCACCACGCTTTCCAGGAGGGGAAGGACGGTAAAGGCCACAAAGCACAGCATCACGCCCAGCAAAAGGCCAAAAACGCCGCCCGCCAGCCAGTCCAAATGCTTGAGCACCGGGAAGCGGAACACGGCGCGCAAAAGGTTGACCACAATGGTCATCACCACAAAGCACACGACGAAGCAAATGAGAAAGCAAAGCACATTGATGCTTACGGAAAGGATGGTCTGGTTCACGTAATCGCCCACGTTGGTGGCCAGGTTTCCAAGGGGCGAGAACACCTGCTGGCTCAGGTTGTGCCTAAGCAGGGTGGCGATGGGCGCGGGCAGGCCGGCGCGCTCCACAATGCCGGCAATGCTGTCCGCCGTGAGGGAGCTTACGGCCTGGCGGCTCAGGTCCAGATCGCCTAGCAGGCTGCCGGAATCGGTGTAGGTGCTGATGAGGCGGGTGATATCGGTATTGGCGCTCACTACGTCCGCCAGCTTGGGAAAAAGCAGAAAGGAGCCGCCAAACGCCGCCAACCCGCCGCCCAGGTTGAGCACGGACTGGATAAAGCCCCTGTACAGCCCAAAGAGCACGCACAGGCCGATGATGGCAATAACAAGAATATCGATGATGTTCAGGGTGAAGCCCCCCTTCAAGCGGTCAGTTCAGGGTGTTGATGGCCTGGGGCAGGGTGATGACGTATACCTCGTCCCCGCAGGCCACAACGGCGCGGCCATTGGCGAGCGTGCCAATCAGCCTTGTGGCTTGGCGTTCCATGGGCAGGGGATAGGTGGTAAAGCGGCTGTCGTTCTGCCCGGCGCGATAGAGGGTATCGGCGCTTAGGGCATAGACGGTCTTGTTCCATACGGCGGCGCCAATACAGGTATCAGGCAGGCTGTAACGCTTGTCCCGGCTGCCGGAGATAAGACGCAGCTCGCGGATGTCAAAGATGCTCTCCGCCTGCGAGGTGGGGGCAAAAAGCATCAGCGCGTCGCCGCGCTCGGGCACCTCGCTGTCCAATAGCTGCCAGCCGTATACCAGCACGCTTGCGGAGGCGTCCTCGGTGCCGCGGTCGTTAAAGGTGAGCATTTTACGGGTATTGATCACGCGCAGCAGGCCGTTTTCGTATACCACGGCATAGGTGATGGCCTCGCCCAGGGATACCGCGCCGGTATTCATCTTTCCTACCTCAAAGGTATTTAGGATGGTGTTGGAGGCGGTGCCGAACACATCCAGCGCAAGGGTCCACATGTATTCGCCGTTTTTGCCGTAAAAGCCCACGTCCAAAAGGATCAGGGTGGAGTACGCGTCGGATTCCTCATCCATGTGCGCGCCAGTGTGATCCTTTACCACCAGGCGGGGCGTGGTGGTATCGCCAATCACGGCGGCAACATATTGCGCGCCCACGCGGGCAAACTGGATTTCCTCGCCCAGGTTGTCGTTGTAGGAGGAGTTGCCGTTTTGATCCAAAATATAGATGGTGCTTCCCACCCAGGCGGCCACGACGGTATCGTTGCAGTCAAAGCCCGCGTCCGGGCCGATCTGGAAGGACCAGCGCACGGAGCCCGTATCGCTCATGCAGTGGATGCTTACGCCATCGTAATACAATACGCTTTTGCCAAAGGGCATAATGGTATCGTTGTAGGGGCAGGGCAAAAGCGACGCTGTTACGCTGCTCACGGGACGGGCGGAAAACAGCCGTACGCCGCCCCATATCACCAGCCCGATGGCGGCCAGGATCAGAAACAGCAGCGCAAACGCCTTGGGACGGCTCATTTTTGGCTTGACTCTTTGCATAGCGGCTCCCTTGCGGCCCGTGGCGGCGCGGCAAAAATACAACGCGGCGCACGGGCTGTTTGTTGCGGCGGCGTGTAACAAATGCCGCTGCTTTCCATTATAGCCTGTGCGGCGCGGGGATGCAAGATGCAGGTTGAAAGCATACTGCCAGAAGATTTCCAGCCGCCGGGCTTCCAATCCGCAGGCGGGCGCTGCCGGTATTTTCAAATTCTTTTCCAAACGTTACAGTTTGTTCACAAATCATGCAACAAAACGACACTTTCAATCGTCATAATAACTGTGAGGTGATCGCATGGCAACGATTTTGATTTACGAACCCAATGAGGCGCTCGCGCAGAAGCTTTGCGACTCCCTGAAAAAGGAGAAAATGAACGCAATCCGCTGCGACGAACACACCATTCCCGATTGGACGGAGCCCAAAGCCCCGCTTGTATTGATGGATGCTCAGCTGAAGTGGACAACCTGCCGGCCGCTGCTGGAGGCGTTTCAAAAGCGCGGCTGCCCCATCCTTTTCCTTACGGGCGACCGCAAGATGAGCGCGCACCTGCGCGCGCTGTACGGCGGGCACAGCGACGTGCTGACGACGCCTTTTTCGCATAAAACGCTGCTGGCAAAGGTGATGGGCGTGCTGGGAGAAACCGAGCCGCTCAGGGAGCTATCCGTGGATGAGGAGGAGCGCGTGGCCCTGCTGGACGGCCGCCGTGTGGAGCTGACCGCGCAGGAGTTTGCTTTGCTGCTGGCCCTGATGGAAAAGCCGGATATCCCCGTGAGCCGCGAGCAGCTTTTGCGCCGCGCCTGGGGCTACCAGAGCATGGGCGAAACCCGCACGGTGGACGTGCACGTGCAGCGCCTGCGCAAAAAGCTGGGCGGCGAATACATTGAAACCGTGTATAAATGCGGCTACCGCCTGAAGCTGGCTTGAGGCCGCCTGAAACGTTCAAAGGGGCGGGGCCCCGCCGGACAACGTAGCGCACGGCCGCAGGCGAGTTTTTGCGGCGCCGTGAGGCCCGTGCTGCAAGGAAGCATCCTTTCCTTGCAGCACGGGCCTCTTTTTGCGCCGCTCATCCCTTTGGTATTCCGGAATATCGCCCGCGCCGCGCGTGCGCAAGCCTCAGCATTTCCCCTTCCGTTCTTCAACCGTTTTTTGAAACCATTCAGCCATTGCCGGATCCTGATGGGAGAAGAATCCGCTTTGCTTTTTGTCCAGTAGGTTTTCCCGCATGCGTTCTTTGCGGGCGGATTTCGGAATGACCACAATATGGCGCTGAATGTGCCAGCGCAGTGTCATTTGCGCGGTTGTTTTGTGATGCTTTTGGGCAATTTGGGCAAGGATGGGGTTTTCAAACAGTCCCCTTCGCGCTTCACAAAAGGGCGCCCATGCCTCTGGCTGCACGGCATACCCGTCCATCCGCCGCTTGGCCTCCGCCTGCTGATGAAAGGGATGCGTTTCCACCTGATGCAGCCTCCCATACAATGCACAGATGCTCCCTTGTCCGCCGGCATAGCTTTACGGAATTGATTTTTGTGCTCATTTCCTGTGGCGGGTACCGCTTCTTTTGTGATTTTACAAACCCTTGACCCAATCCGTATGCGTTTGAAACGAAAGCCTGCTATCCTTAGTACCGAACCAAGGAAAAGAAAGAAGGTAATGAAGGATGAAAAAAGGTTTGGCATTGGCGATGGCTCTTATGATGGCCGCGGTAACGCTGGGCGGCGCGATGGCCGCCGAGGGCGCGATCAACGTGATTTCCCGCGAGGACGGCAGCGGCACGCGCGGCGCGTTTGTGGAGCTGATGGGCATTGAGCAGAAGAACGAGAGCGGCGAGAAGGTGGACATGACCACCGACGAGGCGGATATCACCAACAGCACCTCGGTTATGATGACCAGCGTGGCGGGCAACCCCAACGCCATTGGCTACATCTCCCTGGGCTCGCTGAATGAAACGGTGAAGGCGCTGGATATCGACGGCGCGGCGGCGACCGTTGAAAACATCAAGAACGGCTCCTACAAGATCGCGCGCCCCTTTAACGTGGCTACCCGCGCGGATGTAACCGAGCCCGCAAAGGCCTTCCTGGATTATATCCTCAGCGCCGAGGGACAAGCAGTGGTGGAAGCCAACGGCTACATTGCCTCCGTGGAGGACGCGCAGCCCTACGCGGGCAGCGGCGTTGCGGGCAAGGTGGTCGTGGCCGGTTCCTCCTCTGTGACCCCGGTGATGGAGAAGCTGAAGGAAGCCTATCTCGCCGTGAACCCCAATGCTGAAATTGAAGTGCAGCAGAGCGACTCCTCCGCCGGCATGAACAGCCTGAAGGACGGCGTGTGCGACATCGGCATGGCCTCCCGCGCCCTTAAGGACAGCGAGCTGGAGGCGGGCCTTACGCCCACGGTGATCGCCATGGACGGCATTGCGGTGATCGTAAGCCCGGATAACGGCTGCGCCGGTATGACCAGCGACCAGGTGCGCGCCATCTACATGGGCGAAATCAAGGACTGGGCCGAGGTTCAGTAAGCAAGGAAGCAAATTCAGCAGGCAGCCGGCAAGCGCCGGCTGCCTTGCGGACTATGCGGAGGACTATGAAGAAGCAACGGAAGAAAAACGGCCGGATGAGGGAACGGGTCGCGCGATGCGTTTTTGCGGCGGCCGCGTGCGTGAGCATTCTGGCGGTTGCGCTGATATGCGCGTTCCTGTTTGCAAACGGCGTGCCTGGCATGGCCAAGATAGGCATATGGCGGTTCCTGAGCGGAACCCGCTGGAAGCCCGGGAACGATGTGTATGGCATCCTGCCTATGATTGTGGGCTCGGTATATGTAACGGCGGGCGCGCTGGTCATCGGCGTGCCGGCGGGGCTTCTTACGGCGATGTTCCTATCCAGGTTTGCTTCCCGGCGCATGCTTAGGGTGATGCGCCCGGCCATCAACCTGCTGGCGGGCATTCCCTCGGTGGTGTACGGCTTCTTTGGGCTGGTGGTGCTGGTGCCCCTGGTGCGCGCAACGCTGGGCGGCAGCGGCTTTAGCCTGATAAGCGCCGGCGTGCTGCTGGGCATGATGATACTGCCCACCATCATCAGCGTGTCGGAATCGGCGCTTAACGCCGTGCCAAGCAGCTATTATGAGGGCGCGCTCGCGCTGGGCGCCACGCATGAGCGCGCGGTGTTTCGCGTTGTGCTGCCCGCGGCCAAATCCGGCGTGATAGCGGCCGTTATCCTGGGCGTGGGCCGCGCCATTGGCGAGGCTATGGCCGTGATGATGGTGGCGGGCAACCGCGCCGTATTCCCCAAGTCGCTTACGGACGGGGTGCGCACGCTCACCAGCAACATCGTTATGGAAATGGGCTACGCGGCGGATTTGCACCGCGAGGCGCTTATCGCCACGGCGGTGGTGCTGTTTATATTCATTTTGATTATCAATTTGCTGTTTTCCGTGCTGAAACGAAAGGCGAACGTATGAACCAGAAACGCAAAGCAAGGCTGGCCCGCCTGGCGGTATATGCCGGCGCGGGCTGGACGCTCATCGTGCTGATTTCCCTGGTGGGGTATATCCTTGTAAAGGGCATTCCCCAGCTTACGCCGCAGCTGTTTGCGTGGAAGTACACAAGCGTTAACGTATCCATGCTGCCGGCTTTGATTAACACCGTGATGATGACGGCGCTGGCGCTGCTTATTGCGGTGCCGGTGGGCATGGGCGCGGCCATTTACCTTACGGAATACGCCCGGCGCGGAAACCGGCTGGTAGGGGTTGTGCGCGTTACAACGGAAACGCTTTCGGGCATTCCCTCTATTATTTACGGCCTGTTTGGCTCGCTGTTTTTTGTGGTGGCGCTCAAAATGGGGCTGTCGCTGCTTTCAGGCGCGCTTACGCTGAGCGTAATGGTACTGCCGCTGGTGATGCGCACCACCGAGGAGGCGCTTATCGCCGTGCCGGATAGCTACCGCGAGGGCAGCTTTGGGTTGGGCGCGGGGCGCTTGCGCACTACCTTCAAGGTGGTGCTGCCCTCGGCCGCCCCGGGCATCCTTTCCGGCGTTATCCTGGCCATGGGGCGCATTGTGGGCGAAACCGCCGCGCTCATCTATACCGCAGGCACGGTTCCGGAGGTGGCGGAAAGCCTGTTTGATTCGTCCCGCACGCTTTCGGTGCATATGTACGTCATTTCCAACGAGGGGCTCTACATTGGCCAAAGCTATGCCACGGCGGTGGTGCTTTTGATTTTGGTGGCGGGTATGAACGGGCTTTCCGCCCTGGCCGCGCGCAAAATGGGAGGAAAAACCAGTGCAAAAGCTTGAGATACAAAACCTGAACCTGTACTATGGTGCGTTTCACGCGCTCAAGGATGTAAGCATGCGGGTGGAGGAAAAGGAAATTACCGCGTTCATAGGCCCTAGCGGCTGCGGCAAGAGCACGCTGCTAAAAACCCTTAACCGCATGAACGATCTGGTGGAGGGCTGCCGCATAACAGGAGAAGTGCTGCTGGACGGCGAAAACATATATGGCGCCATGGATACCGCCCTGCTGCGCAAGCGGGTGGGCATGGTGTTCCAAAAGCCAAACCCCTTCCCCATGAGCATTTACGATAACGTTGCCTTTGGCCCGCGCACCCATGGCGTGAGCGGAAAGGCGCGGCTGGACGAGGTGGTGGAGCAAAGCCTGCGCGGCGCGGCCATCTGGGATGAGCTGAAGGACCGCCTGAAAAAGGACGCGCTGGGCCTGTCCGGCGGGCAGCAGCAGCGGCTGTGCATTGCGCGGGCCCTGGCGGTTAAGCCCGAGGTGCTTTTGATGGACGAGCCCACAAGCGCCCTGGACCCCATCTCCACCTCCCGCATTGAGGAGCTTGCGCTAAGCCTGAAGCGGGAATATACCATTGTGATTGTAACGCACAACATGCAGCAGGCAGCCCGCATTTCGGACAAAACGGCCTTTTTCCTCCTGGGCGAGGTTGTGGAGTACGACGATACGGAAACCCTGTTCTCCCGCCCGCGCGACAAGCGCACCGAGGATTACATCACCGGGAGGTTTGGCTGATGAGGAACCAGTTTGAGGAACAGCTCGCGCTGCTGCATACGGAGCTTTTGGAGATGGGCGCGCTGATTGAGCGGGCCATCCAGAAGGCCACGCAGGCGCTGGTGAACCAGGATACCGATGCGGCGGGCGAGGCCATTGCCGCCGACGCGGAGGTAGACCATAAGGAAAAGGACGTTGAATCGCTTTGCTTAAAGCTGCTTTTGCGCCAGCAGCCCGTAGCGGGCGACCTGCGGCTGATTTCCGCGGCGCTGAAGATGATTACGGATATGGAGCGCATCGGCGACCAGGCGGCCGATATCGCGGGCATTGCCACCTATCTGGCGGGCGAGCCCTATATCAAGGAGCTGGAACACCTGCCCCGTATGGCCGAGGAGGCCATCCAAATGGTTACGGGCAGCCTGGACGCTTTTGTAAAAAGGGATGTGGCGCTGGCCCGCCGCGTGATGGACATGGACGACGTGATCGACGGCCTGTTTGACGTGATTAAGGCTGAGCTGATTGGGCTGATCCGCAAGGATGCGGCCAACGGCTCGCAGGCCATCGACCTGCTGATGATTGCCAAGTACTTTGAGCGCATAGGGGATCATGCGCAAAACGTGGCTGAATGGGTGGAATACGCCATAACCGGCCGGCATAAAGGAGCATACCTTTGATGATTGCCTACGTAGAGGATGACGAGAACATTCGGGAGCTGGTGGTGTACACGCTTTCGCAGGTGGGGCTGCCCGCACGGGGCTATCCGGACGCCGCCGCGTTTGAAAGCTCGCTTGGGGATGAAATGCCGGATTTGATCCTGCTGGATGTGATGCTGCCCGGGGAGGATGGGATTTCCCTGCTCAAGCGGCTGCGGTCGGACCGGCGCACGCGGGAGATTCCCGTCATCATGGTTACGGCCAAAAGCGCGGAGTATGACCTGGTGCGCGGCCTAGATATGGGCGCGGACGACTACATTGTTAAGCCCTTTGGCATGGCGGAGCTGCTTGCGCGCGTGCGCGCGCGCCTGCGCCGCGCCGCGCCCAGGGAAAAGCCCCAGCTGATGGTATGCGGCAAGCTCACGCTGGACGCGCACGCCCACGCCGTTACGGTGGACGGCCATGAAGCGCCCCTTACCCTGAAGGAGTATGAGCTTTTGTATTGCCTGATGAGCAACCGGGGCGTGGCGTTCAGCCGCGACCAGCTTTTGGAGCGCATTTGGGATTACAGCTACGATGGCGGCACCCGCACGGTGGACGTGCACATCCAAACGCTGCGCGCCAAGCTGGGCGAATGCGCCGGGATGATTGAAACCGTGCGCGGCTTTGGCTACCGCTTTGGAGAGAAATAGCATGACCAAACGTATTTTTCAAAGCGTGGCGTTTACCAGCATGCTGGCCGTGGTGCTGGTAACGCTGCTGACCGCCTTTGTAATGTACGGCCAATACGAGGCGCGGCTCAACGGCGAGCTGCGCGAAGCTGCGGACGTTCTTTGCCATGTCCTTTCACACGCGGAGGATGAGGCGGCCTATCTGACGGATTTTCCCTCCAGCAGGCGCATAACGCTGATTGCGCCGGCGGGGGAGGTGCTTTATGACAGCACCGCCGCGCCGGACGCCATGGATAACCACGCCGGGCGGCCGGAGGTACAGGACGCGCTGGAGGAAGGCCAGGGCGTGAGCCGGCGCTATTCCGATACGCTGGCGCAGGTTACCTATTATTATGCCGCGCGCACGCCGGCGGGAAATGTGCTGCGCGTATCCAGCAGCCGCAGAACGGTGCTGGGCGTTTTTTTGCAGGTGCTGCCGCTGATGCTGGGCATACTGGCCGCCGTGGCGCTTGTTTCCATGGCGCTGGCGCGGGCCACGGCCCGGCGCATTGTGGGGCCGGTAAACAGCCTGGACCTGGACGCGCCCCTGGAAAACGATGTGTATGACGAGCTTTCCCCCCTGCTTAGGCGTATGGAGCATCAGCGCCTGCGCATTATCGAGCAGATGCAGGCGCTTAATGAGGCGCGGGACAAGCTAACGGTGATTAGCGAGCACATGCGCGAGGGCCTTGTGCTGATGGACGCCAAAGGCATGGTGCTTTCCATGAACCACAGCGCGGCCACCCTGTTTGGCGCGGACGCGCAGCAAAGCGTGGGCAAGAGCTTTTTGGCCGTCAACCGGGATCAGGCGCTGTGGAAGGCGGTTAGAAAGGCCCAGGAGGGCAGCGGCGCGGAAACGCTGCATCAACAGGGCGAACGGTACTACCGCATCATGGCTAGCCCCGTTACGGCGGGGGACCGCGTTGCGGGCGTGGCCGTGCTGGCCCTGGACGTGACGGAAAAGCAAATGGCGGAAACCCTGCGCAGGGAGTTTACCGCCAATGTGACCCATGAGCTCAAAACGCCGCTTACCTCCATATCCGGCTATGCGGAGATCATCCGCGACGGGCTGGCCCGGCAGGAGGATATAGAGCTGTTCGCCTCCCGCATCTGTACGGAGAGCAGCCGCATGATCGCCCTCATAAACGATATCCTGGCCTTGAGCCGCCTGGATGAGCGCAAGGGCCTTGGCACGGCGGAAAAGCTGGATCTTTGCGATGCGGCGCAGGAGGCTGCAAACCGCTTTGCGCAGGCGGCCAAGGAAAAGCGGATCGAGCTGCGCTTTGAGGGCCGGCAGGTGTGCGTTCTTGGCTATGCCATGCTTTTGGACGAGATGCTGGGCAACCTGGTGGATAACGCCGTCAAGTATACGCCGGAGGGCGGCAGCGTTTGCGTGCGTGTGGAACCGTGCGGCGAAAAGGCGGTGTTCTCGGTGACGGACACGGGCGCCGGCATTCCGCCGGAGCATCAGGAGCACGTCTTTGAGCGCTTCTACCGCGTGGACAAGAGCCATTCCCGCGCAACCGGCGGTACGGGGCTTGGGCTGGCCATCGTCAAGCACGGCGCGCAGGTTCATGGCGCGCAAGTTACGCTTGAAAGCGAGCCCGGCAAGGGCACGCGCATAGCGCTTACATTTCAGCGGGAGCAGGAAAGCCAAAAATAGCGCGTTTCCCGCTGCGGTAGGGCCGTTTTTACGCTGTCAAATTGTCAGAGCCATTAGAATAACAAGAACAATATCAAAGGGTTGCAGCGCGGGCTTTGAAACGCAGCATGCCTGGCGGCAATCGGGCCTTTGACGAGGGGATGATTGCCACCCGGCGTGCCCCTCGTTATTCTTCACTATATTTATTTACGTTTTAGAAGGAGCCGTTTTTATGGCACAGGAAGCGTGATTATTGATAAACTCATTTATTGCATGAGCCATAATATCAGGATGTCCAATAATCTCACCATGTCCCATTCCTGGGAATGGATGAACCTCCGCATTAGGATAGATCCTCGTAAGAATCTTCAATGCTTTCTTCATATTTGGCTCTTTTTCGCCATACCATATGGAAACATGCGCCTCCGGCCTTATCTCAAATCTTTCTATTTCTGAATATAGCTTAAGCCCTTCGCTTGTACAATTCTTCAGTGTTTCAAGTGAAATATTTTCGGCCAAACCGTTAAATTCTTCAAACAAGGTTTCATCGCTTGCTCTTGTGTACAGTTTAAGCATTAGGGGCATTTTTCCTGCCTTCTTAGCCGCTGCGATGTTCTTCACAAGCTTATACTGGTTTTTAGGAATAACCCTTTCCAAAATCCCTGTTAAAGCTCCCATTCTCATGTATTGAGGCCCGCTAAGAATCAATGAATCAATCCTTACCCTCTGCCTATTGAATAATTCTGCCGCCGTAGCGCTGCCAAAGGATTCCCCAAAAACAAGGTTGATATGACCTTCCAAATTATCCTTAATATAATCCTCCACAATCTCGGCTGAGCTTAATGCCGTTGTAAATGTAGTGCCTTTTCCATCATAGCCATCTGTACTAATTGCAATTACATGATAATTCTTTTCCAAAAGAGGTATTACATCTTTAAATTGTTTCCAACACATCATGTTGCCCGGAATAAGGAGAATCTTTTTTGCATTATTCTTTCCAAATTCATATGCTTCCATCAATCAATTCCTCCTAAGAATGTTGTGAGTTAGGTATTTCTAATCCATAGGTATGAAGTATCGCACAAGTCCCATTACCTCTGGAATCCCTTGAAAAATAAGGATTCCAGAGTATCTAGAGCGCAACATCTAATGCCCTGATAAAATTCAGTTTGCGCTTTTTATAGTTTTTGTATTTCCTTCAATGCTTTTTGGATATCCTTATAGACTAACGCTTGCATACTGTTGTCATAAACAGATATATCTGCCTTATGAAGTGCGGAAAGAATATCATTCTTTAATTCTGGCTTATACTTTGCAATTATAGGTAACAGTTTGATACATTGTCTTGCTGTGATAGGTTTAACATCTGTTATGTGTTTCAAATATTTATCAATGACTTCATCAATTTTATACTCTTTATCCCATTTTGCATTATAGGCAAGTAGCGTTAGACCCCTTGTGCGAATATAAGAATTATCGCTGTCAAGCATATCGCTTAATCTATCCATATAAGGATAAACGCAATCCGTTTCTTCACTTTCTTTTTGTAAGTTTTGTAATGCTTTATATGCAACAGTATTATTCTTATCAAACAATAATGCAAATGTTTCTGCTATATCAAATGCCATAATATCCTCCTCTACAATCAGAAGGTAGTTCTCAAGTTTCATAGGCGTGTATTTCATACCATCCGTTCCTATAATTTTACGGGCAATGCATTCGCAAATATGGTAATGCTTTACTCTCTGTTTTTGGTTGCTTGTTTTCGTAGTATCAAAATAGCATCACAGAGCGCGCCGTTCCTCTCGACCCTTGACAGCTCCGACTGGGTTTGTGACTCCTTGGTAAAATATAATGGCTATTTCCGATTCGGCTTCCTTTTGATAGCCAACAATTTCATATAATCATCAAATTCAGCAGTATTGGTCGGTTCAAACATGACCCATTTTCCATCATGATAGGTTGTTGCTTCATCATATTTCCTACAAACGGCATTGGAAAGAGTGTCCCTTATACCTTCAAATTTTATTCTTTCATCTTTCCCAAAGATAATCATGAAACCAATGCAATGGCTTTTTGCGTACAGGCAACAAAGCGTTTTTCCACCTCTACGGTATTTATACTCGTAGGCCCAATTCTTACCGCCAGTATTCCATAATCGTTCCATTTCGTATTTTTCATCAATAGCCGAACATAACGCTTGCCAGACTTCAAGCAAAGACTGTCCGAGCAATTCAGTCATAGTTGCTTGGGATGGCATATTTTCAAGCATTGCATTCCCTCCGTAAATTAAGATTTGCCACCTTATTATTTGAAAACAGTATATCACAAGGCCGCTTATAAATCCACTCTTTTACCGCCCCCGGTCAAAGGGGCGCCGGGGCCGCTTGTGTACTTTCTCCGCCCGCTCCTGCTGTTTAGCGGCCTTCACCGCCGCCTCCACCTGTTCCAGGCCAAAGGCCCGCTGACCCGCTCATCGTCGGCGGAGATCCGTTGAAAAGGCATATTAATGCCACAAAAAGCAAGAAAAGCCCCGAAGCCTTGAGAATCAAGGACTCCGGGGCAGTTGTTCATTATTCCCACTCGCTCTTGTTAGAAGTTTTCTAAATAGTTTTACTTATGAGATTTAGCTTGAATTCTTTGGATTGTTTTCATTATCCAGATAGTTAAGGCTATCTGATTTTTGTTGCCAATGGAAGTGAGTTCCCCATTGCTGCCTATTCAATTCGATCAACGAAATCTTCTAATTTATGGACAAGGCCTTCTTTGGATAAGACATCAAACATGATACCATAACGGTCCTGATTTAAATTGCTTATTATTGGATTAACTACGGGTAGTGAATCATTCTTTAATCCGCTTGAGATTTTCAACGAAGGCAGTTGATTAATTCTCCCAATCACAGGGTACTCTTTTAGAATTCGCTTATCTAGCAGATCTGCAGCTACAGGATCATATCCGTATTCACTGTAATAGCTTGTCAGTATAGCATCTATTTGATCAATATCATCTTTTGCCTTTAGTTTATCAACCGTGCCTTTAAGCTTAATAAGATTTAATGCAGCACTTACTAAATCTTTTTTGAAATAGATTGTTGCCAAATGTTTTCCTCCAAAATTGAAATGCTGATATAAAATTATTCCCACTCAATAGAAGCCGGAGGTTTTGTAGTAATATCGTACAATACGCGGTTGCAACCCGCAACCTCGCCCACAATGCGCGTGGCAATCTTGCCCAGGAGGTCGTAGGGAAGCTGGGCCACATCGGCGGTCATAAAGTCATCGGTGGTTACGGCGCGAAGGGCTACCGCGTAGGCGTAGGTGCGCTCGTCGCCCATGACGCCGACGGAGCGCGCGCCGGTGAGCACCGTAAAGTACTGCGAAACGCTTTTGCTCAAGCCTGCCGCGGCAATTTCCTCCCGCAAAATGAGGTCGCTTTCGCGCACAATGCGCACTTTGTCCGGCGTAAGGTCGCCAACGACGCGGATGGCCAGGCCAGGGCCGGGGAAGGGCTGGCGGTACACAAGGCTTTCGGGCAGGCCCAGGGCCAGGCCCAGTTTGCGGACCTCGTCCTTAAAAAGCATGCGCAGCGGCTCCACAAGGCTTTCAAAGCCCAGTTCCGCGGGCAGGCCGCCCACGTTGTGGTGGCTTTTGATTACGGCGCTGCCCTTGGCCTTGCCGCTCTCAATTACATCGGGATAGATGGTGCCCTGCGCAAAATGATCGCGCTTGCCCAGCTTTTGCGCTTCTTCCTTAAATACTTCCACAAAGTCGCGGCCGATGATCTTGCGCTTGGTTTCAGGATCGGTAACGCCCTTGAGGTCGGCAAAGAAGCGATCGGCCGCGTTGACGTGTATCAGCTCCACAGGGAAGGTTTTGGTGAAGATATCGACCACCTGGTCGCTCTCGCCGGCGCGCATAAAGCCATGATCCACATAAACGCAGGTAAGCCTGCTGCCAATGGCGCGGTAGATAAGCGCGGCGGCCACGGCGCTGTCCACACCGCCGGACAGGCCCAAAAGCACCGTCCCGCCGCCCACCTGCTCGCGAATTTGACGCACGGCCATATCCGCGTAGGCTTCCATGTTCCAGTCGCCCTTCAGGCCGCAGATGTCCATCAGGAAGTTGTTTAGAATGCGCGTGCCTTCCTCCGTATGCGTCACCTCGGGATGAAGCTGTATGCCGTAAAGGCGTTTTTCAGGATTGGCCATGGCGGCTACGGGGCAATTAGGCGTGTGGGCGATGGCGGCAAAGCCCTGCGGGGGCTTGGCCACTTGCCAGGTATGGCTCATCCAGCACTGGCTTTGGGGCTTTAGGCCCTTTAGCAGGCCGGCTTGGGTTTCATCCATCGTAACGGCGGTGCGGCCATATTCGCGCTGCGCGCATTTTTCAATGGGCGCGCCGTGCAGGTAGGCCATCAGCTGCATGCCGTAGCAAATGCCCAGTACCGGCACGCCCAGCGAAAATACCGCCATGTCGATTTTTGGCGCGTCCGCATCCAGCACGCTGGCCGGTCCGCCGCTTAAAATAATCCCCATGGGATGGGTTTCGCTTATTTCCGCCATGGAAGCGCTGTAAGGCAGCACATAGGAATAGACACCGCGCTCACGCACACGCCGCGCGATAAGCTGCGTATACTGTCCGCCAAAGTCCAGGATCACAACGCATTGTGGTTTTTCCATAAAGGCCCGTTTCTCCTTCCCAAGCCATAAGTTTCCGAACACTTGGAATCCAAGTATTCACAATGTTCATTGTACGATAAAACGGCACGGCGCGCAAGCAAAATATACGCTTGCCCGGCAAACGCGTTGTTGGGCGCAAAGCAGGGCATACAAAGTTGACGCGTTGAAAAATATGGCTATAATAGGCTTTATAAGAAAGCGCTGCGTGGAGGGAGGCTTGCCCGTGAACGCACAGGTGCAAGGAAAGCCTGCGGCAAAGCGAAATAGCGGCATAGATTTTTTGCGAATCATCGCTATGTTGATGATCGTTGTGCATCATTTGCTTACGCATGGGGGATTGGCGTTTGCCTTTCCCCAATTCTTGCCGAGCTATGAAGCGGCGCTGCTGCTGAATGCGGCCGTTTCCTGCGCGGTGAACTGCTATGCGCTGATTACAGGCTTTGTGATGTCGCGGACGGCATTCAAGCTTTCCCGGCTTTTCATGCTGTGGTTCGAGGCGCTATTTTGGTCGGTGGGGTTAAGCGCCGCAATGATGGCGGCTTTCCCGGGCCAGGTTTCCTGGTTGGATGTGGCGCTGGGGCTATTCCCGGTAATACAGAAGCGCTATTGGTACTTTACGGCCTATTTTGGGTTGTATTTCTTCATTCCGGCGCTGAACTGCCTGTTGAAACGCATGCATACGCGCACGCTGCTGCTTACGGTGCTGGCGGCGGTTGGGCTGTTTTCACTGCTGCCCGTGGCCAATCCCATGGATCTGTTTGGCTTGCAGCGTGGTTATCATATTTTGTGGCTGGCGGTTTTGTACCTGCTTGGCGGATGCCTGCGCGAATATTCGATGGCCTTAAAGCCCAGGCCCGTCAAATGGGCGCTTGTGTACGCGCTTTGCGCATTGGCCGCCTGGGCCGGCAGGCTGGGCGTTGAAAAGCTGAATGCGCGGGGGCTGGCCCGCAACCTTTCGCCGGAATTTTTATACTACTATACATCGCCCGCAATGCTGTTGGCGGCGGTTGCGCTTGTGCTGCTCTTTGCCCGCCTGAAGCCGCAGGGCAGGGCCGCTCGCTGCATTGCGGCGGTATCGCCCCTTACCTTTGGCGTTTACCTGATTCACGATCATCCGCAGGTGCGCGAATTGCTGATTCATAATCGGTTGCTTGCGTATTCGGGATTGCCTCCGCTTGGCCTGGCGCTTGCGGTTGCGGGCAGCGTAGCGGCGGTATTTGGCCTATGCCTGGCGATGGAGGCGCTCCGGCAGCGGCTGTTTGGGGCGCTGAAGCTAGAGCGGCTTTGTGTGCGGCTGGACGGAAAGGCCCGAGCGTGGATAGCCAAATGGCCGCTGCCCGCGCAGCGGGAATAGGATGGCCGCCTTCAGGGCGTTGCAAGCCCGTTAGCGCCCTTTTCACAAAAAGTTCAGACATTTGTAGCAACCCCGCCCTTGGCTTAGCCTGTGCAAAGGCTTACGGGCGGGGCTTTGCTTGGCGTTATGAAACACTTTTTCCTTTGTGGTCAGGATGAAAAAAATATTTTTCTTTTCAATTCCCTTGTAAAAATTCTTTTCATGCCCGGCGCGCTATCGCCGGTACTTCTTGACGTTTGCGCTCGGGCTTTGGGAAACGGGCCCGAAAAAACGGCGTCCTCGTAACAATTTGACTATTTTAAACGAAATTCACTCTTTGTGACAGCCGTGATGTTATAATGCGGAAAAAGAGCCAGTAAGGGGGAATGCTCATGCAACCGATGCGGATTTTGATCGTGGACGATCATGCGGCGCTTAGGAAAAGCATGGCTGAAATGCTTCAAAAACAGGCGGATGTGGAAGCGGTCGTGGAGGCTTCCAACGGCGCTGAAGCGCTTGCAAAGCTTATGGAACAATCCTTTGATATTATGATCACGGATATTGTGATGCCTGTAATGGACGGCTATACGCTCATGGAGGAAATGCGCCGCCTGCGCCTTGCCTCCATGCCAAAGGTGATTGTAGCCACCGCCCTGGCCCGTGATGATTTTGTTATGCGGGCTGTGGAGCTGGGCGCAAAGTTTTATCTGGTAAAGCCCTTTGAGCCCGAAAACCTTATGGGGCATATCCGCGAGCTGGCAAACGGCCTGTCCGCGCCGCTGCCTGTTTTTTCCCGGCCCCAGCCCAGCCCTTCGCAAAGCATTGACGATAAGCTGAGCTCGCTGTTTTTAACCATTGGCATTCCGGCGCATATCAAGGGCTACCAATACCTGCGCGCAGGCGTAAAAATGGTGGTGGAGAACCCGGATGTGATCAACCGCATCACAAAGGAGCTGTATCCAGGCATTGCGGCACAGTTCGGCACCACCGCCAGCAAGGTGGAGCGCGCCATCCGCCACGCCATCGAGGTGGCGTGGAACCGCGGCCGCGTGGAAAGCATCAACAAAGCCTTTGGCTGCCGCGTGTGCTCGCCGGAGGACAAGCCCACCAACGGCGAATTTATCGCCATGCTGGCGGACAGGTTGAGTATGGAAGCGCCCGCGCGCGGCGCATAAGCATATCCTGATTAAAAGGCAAACCGGCGGCAGGCCACAGAAGCAGGGCCTGCCGCCGGCGCTGTTTCTATCAAAAATATACCGCCCAGCAGCCGGCGGTTTCCCCAATACCGGATTTGCGGTTTTCCAACGCACGCTTTTTTCATTTTCCTATTGACACATGGTTTCTCATCTGATACAATCATCTCATAAAGCAACCGGTTGCATAATTGTTCAGCATAGGAGGCGCTTCCATGGCCGCTACGATCCATGACGTCGCCAAATTGGCGGGCGTAAATTCCTCCACGGTGAGCCGCGTGCTCAATGGAAAGGCCACCGTGATGGAGGAAACGCGGGAAAAGATTTACGCCGCCATGCGCGAGCTGGATTACCATCCCAACAGCCTGGCCCGCAGCCTGGCCAATGGGCAAAGCGGCGCGATTGGCGTCGTTGTGGACGCGGAGGACACCGAGGCGTTTAGCAATGTGTTTTTCAACCGTAGCCTGTTTGCCGTGGAAAAAGTGGCGCAGGAGCGCGGTTATCATGTGATTTTGGCCAATGGGGCCAAGCGCGCCGGGGGCATGGGCAGCATTGAAAAGCTGATGCTGGAGCGTAAGGTGGACGGCCTCATCCTGCCGCCCTCCACGGTGAAGCCGTCGCTTCTTGCAAAGATACGGTCCTTTCCCTGCGTTGTGCTGGGCCAGCCGGAAGCCGCGCATCATGACCTGAGCTGGGTGGATGTAAACAACGCGCAGGGCGCGGAAATGGCGGTTGCCCACCTGCTTTCACGCGGCTACCGGCGCATCGCCTATCTGGGCGGCGAGGGCCGCACGGGCTTTAGCAGGCGCCGCGTCAAGGGCTATGAAAAAAGGCTGGAAAAGCAGGAAGCGCTGGTTTATCCCACCGATGGCACCGTGGAGGACGCGCAGCGCGTAGCGTTGCAGGCGCTTGCCCGCCCCGACCGCCCGGACGCCTTTCTTTGCAATGACAATATGAGCGCCTTTGGCCTTTTGAAGGCGGCGCGCGCGCAGGGCCTGGGCGTTCCTGCGGAGATAGGCGTCGCAACGTTTGATAACTATCCCCTGGCGGAGTTTACCGATCCGCCGCTTACCTCCGTGGATGTGGATACGGCCCTTCTTGGCGAGCAAGCGGCGCGCCTTTTGTTTCAGCATATCGACCATCACACGCCAAGCCAGCAGGTGCTGCTGGGAACCACGCTGATTGAGCGTGCATCAAGCCATAGGATGTGAAAAACATGAATGCCGCCGCCATTCGCCATGATACCGTTTTGTTGTTTAGGCAACCGCTTGCACGAAATATAATTCGGTTTCGCATCCTAACCGCCAGCGAGGATATTGCGCAATGCAGCATCGTCTGCTGGAAGCGCTCGGCGCCTAAGAAGCGGTTTACGTTTTCCCTGCAAATTCGCGCGCAGGACCGGCAAAACGCCGAATGGGTTGTGGAAACGGTGTTTCCGGAGGAGGCGCACTATATCAAGTACTTCTTCCGTTTGAAGGATAGGGAGGGAGAAGAAGGCTTTTGGAGCGAGCGCGGCTTTACAAAAGAGGAACCGATCGAGGGTTTTTTTGAGCTTTTGCAGGTGAACCCAACGGACGTGATCGCGCCGGTTGAATGGGCCGTGGGCGCGGTGTACTACCAGATCTTCCCGGAACGCTTTGCAAGAGGCGATTACCTGCCCAAATCCCATCCGCTGGAGAAATGGGACGCGGAGCCTACGCGGGAAAACTATCTGGGCGGCGACCTGGCGGGCATTCGCAAAAACCTGCCCTACCTGCAAAAGCTGGGCGTGGACTGCCTGTATCTGACGCCTATCTTCCAAGGGGATTTCAACCATAAGTACGCCACTACGGATTACTTTGCCATCGACCCGGATTTTGGAACGGAAGCGCAGCTCAAGGCCTTGGTTGAGGAGGCGCACGCGCGCGGCATGCGCGTTGTGCTGGACGGCGTGTTCAACCACGCGGGCGTTCATTTTGCGCCCTTCCGCGACCTGATGCAAAACGGCGAGCGCTCGCGCTTTCGGGACTGGTTCTATCCCAAGCGCTATCCCATCGCCGTGGACGCGGCCTGCTACGAATGCGTGGGCGACTATCCCTACATGCCGCGCCTGAATACCGCCAATAGCGAGGTGCAGGGCTTCATCCTATCCGTGATGCGCTACTGGATACGGCGCGCGGGCATTGACGGCTGGCGGCTGGATGTGGCGGACGAGCTGGACGCGGGCTGCGTAAGGTACCTGCGAAGCCGGCTGCGCGCGGAGTATCCGCAGGCGCTGCTGCTGGGCGAAACCTGGGGGGACGCCGCCCGCATGCTCAACGGGAACGACCAGTTCGACACGGTGATGAACTACCTGTTCCGGGACGCTATGGTGGAGTACTTCGCGCGCGGCGCTATTGACGCGCGGGAGCTTGACTGCCGGCTGCAAAGGATACTGATGAAATATCCGCAGGAAACGGCGCTGTGCCTGTATAACTGCCTGTCCTCCCACGATACGGCGCGTTTCCTTACGGAAGCGAAGGGGGAAACCTGGCGGCTTAAGCTGGCTATCGCCTTTCAAATGCTTTTTCCCGGAAGCCCGGCCCTGTACTACGGCGAGGAAATTGGCATGATGGGCGAAAACGATCCCGGCTGCCGCGCGGGCATGCAATGGCAGCGGCAGGATAAGGAGCTGCTGGGCTGGGTGACGGAGCTTATCCGCCTGCGCCACGGGCACGAGGCCATCCGGCTGGGCGCGTACCGTACCCTGCTCTGCGACGGCCCAAAGCAGCTTTTCGTTTTTGAAAGGGCCTATCAGAACGACCGCGTCATAGCCGCCTTCAATGCGGGCGACGCCAACCAGGACTTCGCGGCAGCGGCGGGAAGTGTTACGGTTCCCGCGCGTGCCGTTAAGATCATCATTCCATAAAAGGAGGAACGAACCATGTCCACAATGAAAAAAATTCTGGCGGTCCTGCTCAGCGCTGTACTCGGCTTGGCGGCTTTCACAGCCCTGGCAGAATCGCCAGAAACCCCTGTGACCATCAACTTCTGGCACCATTACAGCGCGCAGTCGGCGGAGAATGAAACGCTGATGAACGTACTCATTCCCAAGTTTGAAAGCGAAAACCCCGGGATCAAGGTTAACGCCGTATCGCATGAGTGGGCGGAACTGCACGACAAGATCCTTGTAAGCGCAAGCTCCAAAAGCCTGCCCGATGTAGCCCGGTGCGACATCGCCTGGCTGCCGGAGTTCCAAAAGATGGGCGTTCTGGTTGCGCTCGATCAGGAAATGCCCAACTTTGCGGAGGTATCCGGCGCTTTGCTGGACAGCGCCATGTCCACCGCCAAAATCGGCGATAGCAGCTACGCGCTGGCGCTGAATACCAACAGCAAAATCCTTTTCTATAACACCGCGATGCTGGAGGCCGCCGGCGTGGCCGTTCCCGCCACCATGGACGAGTGGGTTCAGGCCGTGCGCGCCCTCTCCGGCAGCAACGCCAACGGCCAGCAGGTATGGGGCTGGAACGAGCCCGCCCTGAGCGGCTGGAACATCTGCCCCTTCATTTGGAGCTTTGGCGGCAGCCTGACTGACGGCGAGCAGACCGTGGCGACCGGTTATGTGAATTCCGAAGCCACAGTCAAGGCCGTGGATACCTTTGCCGCGCTGGTGAAGGAGGGCGCGCTTACCGGCTTCAACAGCGGCGATATTCCCATGACGGACGGCTTTGGCACCGGCCGCTACGCCATGATGCTGGAAGGCCCCTGGAAAACCGCTGAGCTGGAAGGCGCGTATCCTGACGTGGCTTACGGCACCGCGCCCATTCCCGCGGGCGAGGGCGGCAGCGTTTCCGTGCTGGGCGGCGAGGACATTGCCATGTTTACCACCGCCAACAAGGAAGCCGCCTGGGCCTTCATGCAGTTTATGACCGGGGAATATGCCCAGATCGAAATGGCTAAATGCGGGCAGATTCCCGTCAACAAGGCGGCTTTGGAATCCGATACCGTGAAAAGCGCTTCCTACGCCCCCTTCATTGAGGCCATTCAAACGGCGAAGGCCCGCCCCACCGTCGCGGCGTGGAGCGAGATGGATAACGAGCTGACCATGGCCATGACCGCCGTCGTCAGCGGCGAAAAGACCGCCCAGGAAGCCATGGACGGGCTGGCCGTGGTTTTTGACAAGCTGCTTAACCAGTAACCATCATACCCGACGCGCTAAAGAAAGTCAACCATGCGGCGGGGCGGGTTCGCCCGCTCCGCCAACAGAGCGTCGAAACCCCAAGGAAGGTTTGGAGGGCCTGGGCCCGCCAAACGAAATCCGAAGCTGACGACATGCGCGTCAGCTTCGGAAGCCTTGCGAAGCAAGGTTTCCTTACGCCGTTCGCCGCCCGGCGAGCCGTAGGCGAGTAGGCGAACGGCGCTTTCCCGGCGAAAAAGATCGCCGCAGGCGAGCTTTTTTGACGGTTTGTGGCGGGGCGGGTTCGCCCGCTCCGCCAACGCTTTTTCAGGAGGCGATCCGCTTGGTACTCAAATCCCGTTTGAACCGCTTCCAGGTGGCGCTGCTGCTGCTGCCGGGGCTGCTCGTCTTTGGCATGTTCACGGTCTATCCCATTTTCCGCCTGCTGTGGATGAGCCTTTGCGACTGGAGCTTCGCCTCCATGCTCAACCAGCCCTTCGCCGGGCTTCAGAATTACCGGGATGTGCTGGGCGATTCCGTGTTTTGGACGGTGTTTCTCAACAGCGTCGTCTATACGCTTATCACCGTTCCCGGCCAAATGATCCTGGGGCTGTTTACCGCCGTTTTAATTAACGGCGTAAAGCGCTTTAGCGTAACCTTCCGCGTGATCAACTACCTGCCGGTGATCACCTCATGGGTGATCGCCTCGCTGGTTTTTCGCTATATCTTTAACACCGAAGGGCTTCTGAACTATTTCCTTACCCAGGTACTGCATCTGACGCAGGCCAACGTTCGCTGGCTGAACAGCCGCTGGAGCGGATTGACGGTCGCCATGGTGTTGGGCATATGGAAGGGCGTGGGCTGGAACATGGTGGTGTTCCTGGCGGCGCTGCAGCAGGTGCCTAACGACCTGTACGAGGCCGCCGAGATCGACGGCTGCGGCGCGTGGAAGAAATTTGTAAGCGTAACGCTGCCCTCCATCCGCGGCACCATCCTTTTTGCGCTCATTATGCTCACCATCGGCGGCTTTAACGTGTTTACCTCCATCAAAATGATCACCGGCGGCAAGCCCGCGCATCAGACCGATACCCTGCTTACCTGGATGTACTATAAGGCGTTCAGCACCGGCAAATTTGGCTACGCGGCCGCGCTGAGCTTTATCATGGCGCTGTCGCTTGGGCTGCTAGCCATCCTGCAATTCAAGGCCATGCAGAACAAGGACGCATAGGAGGTAGGCATGAACAGCAAACATCTTCGCAAGCTTCGCGCAAACGTTCTGCGCTATGTGGCGCTGGCGGCCGGTACGGTGATTTGCACCCTGCCCATGATCTACATGATTTCCACCTCGCTCAGGCCCAATGGCGCGCTGTATGAATACCCGCCGCGCTTCTTCCCCAAATGGGAGGCGCTGACGCTGGAAAACTATGCCTACATTCTTTTGCAGAGCAAGTTTTATCTGAATTTTCTCAATTCCGTAGCCGTGTCCCTCGCCTCCGTGGCGCTGGCGGCCATTGTTTCATCCGCCATGGCCTTTGTGATGGGCAAGTTCCGCTTCAGGGGGAAAAGGCTCCTGTTCGGCTTTATCATCCTTACTATGATTATTCCGGGCACAACGATGATTGTGCCCCAATTTGAGCTGGCTACGCATTTGGGGCTGGTTAACAGGCTCTGGGGGCTCATCCCCTTTTACGTGGCCTGGGTCATTCCGTTTTCCACGTTTATGATCAAGGGCTTTATGGAAAGCATCCCGGAGGAAATTACCGAGGCTACCTATATTGACGGCGCAAGCGTGATGACGGTTTACCTGCGCATCGCCCTGCCGCTGGCCGCGCCCGCGATTGCTTCCGTGAGCATTTTCAACTTTTTGACCGCCTGGGAGGAATACCCCTGGGCCAATACCGTTATCAACGATAACGAGCTGCGCACCCTGCCCATTGCGATTGCGGGCTTCTTTGGCCAGCACCAGTTTACCCAATGGGGCTATGTGTTCGCCATGTCTGTGCTTACGCTGATCCCGGTGGTGATCGTGTTCGTTACCTGCCAGCGCTTCTTTGTGCAGGGGCTTACGTCGGGAAGCGTGAAGGGGTAAAAAGTAGCAGGAAATAGGGGAATGGGGCCAGCCTTGCCTTCGCTTCGTAGGCGGGGCTGGTTTGCCATAAGCGCGTGCAAAAGGGCGAAGGAGCTTTCAGGCCCCTTCGCCCTTATCCAAATGCCGTTTGCCATCCCGGGCGTCAAACGCTATTTCCGTTTCTTTTTCTCCCGGTAATACCCGGTCAACAGCAGGCGGTTCGCCCATGGGGGCAGCAGGTCATGCAGATACACCGCCAAATGCTGATCCGGCTTGGCCACGCGCAGCCGGAAGCGCATGCGCTTGCGCATCACGTTTAGAACCACCTTCTCGCCCAGCCGCTGCGGTTCCAGGCCGTTGGATTCGTCCCGGTGAATCACGGCGCAAGCCTCCTGATAGGCCTGCCAATACGGCGAAGCCTCGTCCTCTGCGCTGGCGCGCAGCCTGGTGCGCCCGCTGCCGCCGCGATGGTCGCCAGGCTCCACCAGGCACACCTGAACGCCAAAGGGCCTGGTTTCCATGGACAGGCATTCGGCATAGCCCTCCAGGGCATGCTTGCTGGCCGTATAGGCGCTTTGGAAGGGGATGCCCAGCAGCCCGTTGATGGAGGAAAACAAAACGATGCGCCCGCCGTGCACGGCGCGCATATGGGGCAACGCCAGGCGCACCATGCGCAGCGCGCCCGCATAGTTGGTATCCATCACGCGCAGGGTTTCCTCAAGCGTGGTGTTTTCACAGGAGCCAAGCACCAGGATGGCCGCGCCGCACACCAGCGCGTCCACCCGCCCGCTCAGCGCGAGCGCCTTGTTTGCAAATTGTGCGCAGCTTTCATCGCTGGTTACATCCAGCTTGAAACGCAAAAGCCGCCCCGCCTCCGCCTTCTTATCCGCCTCGTCCTCAAACGACCTGGCCCCGGCGATTACCAGCCAGCCGTGCGCGGCAAAGGCCTGCGCCACCGCAAGGCCCAATCCGCTGGACGCGCCGGTTACCCATACCGTGCGCATGCCCCTTCATCTCCCATCAGGTTTATTCCGGCCGCAAGTATTCCTTCACGCGCAGGCTGGCCGCATAGACGGCGTTTTTGCGTTCCCCGCGCGCGATCAGCCCTTCCATGGCCTCGCGCAGCGAAAGACCGGCCACAAGCCCGTCAAAGAGCTGCGCCTCCAGCGAAAGCGCCGTTTGAGGCGCTTCCGGGGCCGGGATATCGCGCTCATCCCAGCAAAACACCAGGCAATATTCGCCCTTTTCCGCCTTGGGGTTGCTTTCCAGCTGGGAAAGCACCTCGGCTACCGGGCCGCGCAGCGTTTTTTCAAACCTCTTGGTCAAATCGCAGCTGGCGCTTACCAGCGTGCGCGGCATTTGCTCCGCCACGGCGGCCAGCAGCCCGCATACGCGGTGGGGCGATTCGTGAACCACCGCTAGCCTGGAACGGCGCGCCATGTCCAAAAGCTTCTCCCGCAGCTCGTTCTTCTGCCGGGGCAAAAAGCCGAAGAAGGTGAATTCGCTCGTTTCAAAGCCGCTTACGCTAAGGGCGGAGGCCATGGCCGTGGGGCCCGGCACCGCCACCGCCTCAATGCCCGCGCGCACCGCCTCGCCCACCAGCGCGCTGCCGGGGTCGCTGATGCAGGGCGTGCCGGCGTCGGTGGTTACGGCCACGTCGATACCCTCCTCCAGCATGCGCCGCACGATGGCCGCCGCCTTGCCGCGCTCGTTATGCTCATGGCAGCTGGTGAGCGGCGTATGGATATCAAACGCGCTTAGCAGCTTCTGCGTCACGCGGGTGTCCTCGGCGGCGATCAGCGATACGCTTTTCAGCGTTTCAATGGCGCGGGGCGTCATATCCCCCAGGTTGCCGATGGGCGTTGCCACCACGTATAAAACCGGCATATTTGGCCTCCTAGCATTTTTCAAACACGCGCAGCTTGGCGCTGCGCGCGCGGGGGTTGGCAGCGGCTTCCGCCTGGGAGGGCTTTACCGCGCCGCCTGCCAGCACCTTGCCCAGCGGCCTTTTGCCGCAGGTGCAGATGGGCGCTTTGGGCGGGCAGGTGCACGGGTTCTGCATACGGCGGAAGGCGTTTTTGACAATGCGGTCCTCCAGGGAATGGAAGGTGATCACCAGCAGCCGCCCGCCGGGGGCCAACAGGCCCACAAAGTCCTCCAGGGCCTTTTCCAGCGGGGCCAGCTCGTCGTTCACGGCGATGCGCACCGCCTGGAACGTGCGGCGCGCGGGGTGGCCGTCATCCTTGCGGCGCACGGCCTTGGGGATGGCCGCGTCCACGACCGCCACCAGGTCGGCCGTGGTGGCGATGGGCTTTTGCCTGCGCTTTTCCGCAAAAATCTGCGCGATGCGCGCCGCCCACTTTTCCTCGCCATACTCGCTTAGGATGCGGCGGAATTCCTCCGGCGTAACGCGCGATAGGTATTCCGCCGCCGTTTCGCCCGAGGAAGCGTCCATGCGCATATCCAGCGGCGCGTCCTCGTGATAGCTGAAGCCGCGCGCGCCCACATCCAGCTGATGGCTGCTTACGCCCAAATCCAGCAGCGCGCCGTTCAGCGGCGGCGCGCCGGCGGCGGGCAGCAGCGCCGCGGCGTCATGAAAATTGCCGTGGATGGCGTGAAAGCCCGGATAGGCCTTCAGGCGCTCCGTTGCGGCGGCAATCGCCTCGGGGTCCCGGTCGATGCCGTAAAGCGTGGCCGTTCCGCCCGAACGCGCCAAAATGCCTTCGCTGTGCCCGCCTCCGCCCAGGGTACCGTCGGCATATACGCCGTCCCGAACGGGGGCCATCCACGCCATTACCTCCTCAAACAGCACGGGGATGTGGTGAAATGCCTGCTCGTTCATATTTCCTCCCTTGGGGAAAAGCCCAGCGCGGCTTCCAAAAACCGCACCCAGCCTCTGTCGCCCCACTCCTGCGCGGCCTGCTGCACGCCCTCCTGCAAAAAGGGCCGTCCATCCCTGTACAGCGAGATGGAGTCCAGCGGCCAGCCCGGCCTGCTCTGGCAATTCAGCGGCGGCGTATCCACCAGCCAAAAGGCCCCGCGACGGGCCTCCTCCCGGCTTTGCATATAGCTTTTCAGACCGTGCGGCGTATGCACCGCAAAGCCGTTTAGGTAATAGGCCAGCACCCGGCCGCCCAGCTCATGCGCCAGGCCGCTGTAATAGGCGCGCATCGCTGCGTCGTCCAAGTAGACGCCCCTGGGCGTGCGTACATGCAGGCCGGGCTGGCGCGGGTCGTCCAAAGCGAGGGGATCCAGATACAGTCCGGAATCGTTGCAGATCACATAATCCGCGTATGCTCCGTAAAAGGCCGCCTTGATCGCCGCGTTTTCCTGCGGGGTTGCTCCCGTTTCCGACGGTTCGCCGCTGATGCCCGCATCCCGAAGGGTGACGAACGAAACGCCGTCCCGCGCCAGCATCTTGCGAAAAAAGGCCGCCTTGGCGGGATTGGTCGTGCCAAGCAAAATCCGCATACAGTGTTCCTCCTGCCGGAAAGCCGCCGAGGGGGAAGCCCCTCGGCGGCGTCCGCGGCTTTTAGTTCTGCTTCAAATCCGCAATACGGGCGTTGAGGGATTCCAGCATGCTTTCGTTTGTTTTGAGCTTTTCGCGCTCCTGCTCCACCAGCTGCGCGGGCGCCTTGGCCAGGAAGCCCTGGTTGCCCAGCTTGCCCTTTGCGCGCGCGATCTCGTTTTCCAGGTTTTTCTTTTCTTTTTCAAGCCGCGCGATCTCCTTGGCAAAATCCACCAGCTCGCCCAGCGGGATGCGGATTTCGCCGGCGGCGCACACGGCGCTGACCACCTTTTCGCCCGCAAGCGCGTCCTTGCCGCCAAGGGCCACGTCGCTGGCGGAGGCCAGGCGCTGCAAATACGGCCCGGCCAGGCCCAGGGCGCTCTCCCAGCCGGCCTCGGGGATGAGGGTCACATGCGTGCGCTTGCCCGCCTGCACGTTCATCTCCGCCCGCAGGTTGCGGATGGCGCGGATGATTTCCATCAGGCCCTCCATCTGGCGTTCCTCTTCCTCGAAGGCATACTCGGGACGCACGTCGGGCCATTTTGCCAAAATCAGCATGCCGTCGTGCTGGGGCAGGTGCTGGTACACCTCCTCGGTCAGGAAGGGCATGAAGGGGTGCAGCAGCTTAAGGAGGCCCTCCAGCACGTACAAAAGCACGCCGCGCACGTTGCGCTTCTGCGCCTCGTCCTCGCCCATGAGGCGGCCCTTGGACAGCTCGATGTACCAGTCGCAGAATTCGCTCCAAGCAAAATCGTAAATCTTGTTGGCGGCGATGCCGAAGTCGCCGTCCTCCATATGGCCGCTCACCTCGTCCACGGCCTTGTTCAGGCGGCTCAAAATCCACTTGTCCGGCAGTTCAAGCAGCGCGGGGTCGATAGCCTCGCGGGTTTGGGTGTTCATGAGCACAAAGCGGGAGGCGTTCCACACCTTGTTGGCAAAGTTGCGGGCGCTTTCCACCTTCTCATCCGAATAGCGGGTGTCGTTTCCGGGGCTTACGCCCATCGCCAGCGAGAAGCGCAGCGCGTCCGCGCCGTACTTATCGATGATCTCCAGCGGGTCCACGCCGTTGCCAAGGCTCTTGCTCATTTTGCGGCCCTGCGCGTCGCGCACCAGGCCATGGATGAGCACCGTGTGGAAGGGCACGTCGCCCATTTGCTCAATGCCGCTGAAAATCATACGGGCTACCCAGAAGAAGATGATATCGTAGCCGGTTACCAGCATATCGGTGGGGTAGAAGTATTTCAGGTCCTCGGTATCATGCGGCCAGCCCAGCGTGGAGAACGGCCACAGCGCGGAGGAGAACCAGGTGTCCAGCACGTCCTCGTCCTGGTGAAGATGCGTGCAGCCACACTTGGGGCACGCGGCGGGCGCTTCCTTGGCAACGATGGTTTCGCCGCAATCATCGCAGTACCACGCGGGAATGCGGTGGCCCCACCACAGCTGGCGGCTGATGCACCAATCGCGAATGTTCTCCATCCAGTTGAAATAGGTTTTGGAAAAGCGCTCGGGCACAAACTTTGTGCGGCCGCTGCGCACGGCCTCGATGGCGGGCTTGGCAAGCGGCTCCATCTTCACAAACCACTGCGTGCTGGTTACGGGGTCCACGGTGTGGTGGCAGCGGTAGCAGGTGCCCACATTGTGGGTATAATCCTCAATTTTTACAAGGTAGCCTTCCTGCTCAAGCTGCTTCACCACGGCCTCGCGGCATTCCATGGCGGTCATGCCCTCAAAGCGGCCCGCGTTGGCGTTCATGGTGCCGTCGTCGTTGGTTACGCGGATCACCTCAAGGTTGTGGCGTTTGCCAACTTCAAAATCGTTGGGGTCGTGGGCGGGGGTCATCTTCACCGCGCCGGTGCCGAATTCCATATCCACATAATCGTCCGCCACAACGGGGATGGGCTTGTTCACAATGGGCAGGATCACCTGCTTGCCCACAAGGCCGGTGTAGCGCGCGTCCGCCGGGTTCACGGCCACGCCGGTATCGCCCAGCATGGTTTCGGGGCGGGTGGTGGCCACCACAACGCCCTCGCCGCCATCCGCGCCGGGGTAGCGGATATGCCACAGATGGCTGGCTTGCTCCTCGTATTCCACCTCCGCGTCGGAAAGCGCGGTTTGGCACTCCGGGCACCAGTTGATGATGCGGTTGCCGCGGTAGATCAGGCCCTTTTCATACAGCCGCACAAACACCTCGCGCACGGCCTCGTTGCAGCCCTCGTCCATGGTGAAGCGCTCGCGGCTCCAATCGCAGCTGGCGCCCAGGCGGCGCTGCTGGCGGTTGATGCGGCCGCCGTATTCCTTCTTCCAGGCCCAAGCGCGCTCCAAAAAGCCGTCGCGGCCCAACGCCTCCTTGGTAAGGCCCTCCTTGGCCATTTGCTCCACCACCTTTACCTCGGTGGCGATGGAGGCGTGATCCGTGCCGGGCAGCCACAGGGTGGGGTCGCCCTTCATGCGGTGATAGCGGGTGGGCGCGTCCTGAAGCAGGCAGTCCATCGCATGGCCCATATGCAGCTGCCCCGTGATATTGGGCGGCGGCATTACGATGGTGAAGGGCTTTTTGCCCTCCACACGGCGCGCGGTGAACGCCCCGCTCTCCTCCCACATTTTGTACAGCTTATCCTCGATCGCTTGAGGATTGTACACCTTTTCCATTTCAAACCCCATATCCGATCCCTCCAAATAAGGTTGATGAATCCTGTTACAGCCCCGGAATAAAATCCAGCGCAATCAGCGCGCCCAGCAGCGCGGCCGCAAGGCCGGCAAGCCGCACGGGCGTTTGAAGGCCCTCCCTCCTTTGGGAGGGAAACAGCCTGAGCGCCCATGCCGGGCGCAGGCATAAGACCGCGCCAAGGATAAGAAGCGCCAGCCCCGGCAGGCTTAGCCGGGAGAGCGTCCTTTGCCAGTACACAGCATGTCCTCCTTTACGGCAAAAGCAAAGAGCCGCCCGCGTCCAAAGGACGGAACGGCTCCGTGGTACCACCTTCATTTGCGGCCCAAAGGCCGCCTCTTTGCGCTGTAACGTGCGCCAACGGCGGGGCTACATCCGTTTCACCCCGCGCCCTCCCAGGCGACCTTCCCTCGTGCATACATCCAAACCGCCTTGCAGCCGGCGGGCGGTTCTCTCTTAGGCGACGCGCCGGGGTACTCCTCCTGTTCCAGGGGCATATACGCCATAAGGCCGCCTGAAGGGTTCAAGCAGCCTTACAGTATGAAAGGGAGGTGCTTACGCATTCTCCTTCTTGGTCATATCGATGACCTGAACGCCGTTGTAATAACCGCAATGCTTGCACACGCGATGGGACAGCTTCTTTTCGTGGCACTGCGGGCATTCCACGATGCCGGGCGCGCTGAGCTTCCAATTCGCGCGGCGCTTACGGCCGCGGGCCTTGGATACTTTTCCCTTGGGAAGGGCCATGCTTACACCTCCTCATTCCATACCCCGCCGCCATGGGCGGCCCTGGGGTTTCACAAATGGTTCACCTTTGGCAAACCTTCCGGGAGATTCGCAAGCGGCCGGTAACGGCCCGGCAATATCCCGGTTATCATAGTCCTGTTGCAACGCCGCAAGCCCGCGCGGTTTTCCCCACGGAATGGCACGGCTTCCTCGCAGCGTGACCAATTTGTATTATATGATGCGGTATGGGGTTTGTCAAGCTCTTTTTGGGAAGAATGCGCAATCCGCGCGCGCCCCATACGCCCGGCGGAACAGGCCCCCTGCTTGGGACTGACGGCTGGCGGCGCGTGCTTTCAGCCGGGCGCATGGGGGAGAGGCGCCTTCTCAAAAGGCCTTTTGAGAAGGCCGTTTGCCCTTCATGGGTTTTATGCGGAAAGTGTGCTATAATAGGCATTGCCGGCCTGGCTATGAAAAACACAGCCCGGTAGGTAGTCCGGGCATGGCGGCGCGCCGCCATCAGTAACCCTCCCCTCCTGGGGTCGTCCGCATGGCTGAAACGGGGCCGGCGAACAGGAGGCGTGTCATATGAGCGTGACACTTTTGGTTTTCTTTGAGGATCCGTTCTGGGTGGGGATTGTGGAGCGCCGCGAGGGCGGCAGGCTGCGGGCGGCCAGGGTGGTGTTCGGCGCTGAACCGAGCGACCGCGAGGTGTACGCCTGGGTGCTGGAAAGCTTTGACGGGCTGCGCTTTTCCCCGCCGGTTGAGGACGGCTTGCGCCGCGCGATGGCGCAAAACCCCAAGCGCAGGCAGCGCCAGGCCATGAAAGCGGCCGGGCAGGGCGTGGGCACCAAAAGCCAGCAGGCGTTGCAGGCCGCAAGGGAGGCAAGCGCCGCACAGCGCGGGGCCCGCGCCGCCAGGCAGCGCGAGGCGGAGGCGCAGCGGCGTTTTGACCTGCGCCAGGAAAAGAAGAAAGCCAAGCATCGCGGGCGCTAGCGCCCGCAAAGAAGGGCCTGCCGCAAGGCAGGCCCTTCAGACTGTCGAGAAACCCCTATGGAGGTTTGGAGGGCCGCATTCCCTCCGTCAACCTCCAAGCGTAATCCGGCCCCGGCGACATGTGCGGTGGGGCCGGAAGCCTTGCGTAGCAAGGTTTCCTTGCAGGGTTCACCGGCTGGGGCGAAGGGAAGCGGGTGCCCAGTGGGCACAACTGCCGAAGGCAGTTAGCGACCCGCAGCCGTGAGGTTTTACAAGCGCGGAGCACGGCAGTGCCCCGCGCGCCGATAAAACCGAGGCCGGCAGGCGCAGGTGAACCCTGTTTCGGCGGAAAAGATCGCCGCAGGCGAGCTTTTTCGACGGCTTGAAGCGCCTGTGCGGCCTGTGCCGCATTCTCTCTTGTGCCGCTTCCCGTTTTTATGCTATACTTTCTTCACAGCAACGAAAGGAGTTCTCTTTAGCATGCCCACCTTTGAAACGGATCGTTCCGGCCTTCTGTGGGGCGCGACGGCCATTCCCAACGCGTTTTTCTGCGAATATATGCCCGCAGCGCCTGAAAACCATGTGAAGGTGTATCTGTACGGCTACATGTGCGCGCATGGCGGCCCGCAGGAGGAGGGAGATTTGCTGGAGGACGCGGCGCGCGCCCTAAACCTGACCCGTGAGGATGTGGAGCGCGCCCTGCGCTACTGGGAGCGCTGCCGGTTGGTAGAGCGCGTGAAGGACGCGCCGCCCTGCTACCGCTTTGTAAGCGTGCAGCAGGCCATGGCGCAGCGCCGCCATCTGCCCCAGGACGAGGCGTATGAAAGCTTTGCCCAGGCCGTTTACGCCGCCTTTGGCGAGCGGCGCAAACTGCATGGCGGCGAAACCGTGCTGGCTTACGAATGGGTGGAGCAGCTGAAGCTGCCTGCCGAGGTGGTGCTCATGCTTATCCAGCATATGATCGCCACGCGCGGCGTCAACTTCAGCTTTCAGGCGGCGCAGAAGCTGGCCGTGGAGCTGAGCGAGCAAAAGGTATTCACCATTGAGGAGGCGGAGGCGGTGTTTAACCGCTCCGAGGCGGCTATGAAGGGGGCGCGCAAGGTGCTAAGCCGCCTGGGCTCGCGCCGCAACCCCTCCATGGATGAGATAGACCTGTACCAGAAGTGGACGGAGCAATGGGGCTTTGAGCCGGAGGCCATCCTGCGCGCCTGCAAGGAAACCACCAAGGGCTCGCCCACGTTTGGCTATCTGGACAAGGTGCTGGAAGGCCTGTATACGCGCGCCGGCGGCAAGGGCGGCGCGGAGGGCGACGTGGCGCGGCAGCTGGAGGAAGCCGGCGGCGAAACCGCCAGAATCCGGGAGCTTTTGCAGGCGCTTGGCATCAGCATGGCGGTGGTGGACGACGGAACGCGGCGCGTTTACCGCGATATGGCGGCGGTTGGCGGGTACGAGGTGGCGCTGCTGGCCGCGCGGCAGGTGGCGCGTACCCGCAGCGCGCATACGCTGGATAACGTGGCTATGCTTTTGGAGGCGTGGAAGGAAAAGGGCCTTGTAACGGTGGAGGCCGTGGAAACGCACCTGGCAGAGGTACGGGCGCTGAATGCGCGCATCCGGGCGCTGATGGAGCGCGCCGGGCGTTCGGGCGGGATCAACCAGGGAAACCGCGAGCTTCTGCGCGTGTGGCGCGATGAATGGCATATGCCGGATGCGCTGGTTGACCTTGCGGCGGATTATGCGCGCGGCATGGACAAGCCCATGCCCTATATGAACAGGCTGCTGGAAAGCTGGCGCGGCGCGGGCGTTTCCACCGTTGAGGAGGCGCGCGAGGAGCATGAGCGCTTCCAGGCGCAAGCGGCCGCCCGGGCCGAGAAGCCCGCGCCCGGCGGGAGCAAGCGCGTTATCGAGCAAAACTACGAGCAGCGCGCCTATGACCCCAGCGAGGATGACGAGCTGTCGCCCGAGCAGCTAGAGGAGATGAGCCGGTTATGACCCGAGATCAGCTGGTGATGCAGCTTCAGCAGGAATACGCGCAGCGCAGGGAGGAAAACCTGCGCCTGTTTGAGGAGCGCACGAGGGAAGCCTGCGGGCGCTGCCCCGGCCTGCGCGAGCTTTTGGATAAGCGGCACGCCGCCGTGATGGACGGCGTGCGCACCAGCCTGCTTGCCACGCGCAAGGAGCCGGGGCGCAACGCGGGCCTGGGCGCGCAGATAGCCGAGCTGAACCGCCGCGTTGCCGCGCTGCTGGAGGAGGGCGGCCTGGGCGGCGATTTTCTTCAGCCCGTCTATACCTGCGCCGTTTGCCGGGACGAGGGCTATGTTTACGACCCCTCCCGCCGCATGTGCGATTGCATGCGCCGGGAGCTGAACCGGCGGCTGATGGCGGAAAGCGGCCTGGGGGAAGGCTGCGCCAGCTTTGAACAGTTTAACGCAAGCCTTTTTAGCGGCGAGCCGGACGAGAAGGGCCGCGTGCAGCGCCAGGTGGCGGAGAGCAACCGCAACGTGTGCCAGCGCTACGCGGATCGCTTTCCCGATACCCAAACGCGGGATTTGCTCCTTATGGGCAAGAGCGGGCTTGGTAAAACGTTTTTGCTGCAATGCATAGCCAAGCGGGTGGCGCAGCGCGGCTACCTGCCCGCCTATACAAGCGCCTACCGCCTGTTTGAGGCGGCGCGGCGGGCTTATATGGAAAACAACGGCGCGGTTCTGGCCCCGCTGATGGACGCGCCGCTGCTGCTGATTGACGATTTGGGCACGGAGCCCCTGTTAAACAACGTAACGGTCACGCAGCTGTTCAACCTGCTCAACGAGCGGCAGCTGGCCGGGCGGCATACGGTTATCAGCACAAACCTGAACATGAGCGAGCTGAAGGAGCGCTATACCGAGCGCGTTACCTCGCGCTTTTTGGACGCGAGCGCCTGCACGCGGCTGCTGTTTATTGGCCAGGATGTGCGCCGCAGCCTGAAAAGGAGGGCGGAGGAGGCATGAACATTCAAATTTATATCGCCAAAAAGAATCCGGACGTACTTAAGGCGGAGCGCTTTTTTAAGGAGCGCCGCATCGCCTATCAGCTGATGGATTTGAAAAAGCACACGCTGGGCCGCAAGGAGCTGGATGTGTTTGTAAACGCCGTGGGGGCCAAGGCGCTGGTGGACCGCGAAGGCAAAAAGGCTTTGGAGCGCCCCGTGGCGCATATGAGCACCGACAGCCTCATTATTGCGGAGCTGCTTAACGACCCCTCCGCGCTGGTAAGCCCGATTGTGAGAAACGGCTCGCATGTTACCGTAGGCGCGGATGAGGCTGTATGGAGGGCTTGGGTAGAAGCGTCAAACCAAGCAAAATGAATTTTTCTTTCTAAAAAGTTGCAGAAGAACAGAAAAAAGACAATGCTGCATCCAGCTGCGCAAAATGCGGCAAAATGTTGATTTATAAGGGATAAAAAACGCCGTTCCATTTAGGAACTGGCGTTTTTTTGAGTAGGGTTTTAAACACTCTCAAAACGCCGCCCTTCCAAGAGGCAACGCCGCATCCGGCTTTTGCGCGCCGCGCTGGAAACCGCTTGCAAAAAGCGGCCTTCAGCACCCTCACCGTGAAATTCGATGATACCTTTTCACTATATCACAATCAAGTTGCAAAAGTCTACTTTCGCGTACTTCATCGTTGGGATGGACGGACATCATCATAGCGGCGGGCCGGTAGGCGGCCTGCTGGCTGGGAGGGACTCATCAGGATGCTCAAATATGTGGTGAAGCGCGTTTTGCTTGCAATCCTTACCGTATTTATCATCGCGGCTATTACGTTCTTTGCGATGAACGCGATTCCGGGCGGGCCGTTTTCTGGCGAGAAGGCCAAGGACCCCGCGGTGGAAGCCATGCTTATGCAGCGTTTTCATCTGGATAAGCCCGTGCCGGAGCAGTTTGCGATTTATTTAAACAATCTGCTCCATGGCGACTTTGGCATTTCGCTGAAAACCGGGCGTGAAATTACCACGATAATCTCCGAATCGTTTGCGGTATCCGCCAAGCTGGGCGGCACGGCGGCGCTGCTGGCGCTGGCGCTGGGCCTGGTGTTGGGCTCCGTGGCGGCGCTTTGCCGCGGGCGCTGGCCGGATCGCGTCATTATTTTCATCACCACGCTGTTTGTGTCGGTGCCCAGCTTTATCCTGGCCACGATTTTGCTGCTGGTATTCTGCCTACAGCTTAAGTGGGTGGGCGTTTGGGATCCTTCCAGCCCCAATTACGTTTTGCCGGTGATTGCCCTGGCGCTGTATCCCATGGCCTATATCACGCGCCTAACCAAGTCCAGCATGCTGGATGTGCTGGGCCAGGATTACATCCGCACCGCCCGCGCCAAGGGCGTGCGCGAGTGGCTGGTCATCTTCAAGCATGCCCTGCGCAACGCGCTCATTCCTGTAATCACCTATGTGGGCCCCATGACGGCCTACATCCTTACCGGCAGCATGGTGGTTGAAACCGTGTTTACCGTGGGCGGGCTGGGCACCAAGTTCGTCAGCTCCATCAACAACCAGGACTATCCCATGATTATGGCTGTCACCATCTTCCTTGCGGTGCTGATGGTCGTTGCAACGCTTTTGAGCGACCTGATCTACAAAGTGGTAGACCCGCGCATCAAGTTTGATTAAGGAGGACGGCGTTTCATGCATGAGTTTGTAGAAGATAAGCTGCCCAAGAAAAACCTCTTGAGCCTGCAAATTGATTTGAGCAAGTTTACCCCCGCCACGGACGAGGAAAAGCAGCAGCATGAGAAAATGCGGGAGTCCACCACCTTCTTCCGCGACGGCATGCGCAAGCTGTTTAAAAACCCGCTTGCCGTGGCCAGCCTGATCGTGCTGGCGGTGATGCTGGTAATCATCGTCGTCGTGCCGATGGTGTACCCCTACTCCTATTCGCAAATGATCGAGGTAAACGGCAAGCGCGATAAGACCGCCAAAAACCTGGCGCCCTTCCAGTACTCCAAAAACGAGCTGAAAGCCATCGAGGAGGGGCAGAAGATTTTCCCCCACATCTTTGGAACCGACGAATTGTGCCGCGACTACTTTATCCGCGTGGTTTTCGGCGCGCGCGTATCGCTTACGGTGGGCCTGTTCGCCAGCCTGATTGTTCTGGTGATCGGCCTGCTGTATGGCTCCATATCGGGCTACTGCGGCGGCAAGGTGGACCTGATTATGATGCGCATTGTGGATATCATCTATTCCCTGCCGGACACGCTGATGGTGATTTTGCTCTCCGTGGTGCTAAACCAGGTGCTGGGCAAGGCGCTGGAGGGTACGGTGCTGGCGCAGCTTGGCACGAATATGCTCAGCCTGTTCGTGGTATTCGGCCTTTTGTACTGGGTAAGCATGGCGCGCCTGGTGCGTGGCCAGATCCTTTCCATCAAAACCAACGAATACGTGCTGGCGGCGCGCGCTTTGAACGCCAAGGCGGATAGGATTATCCTCAAGCATATTCTGCCCAACTGCATGAGCGTGATTTTCATCTCCGTGGCGCTGCAAATTCCCTCCGCCATCTTTACCGAGAGCTTTTTAAGCTTTATCGGCCTGGGCGTTCAGGCGCCTATGCCGTCGCTGGGCTCCCTGGCTAACGCGGCGCGCGGCGGCATGCAGACCTACCCGTGGAAGATGCTTTTCCCGGCGATCAGCATTTGCCTGATTGTGCTCAGCTTCAACCTGCTGGGCGACGGCCTGCGCGATGCGTTCGACCCCAAGCTGAGGAGGTAACATGACGATGAGCACACCGCTGTTGCAGGTGAAAGACCTGTGTACTTCGTTTGACGTGGACGCGGGCGAGGTTCGCGCCGTCAACGGCATTTCCTTCAATTTGGAAAAGGGCAAGGTGCTGGGCATCGTGGGCGAGTCCGGCAGCGGCAAGAGCGTTACGGCCTATTCCATCATGCGCATCCTCGTGGAGCCGGGCCGCATCAAGAGCGGGCAAATTTTGTTCAACGGCGAGGACATCGTTCAGTATTCCAAAAAGCAGATGAGCGAGTTCCGCGGCAAGCGCATATCCATCATCTTCCAGGATCCCATGACGTCGCTGAACCCTACGTATACCATTGGCAACCAGCTGCGCGAGGCCATCTTGCTGCATACCGACCGCGGCCGCGCCGAGGCCAACGCCCGCGCGGTGGAAATGCTTAAGCTGGTGGGCGTGAACGAGCCTGAAAAGCGCCTGAAGCAGTACCCGCACGAGCTGAGCGGCGGCATGCGCCAGCGCGTGATGATCGCCATGGCGCTGGCTTGCGAACCGGATATCCTGATTGCGGACGAACCCACCACGGCCCTGGACGTGACCATTCAGGCGCAGATCCTTGAATTGATGAAGGAGCTGCAAAAGAAGCTGGGCATGGCCATTATCATGATCACGCATGATTTGGGCGTGATTGCCGATATGTGCGACGAGATTATCGTGATGTACGCGGGCCGCGTGTGTGAGCGCGGCACCGTGGACGAGATTTTTTACAACCCCAAGCATGAGTACACCAAAGGGCTGCTGCGCTCCATTCCCAAGCTGGACAGCAAAAACCGCCGCCTGATCCCCATTGCGGGCTCGCCTGTGGATTTGACCAGCATGCCCAAGGGCTGCGCCTTTGCCTCCCGCTGCGATAAGGCTATGAAAATCTGCCTGGGCGAGCTGCCTGAGGAATTGCCCATCAACGACAACCATAAGGCCTCGTGCTGGATGAACGTAAAGCGCGTTTACGACGAGGCTGCCGAGGAGGGCGTAACGGAATGAGCGAGTACATTCTGGAGGTTCGTGACCTTAAGCAGTATTTTCCCGTGCGCTCCGGCTGGTTTGGCTCCATTCCGCTGAAGGCGGTGGACGGCGTTTCCTTCTCCATCAAGCCGGGCGAAACGCTGGGCCTGGTGGGCGAATCCGGCTGCGGCAAAACCACCGTGGGCCGCACCATCCTGCACCTGTATAAGCCCACCGGCGGCGAAGTGATCTATAACGGGAACAGGATTACGGCCAATAACATCTCCCATTACCGCAAGGATATGCAAATTGTTTTCCAGGACCCGTACTCCTCGCTGAACCCGCGCATGACGGTGGCGGATATCGTGGGCGAGCCGTTGGATATTCACCACCTGTACGCCACTAAGAAGGAGCGCAGCGACAGGATCGCCGAGCTGCTCACCCTGGTGGGCCTCAATAGCGACCATGCCCGCCGCTACGCGCACGAGTTTTCCGGCGGACAGCGCCAGCGCATCGGCATTGCGCGCGCGTTGGCGGTGAACCCCAAATTCATCGTGTGCGACGAGCCGGTGAGCGCCCTGGACGTATCCATCCAGGCGCAGATTATCAACACCTTTGAGGAATTGCAGCAAAAGCTGGGCATCGCCTATCTGTTTATCGCGCACGACCTATTGGTGGTTCAGCACATAAGCCATCGCATCGCGGTGATGTATCTGGGGCGGATTGTGGAAATTGGCAGCGCCGAGGATGTGGTGAACAACCCGCAGCATCCCTATACGCAATCGCTGATTTCGGCCATTCCCATTCCAGACCCGGACACGGCGCGCACGCGCCACCGCATCCCGCTGGAGGGCGATGTGCCCAGCCCCCTGCACATGCCCACGGGCTGCCCCTTCCGCACCCGCTGCCGTTATGCCACGGAAAGGTGCGCCCAGGAATGCCCGCACCTGGCCGAAACGGCCCCCGGCCACAGCATTGCCTGCTGGAATCCCCATTATTGACTCTAAGGGACGCTTTCAAACGGCGGCCTTTGGAAATAAAAATCAGGAGGAAACGAACAATGAAAAAGTTGCTTTCTGCCCTGCTGGTAATGATGATGATCGTTGCCTGCATGGCGCCCGCTTTCGCGGATGAAGGCTCCGAGCCCGATTGGACGGAGTACGACGCGCTGATTGCGGAGATCAAGACCACGACCGATCTGGCCGAACGTGAGGCCCTCATGCACAAGGCTGAGGATATGCTCATGGAAACCGGCGCTCTGCTGCCCATCTACTATTACAACGACATCTTCATGCAGAAGGAAGGCGTCGAGGGCATCTACTACAATGCCTACGGCAACAAGTTCTTCCAGTATGCCACCAACGGCGACGCCACCACCCTGCGCCTGCAGCTGGCCAGCGAGCCGGACAAGCTGGATCCCGCGCTGAACAGCTCCGTGGACGGCGCCTGCCTGGCCATTATGTCCTTTGGCGGCCTGTACACCTATGACGCCGAGGGCCAGCTGGTTCCCAACTTCGCCGAAGGCTACGAGATGAGCGAGGATGGCCTGACCTACACCTTCACCATGAAGGACGGCCTGAAGTGGAGCGACGGCTCCGACCTGACCGCCAAGGACTTTGAGTGGAGCTGGAAGCGCGCTGCCGCTACCGAAACCGCTGCCGACTACGGCTACATGTTCAACGGCATCAAGGGCTATCCGGACGACCTGGCTGTGACCGCCTCTGAGGATGGCAAGACCCTGACCGTGGAAATGGCCGCTCCCTGCGTGTACTTCCTGGATCTGGCCGCTTTCCCCACCTTCTTTGCTGTGAAGCAGGATGTGGTTGAGGGCGCCGAGGGCTACCTGGGCGAGGACGGCAAGGTGCTCAATCCCGGCGCTTGGGCTACCGAGGCCGGCTTTGTGGGCTGCGGCCCCTATGTGCTCACCGAGTGGAAGCACAACGAGAGCATGGTTTACGAAAAGAACCCCAACTGGTACGATGCCGAGAACGTGAAGATCGAGCGCCTTGAGCTGATGCTCTCCGCCGACGATACCGCCGTATACGCCGCCTATCAGGCCGGCAACCTGGACTTCATCGATACCGTGCCTAACGACCAGATTCAGGTTCTGCTCGACAATCCTGAGTTCCACATCGTGGGCAACCTGGGCACCTACTATGCCTGCTTCAACGTAAAGAGCCACCTGTTTGACGGCAAGACCGTGGAGCAGGCCAACGCCATGCGCCGCGCCTTCGCCAAGCTGGTAGACCGCGAGTACATCGTGGAAACCGTTGGCCAGACCGGCCAGCAGCCCGCTACCTCCTTCATCCCCGCCGGTATGATGGACGGCAACGGCGGCGTGTTCAAGACCAATGACGACGCTTACACCTTCCCCGTGGGCGACGGCTATTACAGCGAGGAAGTGGACGTGGAAGGCGCGATCGAGCTGCTCAAGACCGCCGGCTATGAGTTCGACGACAACGGCATGCTCTCCGCTAGCACCCCCCTCACCTTCGAGTACCTCACCAACGAGGGCACCGGCCATGTGGCTATCGCCGAGTGCATCCAGCAGGATCTGGCCGCGGTAGGCATCAACATGACCATCCGCACCTGCGAGTGGAACGTGTTCCTGAACGACCGTAAGAACGGCAGCTACGACGTGGCCCGCAACGGCTGGCTGGCTGACTTCAACGATCCTATCAACATGCTTGAGATGTGGGAAACCAACTCCGGCAACAACGACGTACAGTTCGGCCGCTAAGCTGAAGCCTGTATAAAAAAGGGGCCCGGTTTCGCGTGAGCGGAACCGGGCCCTGTTGTTCCTTTATGGCTGCGAAAGGAAGCGCTGGATCAGCTTTTGATTCTGCTTGAAATCGGGCTTGAGCACCATCATGCCGCCTATGGTTTCATCGGTATAGGCGCCCTCAAAGGGCACGTGCGCGGTTTGGATGGCCGAGGCGTCCGCCTGCGTAAGCATGGGCAGCAGGTCGGCGATATCCTGGGGCGTAAGGTCGGTTTCCACCTTGCCGAGAGCTTGCAGCGTAAATTTAACAAGCGAGAGCGCATCCAGCGCGCGCACCTGCTCAAACAGGGCGGTCAGCACCGCCTGCTGGCGGCCGGTACGCTGAAAATCGCTATCGATCTTCCGGATGCGGCAATAGCTTAGCGCCTGCTTGCCGTTGAGGCGCTGCTTGCCTGCGGCTGCCAGCACGTCCTGGTTTACGGCTTCGCCTATGCGCTTGTTGTAGTGCCGTATGATCTCGTTAAGCTGCGCGAGCTCCTTGTTGCTCACATCCACCTCTACGCCGCCGGCCAGCTCCACAAGCTCTGCCATAAGGGAAAAATGGACGGACGCATACCGGTCGATATGCACGCCAAAGGCGCTTTCCAGCGTATCGCGCAGCAGGCGCTCGCCGCCATAGAAATAGGCCGCGTTCAGCCGGGTTTGGCCATGGCCGGGAATGGGCACGTATAAGTCCCGCAGGAACGAAAGCATGCGCACGCTGCCCTTTTCCGGCGAAAGGCTGATAAGCAGCATTACATCGCTGCGCCCCGCCTGCTCCTCATCCTTCGTATCTACGCCGATGAGAAGAACGTTGAAGGGTTCGCCGCTGCCTGCGTAGGCAGGAAGCGCCGCGCAGGCCAGCAGAATGGCGCACAGCAGCGCGGCGGCGCGTTTGATAAACGAATGCATGGAAAAAGCCCTCCTTTATGCGTGGTGACTGGAAACCAAACGCATTGAGAGGGCGCTTTTCGTGCGGGTGGGAAAATCAGGTGAAATCCGTGTCGAACTGCACCACCAGGCAGTAGCGCGGATCCAGCGACAGGGCGTAGGCCTTGAGGGATTGAAGCAGCTCGTCGCGCGTCTTGTAGCCCACGGGCAGCACGCAGTCAAAGATCAGGTTGATGTGGCCCTGCCCCGGCACCATGCGAAAATCGTGCAGGGAGAGGGCGGGATCGGTATTTTGCAAAAAAGCCTGCATTTGGCTGCGGACGCGGTTGGTGGTTTCGTCCGCGGTGACGATAGGATCCATATGGATGCATATGGCCATGTGCAGCTCCTGCCCGATCTCGCGCTCCGCATCGTCAATGACTTCATGAATGGCTACGATATCGCTGTCCGCGCTCACCTCCGCATGCACGGAAGCGATGCAGCGGCCCGGGCCATAGTCATGCAGCACCAGGTCGTGCACGCCCAAAATGCCCTCATGGGCCAAAAGCATCTCGCGGATGCGGCGGGTCTTTTCGGGATCGGGCTTGCCGCCCAGCAGGCTATCCATCGTGTCGCGGCATACCCCAAAGCCCGCCTTGAGCACGATCACCGCCACCAGCAGGCCGATATAGCCGTCAATCACCCAGCCAAAGACCCAGGCCAGCAGCACGCTTACAAGCACCGCGCCGGTGGAGAGCACGTCGCCCAGGCTATCCTTGGAGGCAGCCAGCAGCGTGCCGTTGTTTACGGCCTTGCCCAGCTTGCGGTAAAACAGATACAGCCACAGCTTTGCCAGCATGGACAGCCCCAAAACCACAAGCACCGGCCAGCTGACGGCCAGCGGCTCGGGATGAAAGATCGCTGTAACGCTATCGCGCAGCAGGCCCAAACCCATGAGCACAACCAGCGCGCCCACGCCCAGGGAACCGATGTATTCCATGCGTCCGTGGCCGAAGGGATGTTCCTGGTCCACGGGCTTATGCGCCAGGCGCGTGGTGATGAAGGTAACGATGCTGCCCGCCGCGTCGGAAAGGTTGTTGGCCGCGTCCGCCGTGATGGCTACGGACCCGCTGAGCACACCCACCAGGAACTTTGCGCCGGACAGCAGCAGATTGACCAAAACGCCCGTGATGGAAGCCAACGTGCCATAGGCGGCGCGCACGTCGGGATCCTCCACGGCGGAGGCATTATGGATAAAGGTACGGATGAGCCATGCGGTCATAGGCAGCCGCCTCCTTTGTGCCGTTGGTATATGCGGTCATATCCATGCATTATACCAAAAAACGCCTGGCTTTACAAGCGCGGATTCCCCTGTTGAGTCCGGGGCGCTTTTCACTGCAAAGCGCCCATAGACAGGAACTTCACGAATGTGGTATAATTACAAAGCATATCATTTGCGCAAGCAATGGGAGGACGGGAGCATATGGGCAGCGCACATAAGCGAAAGGCCGATAAGCATGCCATTGAAAACCGCGAATTGAGCTGGCTAAGCTTTAATGGACGGGTACAGGCAGAGGCGGATAACCCCGATAATCCGCTCATGGAGCGCGCAAAATTTTTGGCGATTGTAACCTCCAATCTGGATGAATTTATGCAGGTGCGCTACCATGGCGTGCTGGAGGCGGCAAGCGGCAAGCGAAAGGGTAAAAAAACGCAGGGCGGCTTGAAGGCGGAAAAGCTGTATCGCCGCGTGAACAAGGAGATCCTCAGGCAAAACAACAGGCAATACACGCTGTATGAGGGAATCCGCAGCGAACTGTATTTGCAGGGCGTGCAGCTGTTTCCTACCTTTAGCCTGGATGAAATGCTCCTCAGGCGTGAAAAGGGCATCTTTGAAAAGGAAATCCGCCCGTATTTGAAGGCCGAGCCGCTGGATGGCGCCAGGCCGCGCCAAAAGCAGCTGTATTTGTGCGCAAAGCTGGTGCGCCCACGCAGGAAAAACGCCCAGTTTATGCTCGTGGGCCTGCCTGCCGCGCTGCCGCGGCTGATTGACCTGTCCCAAAGCAAGGACGTGCAGCGCCTCATCCGCGTGGAGGACGTGGTGAAGCACCATCTGCACCGCCTGTTTCCCAAGGATGAGGTGGAGCACGCGGCGGTGTTCCGCATCCTGCGCAACCAGGATTTTGAGATTGAGGAATTCAACGAGGACGATATCGTGCCCGCTGTGCGCGGCATGCTTGCCAAGCGCGTGGGCGGCGCGGTGATGCGCCTAGAGGCCGAGGAGCGCATGAGCGAGGAAATGCTCACCCTGCTGATGAAACGCTTTGAGGTGGAAGCCGAGAGGCGCTACCGTGTCACGGGGCCGCTGGATTTGAATAAGATGATGATGAACCTCTACGGACTGGTGAAACGGCCGGAGCTGAAATATCCCGCCGTGCAGCCCGTTGAGGTGGAAGCGCTGATGGGCGAGGACGCGTTTGAGCAGATTGACCGGCGCGACTGGCTTTTGTACCATCCCTACCACAGCTTTGCGCCCGTGGTTCACCTGATGCAGCTGGCGGCGGAGGATCCCTCCGTGCGGGCCATCCGCCAGACGCTGTACCGGGTGAGCGGCAACAGCCCCATTGTGGCGGCGCTTGCGCGCGCGGCGGAAAACGGCAAGGAGGTGCAGGTGCTCTTTGAGATTCACGCCCGCTTTGACGAGGAAAACAACCTTTATTGGGGCGAGCGGCTCAAGCGCGCCGGCTGCCGGGTCATGTACGGGCTGCCGGGGCTAAAGACCCACAGCAAGATCACCCTGTTTGAGCGCGAAGTGGATGGGCAGCTTCGCCGGGAGGCGCACCTGGGCACGGGCAACTATCACGATGGCACGGCCAAGCTCTATACGGATTTTGGCCTGCTCACGGCCGACCCCGCGCTCACGGCGGATGCGGCGGCTTTCTTTGAAAGCCTGGATGGGCGCGAGGTGGAGCTGCAGGAGCTGCTAAAGGCGCCCGATATGCTCCAGCCCGCCGTGCTGCGCCTGATTGAGCGCGAGCGGGAGAATGCCGAAATGGGCCTGCCCGCCAGAATTATGGCGAAGATGAACGCCCTGTCCGACGAGCCGGTGATGCATGCGCTTTTGGAGGCGGGGCGCGCGGGCGTTGAGATCGACCTGATGGTGCGCGGCGTATGCTGCCTGATTCCCGGCATAGAGGGCGTGAGCGAAAACATCCGCGTGCGCTCCATCGTGGGGCGGCATTTGGAGCACGCGCGCGCGTTTGTGTTTGAAAACGGCGGCGAGCACGAGGTATACCTGTCCTCGGCGGATTGGATGCCGCGCAACCTGTATAAGCGCGTGGAGCTGATGTTCCCCGTGAAGGACGAGGCGTGCAGGCGCGCCGTGGAAAATGTGCTGGCCCTGCAATGGAACGATACGGAGAAGTGCCGCCATCGCGGGCCGGACGGGGCGTATACGCTTGAGCCCAGGCACGAGCGGGGGCTCAACGCGCAGGAAACGCTGCTGAGGGATGTTGAGGGCGTGTTTAACGGCGCTTATATCCAGCTCCCGGCGGCGCGGGAGGAGGAACAGGCCTGAGGCCCTTCCCCCGGAGAAATGGGAGGGACATAAATGGGCGATTGGAAAACCCTTGTGAAGGAGGACCGCGAAGCCGTGCTGGCACGCGACCCCGCCGCCAAATCCATGGCGGAGGTGAGGCTGTGCTACCCGGGGCTGGTGGCGCTGAAATCCCATCGTAGGGCGCACGCGCTTTATGAAAAGGGGCATGTGCTTCTGGCGCGGTGGATTAGCCAGCGCGCGCGGCATAAAACGGGAATCGAGATTCATCCCGGCGCGCAGATCGGGCGGCGGGTGTTCATTGACCATGGCGACGGCGTGGTGATTGGCGAAACCACCATCATCGGCGACGACGTAACCATCTACCAGGGCGTGACCCTGGGCGGCACGGGCAAGGATACCGGCAAGCGCCACCCCACCATCGGCAACGGCGTTACCATCGGCGCGGGGGCAAAGGTGCTTGGGCCCATTACCATCGGCAACCACAGCAAGGTGGGCGCGGGCGCGATCGTGCTAAAAAACGTGCCGGATAACTGTACCGTGGTGGGCAACCCGGGCCGTATTGTGGAAAAGAAGCAGCCCCAGCCCGCCGACGGGGTGGATTTGGATCAGGTAAACCTGCCCGACCCCATGCTTGACCGCATGGAGGCGCTGGTGAAGCGGCTGACGGTGCTGGAAAGCTGCCTGGCCAAGCATGCCCAGCGCCTGGGCTGCGAGGGTTGCGAGGCCGCGCCCGAGGACGCCCCCTGCCGGGAGCGAGGTATAGAGGCGCACGGCGCGCGCCCCATGCAGGAATCATCCAAAACGGCGGAATAAAGGAGCATATACCATGCAGATTTACAACAGCATGACCCGGAAAAAGGAAACCTTCAAGCCCATTCATGAGGGAAAGGTAGGCATTTATGCCTGCGGCCCCACGGTGTATAACTTCTTCCACATTGGCAACGCCCGGCCCTTTATCGTATTTGACGTGCTTAGGCGCTACCTGGAATACCGGGGCTATGAAGTAACCTTCGTGCAAAACTTTACCGATATCGACGATAAGATGATCCGCCGCGCCAATGAGGAAGGCGTTACGGTGAAGGACGTGGCGGAGAAGTACATCGCGGAATACTTTGTGGACGCAAAGGCCCTGGGCATCCGCCCGGCCACGGTGCATCCCAGGGCCACGGAGCACATTCCCCAGATCATCGCGCTGATTGAGCGGCTGATGGATAAGGGCCTGGCTTACGCCGTAAACGGCGACGTGTACTACCGGGTGAGGGCCTTCCCAAGCTATGGCTGCCTGTGCGGCCAAAACCTGGAGGATTTGGAAAACGGCGCGCGCGTAAATATAGGCGAGCAGAAGGAGGATCCGCTGGACTTTGCCCTGTGGAAGGCGCAGAAGCCTGGCGAGCCCGCCTGGGAAAGCCCCTGGGGCATGGGACGGCCCGGCTGGCACATCGAGTGCTCGGCCATGAGCACCACCTACCTGGGCGAAACCTTCGATATTCACGGCGGCGGCAAGGACCTTTTGTTCCCGCATCACGAAAACGAGATCGCCCAAACCAGCGGCGCTACGGGCAAGCCCTATGTGAACTATTGGATGCATAACGGCTTTATCAATATCGATAACGAAAAGATGTCCAAATCCAAGGGCAATTTCTTTACCGTGCGCGATATCGCCAAGGAGTATGACCTGGAGGCCGTGCGCATGTTTATGCTCTCGGCGCACTACCGCAGCCCCATCAATTTTAGCCGCGAGCTTATCGAGGCGGCTGCCAGCAGCCTGGAGCGCCTCTATATCGCGCGCGACCAGCTAGCCTTCCTTTCCAAAAACGCGCAGGAGCGCGAGCCCAGCGAGGCGGAGCGCGCCTTTATGGACGAGTGCGGAAAGGCGGAGGAAAAGTTCATCGCGGCCATGGACGACGACCTGAACACAGCCGACGCGCTGGCGGCGCTGTTTGAGCTGGTGCGCAGCGTGCACAAGCTGCCCCAGGCGGGCGTGAGCAGGGCGGCCGTTCAGTGCGGCCAGGAAAAGATGAACGCCATTTGCGGCGTGCTGGGCCTTTTGATGAAGCAGGATGACGGCGTAAGCCCCGAGGTGCAGGCCATGGTGGACGAGCGCGCCCAGGCCCGCAAGAACAAGGACTGGAAGCGCAGCGACGAGCTTCGCGACCAGATCAAGGCCATGGGCTATATTTTGGAGGATACCCCCGCGGGCCAGAAGGTGCGCAAGGGAGGCGCGTAAGCGCATGCCGCGCGGCACGCGGGCGCTGCGATGGGCGGCGGGGCTTGCAGCCCTGGCCGCCTGCGCCCTGCTGATTGGGCATATCCAGCCGCGGGCGGGCGTTTCCTACCGGCAAAGCGCCCCGCGCGCTGCCCGCGCCGCAACGCCTGTGCCGGCGCTTAGGCCCGGCGGCCCGGTGAACGTGAACACCGCCGGTGTGGACGAGCTGGACGCGCTGCCCGGCGTGGGCGAGGTAATTGCCCGCCGCATTGTGGAGGAGCGCGAGCGCAACGGCCCCTTCCATTACCCCGAGGATTTGATGAACGTAACGGGCATTGGCAGCCGAACGCTTGAAAAGCTGCTGCCGCTGATATGCCTTGAGTAACGGAGGCATCCATGCAGGATACGGTGCTGTTTTTCGATACCACGCTCAGGGACGGCGAGCAAACCCCCGGCGTTAGCTTTCAGCTTGCGGAGAAGGTGGATCTTGCGCGCAACCTGGAGGCTCTGGGCGTGGATATGATTGAGGCAGGCTTCGCCGGCGCCAGCCCGGGGGATTTTGAGGCCGTGCGCGCGGTAAGCCGTACCGTGCGCACAGGCGTGTGCTCTTTGGCGCGCTGCGTGGAAAGCGATATCCGCGCCGCCGCGGACGCGCTTAAAGACGCGGTAAAGCCGCGCATCCATGTGTTTATCGCCACAAGCCCCGTGCATCGCGCCGCCAAGCTGAACATGACGCGCGAGCAGGTGCTGGAGGCCGCGGTGCGCGGCGTTGCGCTGGCCCGTTCGCTGTGCGCCGATGTGGAATTCAGCTGCGAGGACGCCACCCGCACAGAGCCGGATTTCCTGTACCAGGTATGCGCCGCCGCCATCGAGGCGGGCGCGGGCACCATCAATATCCCGGATACCGTGGGCTATGCCACCGTAAACGAGTACGGCGCGCTGATTGCCGGGGTGAAGGAGCATGTGGTGGGCAGCCGGGAGGTTATCCTGTCCACGCATTGCCATAACGATTTGGGATTGGCTACCGCTACCACCCTGGAGGCGCTGCGGCGCGGCGCGCGGCAGGTGGAATGCACCATTAACGGCCTGGGCGAGCGGGCGGGCAACGCGCCGCTGGATGAAATTGTGATGGGCCTGCGCACGCGCCGGGATGTTTACGGCCTGCGCGACAACCTGAATACCCGCGAGCTTTACCGCGTGAGCCGCCTGGCCGCCGGGCTCTCCGGCATGGAGATACAGCCCAATAAGGCGGTGGTGGGGGCCAACGCCTTTGTGCACCAAAGCGGCATCCATCAGCACGGCGTGTTGAAGGAACGCGCCACCTACGAAATTATGAAGCCCGAGGAGCTGGGCATCCCGCAGGGCGGGGTGGTGCTGGGCAAGCTGAGCGGCCGCCATGCGCTGCGCGAGCACGCCATGGAGCTGGGCTTTGAGCTAACGGAGCACGAGCTTAACCGCGCCTTTGAAAAGTTCAAGGAGCTGGCCGACCGCAAGAAGGATATTACCGAGCGCGACGTGATGGCTATTTGCCGCGAACAGATGCATGGCGCAAGGGGCATGTACCGCATGCATTCCTTCCAGATTTTCAGCGGCAACCGCATGACCTCCACCGCGACGGTGAGCTTGCAGCGGGAAACGGATATCATCACCCGCGCGGATTGCGGGGACGGCCCGGTGGAAGCCTGCTTCCACGCGGTAGACCAGATCACGGGGCTTAGGTGCAAGCTGGAAAGCTACCAGCTGCGCGCCGTAACCGAGGGCGAGGACGCCCTGGGCGAGGTGACGGTGCGCGTGCGCGGCGCGGGCTGGGTGATGCTTGGCAAGGGCGTATCCACCGATATTATCGAGGCCAGCTGCCTGGCCTATTTGAACGCCGTCAACCGCCTCGTCGAGGCGCGCGCCGAGCAGGAAAAGCACGCCAAGCACAGGGCGGAGGAGTAACCTATGTACGAAAGATACGTCAAACGGGCGCTGGATGTGGTCTTCTCCGTGGTAAGCATGGCGGTGCTTAGCCCGTTGTTTTTGCTGATAGCGGTACTGATCAAGCTGGACAGCCCCGGCCCGGTAATTTTTTCCCAAAAGCGCTACGGCAAGGACAAGGCGCTGTTTGATATCTACAAGTTCCGCTCCATGCGCGCGGACGCGCCGCATGACGTGCCCACCAACGATCTGCGCGGGGCGGGCGGGTACATTACGCCGCTGGGCAAAATCCTTCGCAAAACCAGCCTGGACGAGCTGCCCCAGCTGTGGAACATCCTCAAGGGGGATATGTCGCTGATTGGGCCCCGGCCCGCGCTGTGGAATCAATATGACCTTATGGAGCTGCGCGACCGCTACGGGGCCAGCGGCGTGCGCCCGGGCCTTAGCGGCTGGGCGCAGGTAAACGGGCGCGATTATTTGAGCCGCGACCTGGAAAAAAAGGCCCGCCGCGACGCGGAATACGCCAAAAATATCAGCTTTTGGTTTGATGTAAAGTGCTTTTTGCTCACCCTTGTGAAGGTGGTTAACCGCCAGGGCATTGTGGAGGGCCATGAGGACAGGGCCAATCCCGGCGGCTCCAGGGAGGACAAGCCATGATGCGGGTGGTTGTTACCGGCGCGGGCAGCTACATTGGCACGCACATCGCGGCGTGGCTGGCGCGCTTCCCCGAGCGGTTTGACGTGCGGGAAGCGGATATGCGCGGCGATTGGAACAGGGACGCGCTTTCGGGCTGCGACGCGGTAATCCACGTGGCGGGAATCGCCCACCAGCGTGAAACGGAGGAAAACCGCCCCCTTTACGACCAGGTAAACCGGGCGCTTGCGGTGGAGGCGGCCCGGGAGGCCAAGGCGCGGGGCGCAAGGCAGTTTGTATTTTTCAGCAGCATGAGCGTGTATGGGCTCGCTTGCGGGCGCATTACGGCGGATACGCAGCCCGCGCCCGTTACCGGCTATGGCATAAGCAAATGGCGGGCCGAGCAGGAGCTTGCCGCCCTTGACGGCGACGGATTCCGCGTGGCGATCCTGCGCCCGCCCATGATTTACGGGCGGGGCTGCCGGGGCAATTACCCAAGGCTTTCGGCGCTGGCCAGGAGCGTTTCGATATTTCCCGGGGTGAAAAACGAGCGCAGCATGCTGCATATCGACGTGCTGTGCGGCTTTGTGAAAAGGCTTTTGGAAAGCGGGGAGGGCGGCCTGTACTTTCCCCAGAACCGCGAATATGTGTGCACCTGCGATATGATGCGGGAAATCGCCCGCTGCCACGGCAGGCGGCTGCGCCTTGTGCCGGGGCTTGGCTGGCTTATCGGGCTGCTTGCGCGGCGCGTAACGGCGCTTGGCAAGGCGTTTGGCACCCTGACCTATGACCAGGCCATGAGCGCGGCCTTTGCGGACGAGCCCCAGCCCTCTTTTGCAGAAACCATCCGGCTGACGGAGGGGAAGCTATGAAGCCAAGGGTGCTGTTTGTGGCCACGGTGCTGCGCGCGCATGTGCTGGTGTTCCATGTGCCCTACATGCGCTGGTTTCAGGAGCAGGGGTACGAGGTGCACCTTTGCTGCCGCAACGATATGCCCGAACCCGTTGAAAGCGTGCCGGGCTGCGACCGCTTCATTGAGCTGCCGTTTTCCCGCTCGCCGTTCTCCGTATCCAACGTAAAGGTATTTGGGCAGCTCAAAAGGCTGATTGACGAGGGCGGATATAGCCTGATCCACTGCAACACGCCGGTGGGCGGCATGCTGGGGCGGCTGGCCGCGCGCCGGGCGCGCAGGCGGGGCACGAAGGTTGTTTATACCGCGCACGGCTTTCATTTCTTTACCGGCGCGCCGGTGAAAAACTGGCTTTTGTTTTATCCCGTGGAGCGGTTTTTGAGCCGGTTTACCGATCTGCTCATCACCATCAACGGCGAGGACTATGCCCGCGCCCGGCGCTTCCACGCCCAAAAGACGGCCCTGGTGAGCGGCGTGGGCGTGGATTTAACGCGCTTTGAGGGGCCGCTGGATTGCGCGGCGGTACGGCGGGCCCTGGGCCTAGGCGAGGAGGATACGGCCGTTATTTGCGTGGGCGAGCACAGCGTGCGCAAGAACCACGAAACGGCGCTGCGCGCCGTGGCCCCGCTTGAAAGGGCGCATCTGCTGTTTTGCGGCGTGGGGGAGCGCGAGGAGGCGCTGAAAGCCCTGGCCGGGGAATTGGGCATGGCGGAGCGCGCGCACTTTTTGGGCTTCCGCCGGGATGTGCCGGCGCTGCTGCGCGCGTCGGATATCTTTCTGTTCCCTTCGTTGCAGGAAGGGCTGCCCGTCGCCCAGATGGAGGCCATGGCCGCGGGGCTGCCCTGCGTGGTAAGCAACGTGCGCGGCAATGCCGATTTGATTCAGCCTGGCGAGGGAGGCTATTTGAACGCGCCCCGCGATTGGAAGGGTTTTTCTGAGGACGTGAAGCGGCTGATGGCGGATGCGCCGCTGCGCCGCGAGATGGGAAACCGCAACCGCCGCGTGATGCAGGGATATAGCTTGGACGAGGCGCTGCGCCAAATGGCCGCGCTGTACCAGGAGTTGCTTGCTAGGGACTGAAGCGCGGGAAATAAAGGAGGAAGCGCCCGTTGGCGTCCATTTTGTTTTTGATGCGCAGCCCGCTGGACGGGCAGGATAACCTGACCAGCAAATTCCGCGGCCAGATGGCCGCGGCGGAGGCGCTTGGGCATCAGGCGTACTTCATCGGCTGGAACGGGCAGGGGATGTGGCTGTGCCGCGGCGGGGAGCGCACGCTTCTGAAACGCTGCGCGCTCGCCCGCATGCCGGGCTACGCCGTTACGGCGCTGTATGTGGATTTGATGGCCGCGCTAAAGCGCGCGCTGGACATCCGCCCGTTTGATTTGATCTATATGCGCTTTATGCCGGTGTTTTCCAACGCGCCCGATGCGCTTGGGCGGCACAAGGCCCGCGGGGGGAAGCTGATTGTGGAGCATCCCACCTATCCTTTTGAAAACGGCAAGGTCACCTCCCTGATACGCAGGCCCGTATTTGCCTATAACGCATGGGTGTTCCGGCGTATCGAGCCGATGATCGACCTGTATACCCTGATTGGCGACCCCTGCGATGGAACGCTTGGCGGCAGGCCCGCCATGAACATTTTGAACGGCGTGGACGTGGACGGCTTGCCCATGCACGCCCCGCGCGGGGAGCGGGATATCGGGCTGCTGGCCCTGGCCAGCATGTCCAACTGGCAGGGCTATGACCGGCTGATCGAGGCGCTTGCGCGCTACCATGGCAAGGAAACGGTCACCGTTCATATGGTGGGCGGCGAGGGCGACGGCTCGCTTGCGCAATGGAAGCGCCTGGTTCGGGAAAAAGGGCTGGAGGACCGCGTGCTGTTTTATGGCGAGCTGCATGGCGGGGCGCTGGACGGCGTGGCGGCACAATGCGACGTGGGCGTGGGCGGCCTGGGCCTGTACCGCAAAAAGCAGTATGTGAGCATGACGCTCAAGCTGCGCGAATATATGGCGAGGGGGCTGCCCTTTGTGTACGCGGTGGAGGATCCCTCCATTCCCAAGGAGCCGCGCTTTTGCCTGAAGCTGGCGAACGACGATACGCCCCTTGATTTGGAACCCATTGTGGCCTTTGCCATGCGCGCGAAGGCGGACGCGCAAGCCCCTGCCCTGATGCGCGCCTATGCCAGGGAGCGCATGTCCTGGCAGGGCGTGCTGAAAGAGGCGTTTGGAAAGGTGGGAATCGCATGCCGGGCGCGCTGATCTATTTGAGCAACTGCGGCATACAGGCCGATGGACGGGCCAACCCCTTTATGATGCAGGAGCTGCCTTGGCTCATGCGTCACTTTGACCAGGTTATGCTGGTGAGCTACTATGGCGTGCGCACCTTTCAGCCTGGCGATGAAACGGGCCGCAACACCCTTACTACGGTGCGCCCCGGCATGGCCGGGCTGCGCGCCTGGCTGCGCGCGCCCTTTACGCGCGACCTGTGGCGCGAGCTGAGCCGTATGGCGAAGGAGCATGCCCTTACGCCCCTTGCCGCGCTCAAGCTGGCGGCCTTTACCCAGCGCGGCTTGAAGATGCATTACTGGACGGAATGGCTACTGAAGCATCACCCGGCCCCGCGCACCACGCTGTATTCCTGCTGGATGAGCTTTGACGGCTATGCCGCCGCGCTGAGCAAACGCCGCCATCCGCGCGTGCGCTGCGTGGTGCGCGGCCATGCCTACGATATCGATACGGAACGCAATCCGCTGAACCCCTATTTGATGAAGCGGCGCATTGCGGATGAGGCGGACGGCCTCTACTTGATCAGCAAAACGGCGCGGCAGCAGTATTTGTCCTATATGGCTGGCAGGGTAGACAAGCGCAAGCTGCATGTGCTGGCGATGGGCTCCGGCGGGGAGCCTGTGGAAACCCCGCGCGAGGCGCCCATGTACACGCAGGGCGTTATGCGCGTGGTGAGCTGCGCCATGCTTATCCCCATCAAGCAGGTGCACCTGCTGGCGGAAGCGCTGGCAAACTGGCAGGGCGGCCCCGTGTGCTGGACGCATATCGGCGGCGGCGAGGGCGAGGACGCGCTGCGCAGGATGATTTCCGAAAAGCTGGACCCCAAGGAGAACGTGATCTGCGAGCTGCTGGGCACGCTGGATTCCGCGCGCATCCAGCAGATTTACGATACCAAGGCCTTTGACGTGTTTGTGAACACCAGCCGCAAGGAGGGCGTGCCTATTTCCATCATGGAGGCCATGCGGCACGGCATACCGGTGATCGCCCCCCGCGTGGGCGGCATTCCAGAGCTGGTTACGCCGGACGTCGGCTACCTGTACGACCCTGCCGAGGGCGCTCAGGGCGTGCTTAACGCGCTTGAACAGCTGGCTTCGCTCCCGCGCGAGCGGGCGGAGCGTATGCGCAGCGCCGCCAAGCGCCGCTGGGATAAGTATTATTGCAGCGCGGCGCTTTTGCCCAGGCTGTTTCCCGAGCAGGCCGGGCGCGCGGGAGCCCGCGCAAAATAAGGGTGAAAGGGGACGGGAGGACATGGCGCAGCCCAGGAAGCGCATTTTACTCATCAGCTATTATTTTGGCCCGCAAAACGCCATTGGCGCGGTGCGGCCCACCAAGCTGGCCAAATACCTTGCCCGCATGGGCCATGAGGTAACGGTGATTTGCGGCGTTGGCATGACGGGCCTGAAGGACCCTACGCTGGAGCGCGATATGCGCGAGCTGACGGACGTGCATGTGGTGCGCGAGTGGAACCCGCTGCGCGCATGGAAGGCGCGCAAGCGGGGCAGGCCAGCCGCGCAGGGCGCTTCAAAGCCCGCCGCCGCGCCAAAGGGCGGGGCCGGAAAAAAAGCCTCGCTTCTTCACCGGGCGGCGGACGCGGCCTATCTGTACCTGTGGTGGCTGGCGGACCGCAGCTTCGCCCATCGCGCCATAGGCGAGCTCAAGCGCCTAAACGGCCCCTACGACGTTGTGTTTTCCACCTATGCGCCCTTTAGCGTGCATGAAATTGCCCGCGAGGCGAAGCGCCGGGGAATCGCCCGGAAATGGATTGCGGATTTTCGTGACGAGGTAAACCTGTCCTTTGGGTGGCAGGCCGGGCGCAAGGCGCGCTATATGCGCATGCTGCGCCGGGAGGCGGATGTGCTGTCTGCCGTATCCCAGGGCTTTTTGGAAATGATGAATTTTCAGGACGTGGGGCGCGTACTCTCCAATGGGTATGACCGGGAGGATTTGCCCGCCGCCAGCGCGCCCGCGGGGGACGGCAGGCTGCGCGTGGTTTACTGCGGCACGCTCAGCATGGGCAGGCGCAACCTGGCCAGCCGCGATATCACCCCCATGTTCCGCGCCCTGCGCGCGCTGATTGACGGGGGCGCGCTGCCGCCTGAACGGCTCAGCCTGGTATATGCCGGCAGCGAGAGCGCGCTGTTTCGCGCGCAGGCGGCGCAGTGCGGGCTGGAGGGCTGCGTGGAGGATCACGGCCTGGTCAAGCGGGATGAATCCATCCGCTTGCAGCAGGGCGCGGATATCCTGCTTATGGCTTCCTGGCACATGCAGGCGCAAAGGGGCATCCTTACGGGCAAGCTGTTTGAATACATGATGATGGACAAGCCCATTGTTTGCTGCATGGCGGGCGACGCGCCGGATAGCGGCGTGAAGCGCGTTTTGCAGGAAACCGGCATGGGCCTGTGCTGTGAGGCGGCCTGCGCCCAAGAGGACGAAGCGGCGCTTGGGCGTTACCTTGCAGAATTGGTGCGGCAATGGAAGCTTGGCAAGCCGCTGCTTGCGGCAAAGCGGCAGGCCCAGGTGAACGGCTATGCCTACCCCGAGCTGGCGCGCACGCTGGATAGCTGGATGGACGAGGCGTAAACAGGGAGGAACGATACGATGAAAAAAGCGGTTGTGCTATGGATTTTGATGGGCCTTATGCTGGGCGGCATTTGCAATGCTTCCGCGCAGGAGGCGACCGTCCTTTCCGTTGAGGAACAGGCGCTTGTTGTGGCTGTGGGCCGCACCGTTCAAGCAAAGGCGACGGTTGCACCCTATGCCGCGCGCAAAGCGGGCGTAAGCTACCAAAGCAGCGATGAAAGCGTGGCTACGGTGGATGGGCGCGGCAAGATAAAGGGCGTAAGCGCAGGCGAGTGCCAAATTACCGTAACCAGCAAGCTGGATGAGGGCGTTACGGCCACCATTTGCGTATCGGTGGTAAAGCCCGTAAAAAAGATCACGGCGCAGGCGCAGCCCGCAAGCATCCATGTGGGGCAAACCACGCAGATCACCTGCGCCTATGCCCCGGAGGACGCGACCCTTCAAAGCGCAGTTTATGCCTCATCGCGTGAAAGCGTTGCCACCGTGGATGAAAACGGCGTAGTAACAGGCCACGCCAGAGGCCAGGCGGTGATTACCGTAGAATCCGCCGATGGCGGGGCAAAGGCCCGTGTAACCGTGAAGGTGCTTCAGCAGCCCACCAGCGTGAGCCTTTCGCCCGAAAGCCTTACGCTGGCAACGGGGAAAAAGGCTGCGATTCGGGCTACGGTGCTGCCGAAGAACGCCGATAACAAAAAGCTTATATGGTCCTCCAGCGATGAAAGCATCGCAACCGTGGATAGCCGCGGACGCGTAACCAGCGTTGCGCCTGGGCAGGCCGTGATTACCGCAGCCTGCGAGGACGACCCCAGCGTGTGCGCCAGCGTGACGCTTAGGGACGTGCGCCTGGCCTCCAGCATCAGCTTTCCGGAAAAGAGTTACGATGTGATCATCGGCCAGACCTTCCAGCTGGAGCCGCAGGTGCTGCCGGAGGATACGAGCAACAAGGCCGTTACCTACAAGGTGAAGGATTCAAGAATTGCCACTGTGGATGAAAACGGGCTGGTAACGGCCCTGAAGGGCGGCAAAACCACGGTGACCGCCGTTGCCACGGATGGCTCCAAACGCCGCGCGACGGTGAATATCCGCGTGGTGATTCCGGTCACAGGCGTGCACTTTGCGCATCCCGGCATGCGCGTGGGGGCGGGAAGCCATACCTATGTAACGGCAGTGCTGGAGCCCGACGGCGCGACCATCAAAAACATGACCTGGCAATCCAGCGACGAAAGCATCGCCGTGGTAAAAGGCACTAGCAACAAGGCGCGCGTCAGCGGCCGCCGCTGGGGACGCTGCCAGCTTACCGGAACCACGGAGGATGGCGGCTTTTCCGCCACCATCGATGTAAACGTGGGCTCCCTGCGCCATGCGGTGAAGGTTGAATCCATCGAGATCCGGGACGGAGAGCCCTATATCGTGCTTAAAAACCACAGCGATATGGATATCACCAGCGTCAGTTATATCATTACCGGCACGGACGAGCAAAACAACGTCATCCGCATGAGCACCCGGAGCGATACGCTGTATGGCACGTACAGCCACACGCTTGCCCCCGGAGAAAGCACCCGGCATGGCCGCTTTAGCTTCCAGCACGAGGCCAAGTACACGAACCTGCAAAACGTGTCCATTGCCATTACCGGCTGGGAAACGGATACGGGGTATTACGACAACGACGGCGGGCTGCACTACGCCTATGAAATCAGCGACGGGCAGCTGGAATGGACGAACTGGCAAACGGATTATTACAAGAAGATTCAGAGCAACCCCCGGGCAAACTGATGCGGCTAAGGGAAAACCGCCATGCGTTGAAAGCGGCATGGCGGTTTTCTTTCCATTTATGAACCTTCCGTAAACAAGCCATGTTTTGCATTGACAACCCCTTTTGGCAATGATAGGCTATGACTGAATGAACGGTTTTGGTTTTACAGTATTTTGCAGCCGTTCGGAAAGGAACGCATGTGAGCTATATCACCTTTGAAAACGTCACCAAGGAATACCGCACGGGCGGCGAAAGCGTGCTGGCGGCCAACAACGTGAGCTTTGAAATGGAAAAGGGCGAGCTATGCGTGGTACTGGGCCCCAGCGGCGCTGGCAAAACCACCATTTTGAACCTGCTGGGCGGCATGGATAGGGCCACGTCAGGCAAAATCACCGTGGGCGGGAAGGAAATTACCAGCTTGAACGGCAAGCAGCTTACGGAATACCGCAGGCTGGATGTGGGCTTTGTGTTCCAGTTTTATAACCTGATGCCCAACCTGACGGCGCTGGAAAACGTGGAGCTGGCGCGGCAGGTGTGCGCCAATGCGCTGGATCCTGTGGAGGTGCTGGGCCAGGTGGGGCTAAGCGAGCGCATGAACAATTTTCCCGCGCAGCTTTCCGGCGGCGAGCAGCAGCGCGTGTCCATCGCGCGCGCGTTGTGCAAAAACCCCGCCCTGCTTTTGTGCGACGAGCCCACCGGCGCGCTGGACTCCAAAACCGGCTTGCAGGTGCTATCCCTTTTGAAGGACGTGAGCGAGAAGTACCAAACCACCGTGGCCATCATCACCCATAACGCGGCCATCGCGCCGCTGGCAAAGCGCGTGATCCGCGTGCGCAACGGCCGCATTGAAAGCGTGGAAATGAACGAGCATCCCGCCTCGGTGGAGGAAATCGCATGGTAAAAAATGCGCTGCACCGCAAGCTGTTTCGGGATATGTGGAAAAACCGGATGCAGTTTTTGGCGGTGATTTTGCTCTGCGCGCTGGGTACATGGGTGTTCAGCGGGCTGGACGCCGCCTGGCGCATGATCGACCTTTCGGCCAGCACGTACTTTGAATCCCAAAACCTGGCCGATCTATGGGTTACCCTTCAGGGCCTGGACAGGGCCGCGCTTGCGGAGGTTCGCGCCATGCCCGGCGTTGCGGATGTGCAGGCCCGCGCCAGCGCGGAGCTCAAGGTGGATTTGCCCCATGAGCCCAGCCTGGTGCTGGAGGCGTATGACGAGGGCATACGCATCAACCGGCCCCTGCTGTATGAGGGCGCGGCGCTGGATAGCAGCGATATGCGCGGCTGCCTGCTGGATAAGGAATTTGCCGCGGCGAACGGGCTGGCCGTGGGCGACCGGCTGCCCATCAAGCTGGGCCAGAGCGTATACGAGTTTGTGATCCGCGGCACGTGCCTAAGCGCGGAATATGTGTCGCTGAACAAAAATACCGTGCACGACCCGCTCAATTATGGCTTTGTGCTGATCAACAGCCGGGGCATGGAGCGCCTGCCGCTTAACGGCATGGTGATTGCGCTTGCGCCGGGCGCAAGCAGCGACGCCGTGCGCGACCAGATTTCCGCGCGCTTTCCCGAGGCGTTGATTGTGGACCATACCTCGCACAGGGCCACGCATGGCGTACGCAAGGATGTGGATATGTTCCGCAACCTTAGCTACGTGTTTCCGCTGCTGGCCTTTGCCGTGGCGGCCATGATTGTGCTTACCACCATCACCCGTATGCTGGAAAACCAGCGCACGCAGATGGGTACCTTAAAGGCCCTTGGCTATCGCAACGGGCAAATGCTCAGGCATTATTTGAGCTACGCGTTTTATCCCTCGCTGGCGGGTTCGCTGATCGGCCTGTTTGTGGGCAGGTGCACGCTGCCGTATATCCTGTGGTCGCTTGAGGAGGCGCAGTTTACCTTTCCCTATCGTTTACAGGCGCCCATATCTGCGGCGCAGTGGGCGGTGTGCGCGCTGGGCGTGGCGCTTAGCTGCTTTATCTGCCTGCGCACATACCTAAAAAGCGCGCGGGAGCAAACGGCCACTCTGCTAAGGCCCAAGCCGCCCAGGGCGGGGCGCAAGCTGATGCTGGAGCGCCTGCCGGCGGTGTGGGGCCGCCTGGGCTTCAACAGCAAAATGGTCGTGCGCAACCTGTTTCGCAACAAGGCCCGTACGCTTATGTCCCTGATTGGCGTTTTATGCTGTACCATGCTCATTATTACCTCGCTTGGCTTGCAGGACAGCGTGGTGTACTTTGTGGGCAAATACTACAAAGGCACCGTGCAGTACACGCTCCGCGCGGAGCTTACCTCCGTGGCGGGCGAGGTGGAGGGCTACCGCAAGCGCATCCCGGCGCAAGCGCTGGAAGGGGTTATGGATAAAAGCGTGAGCGTGCGCGGCAACGGCAATGCGCGCACCACGCAGCTTACCGTGATGGAGGACGGCCAAACCCTGATGCGCCTGGGCGAGGATGAGCAGTGGACGCCGCTGCCCGCGCAGGGCGTGATGCTGTCCCAAAAGCTGGCGGAGGTGCTGGGCGTGCAGGTGGGCGACGATGTGGAATTGTGGCTGCCTGGAGATAACGAGCCCATTGCAACAAAGGTAAGCGGCATCGCCTATATTACGATGGGCCAAACCGCCTTTATGACGCGCGGCATGTGGGACGCGCAAAAGAAGGGCGCTTTCATCCCCACGGCCCTGCTTTTGAAGGAACCCACCCCGGAGGGCCTGAAAAAGCTGAACGATCTTGACGAGCTGGATGAGCTGCGCGACCCCCTGGATGAGTATGTTGATACGCTCAAGATCTTGGACAGCCTGACCAATATTTTCATGCTTATGTCCGGCGCGGCGCTGGGCCTGGCCTTTGTGGTGCTGTATAATATGGGCATTTTGAATTTTATGGAGCGCTGCCGCGAATACGCCACCTTAAAGGTGCTGGGCTATCATCAAAAGGAAATCCGCGGCCTGATGACGGCGGAAAACAACCTGGTCACCATCCTGGGCCTGCTTTTGGGCATTGCGCCCGGCTGGTGGCTTACGGGTACGGTGCTGCGCTCCTGCGAGAGCGACAGCATGGTGTTTGCCTCCACGGTGAAGCCGCTTTCCATTGTGATAGCGTGCGCGGTGACCTATGCGTTTTCGTGGATGATTACCCGGATGCTTACCCGCAAGGTGAAAACCATCGATATGGTAGAAGCGCTTAAGAGCGTTGAGTAAAGAAATCAAGGAGGAAAGAACCATGAAAAAGATGATTGTGCTGCTGCTTTGCCTGGCTTTGGCGCTGCCCTGCGCCGCCGCGGCGGAGGAAACCGCGCCCGGCATCACGGCCAACGGCGTGGTGGAAAGCCAGAACGTGTATGAAATTACCGCGCCCTATTCCGGCGTGCTTATGCCCTTTGACGTGGAAAGCGGCGACCGGGTGGAGGCTGGCGAGCTCCTTTTTACCCTGGATACCGTTAAGGTATACGCCCCGGCTGCGGGTACGGTACAGGCCGTTTTTGCCGAAGAGGGCGACCTGTGCGAGGACGCCATCAGCCTGTATGGGATGATCGCCTGCATTGAAAAAAGCCTGCCGCAAACCATCCAGGCCAGCACGTACGGCGCGTATAACGATGAGGAGAACCGCCTGATCCATGTGGGCGAAACCGTGTACTTCCAGCAAAGCAACGATAAGGATAACGAAGGCGAGGGCCGCGTGACCTATGTGAGCGGCAGCGATTACACGGTGGAAATGACCAAGGGCGATTTTGAAAACGGGGATAGCGTAAAGCTGTATCGCGATGAAAAGATGGGCACCAAAACCTGCATTGGCACCGGCAAGGTGGAACGCGCGGCCGACGTAACCGTGGCGGGCAGCGGGCGCGTGCTGCGCTGCGCCGTAAAGGAGGGCCAGCGCGTTGCCAAAGGCCAGCTGCTTTTTGAGCTGGCCGCGCAGGATGCAGAGGCCGGCGCGAACGCGGAGGTAGACGCTCCTGAAACGGGCGCGCTTGAGCTGAACCAGACCTATGGAGGCCAGCAGGTTTATAAGGGCATGGTGCTGGCGAAGGTGCACGGCCTGGAAGCGATGAACGTGGTGGCCGAGGTGGACGAGATGGATTTGGACCGCGTGCACGTGGGCGACAGCCTGACCATCGTATTTGACCGCTATCCCAGCGAGCAGGTGAGCGGTACCGTAACGCAGATTTCCCGCATAGGCGTGCCCAAGCAGAACGCCACCTATTACGATGTGACCATCGCCTATGCCAGTAGCCTGGAAACCTTGCCCGGCATGAACGCGACCGTATGGCTGCCCGCGCAGCAGTAATGGAGGGGCATCCATGGCAACCGCATTTACCCCGCGCGAGCGCGAACGCATTGACGAGGCCCTGAAGGATGCGGCGCTGCGCCACGCCGCCACAGTGGGTATGCGTCGCACCACGGTAGACGAGCTGGCGCGCGAGGCGGGCATCAGCAAGGGTGCGTTTTATAGCTTTTACCAAAGCAAGGAGCACCTGTTTTTGAGCATGCTGGACCGTTTGCACAACGAAATGTCCAAGCAGGCCGAGCAGATATTGCGGCAACGGGTGGATCTTCCCATGCGCGAGCGCACGATGCTGGCGTTTTATGAGGTCTGCCTGATGATGCAGCGAAGCAACCTTATGGCGTTTTACCGCGACGAGGCGCCCCTGCTTTTGCGCCGGCTGCCGGAGGAGCTTTTGCGGGAGCACTATGTAAGCCAGCAGGAAATGGTGAAACAGCTGATTTTGAAGGCGCAGGTAAAGCTTGCCGCCAGCCTGGAAACCACCTGCGACATGCTGCGCATGCTAATGATGTCCCTGGCCTTCAAGGGGGACGTGGGCAGCGGCTTTGACGAGGCCCTGCGCCTGCTTATTGAGGGCGCGTGCGACCGCGTATTGCAGTAGGCGGTTAAGCGACCCTGCGGCCCCTTTGAGGGCCGCGGCGCGCTTAACGGGCGTTTTGCCGGATGTGGAAAAGAAAATGCGCCAGGCGGCGGAACAAAAGGGCTGCCTGGCCATGTGCCTGTGGGGAGCGCGAGCGCTTGACGCCGCGCTTTTTTTCTGTTGTCGCGTTCCTTCTCCAAGGCCACGGCTCTCACGGTGCGGCCTATAATCATAAAAGGCCGTTCCTTCTGTAAAAACGCATCGTTTGCTGGCGGGTATGCCCTACGCCCATTTTGTGAGAGGGCGCGCCCTTCGACGGCGGTGAAGCGCATATTTGACATCATCTGCCATACATGGTAAAATAACAGCAGATTTTGCAAATAAGGATGTAAAAGATGCCTATCGGAGAACTGTCCAAGGCTTTATTGTGGCTTCCTGGGAAAACGTCCCAAACGCAGGCGGACGGGTGGCTTCCGGCATGGCGGCATATGCTGGATACAGCGCAGACGATGCGGCTTTTGATGATGAAGTGGGTTCCAGAGGCGGTAAAGAGCCGCCTGGGCGCGGGCCTCCCGGAAGGCGAGGCGGAGCGCGTGGCGGAATTCGCGGCCATGGTTCACGACATTGGCAAGCTGACCCCGGTGTTTTCGTCAAAATTGCTCCCCATGCTGCCGGAGGTGCGAAACGAGCTATGTGCGGCGGGCCTTTCCGTGCCCGCGTATACGCGCTTTTCCGATCCCCAAAAAACGCCGCATGCGTTGGCGGGGGCCGCCTTTTTGCATTTGCAGCATTGCCCTGCCGCGATCGTAGCCGCGGTGGGGGCGCATCACGGCAAACCCATCTCGAAAGATGACGCTTGGCTGTTCCGCGAGTCGTACCCATATCCGCTCCACTATTTTGGCCTAAGCGGGCAAAGCAGCCCGGAGGGCGCGCTGTGGCATCAGGTTCGCAGGGAATGGCTTGCGAAAGCGCTGAAGCATTGCGGCTATGCATCGGTGGAGGAAGTGCCCATGCTGGGCAAAGCGGCGCAGATGCTGTTGACCGGCCTGCTGATTGTAGCCGATTGGATCGCCAGCAACCCAGAATACTTTCCCTACATCATGCCATGGGAAAAGCCGGTGCTGACGTGGGATGAGCAACGCGCCCAAACGGCCCTGGAGCGTTGGAACCCGCCCACGCGATGGCTGCCGGACGCCTTTTCCATGGACGGCGCTATGTTTTTGGAGCGGTTCGCGTTTCCGCCTAACGCCGTTCAGCGGGCGGCGATTAGCGCCGCATCCACCGCCGTAAATCCCGGCATCTTTATTTTGGAGGCCCAGATGGGCGTGGGCAAAACCGAGGCCGCGCTTGGCGCGGTGGAGGTGCTTTCCGCCAGGCGCGGGAAGGGCGGCATGTTCTTTGGCCTGCCAACCCAGGCCACGGCTAACGGCATCTTCCCGCGTTTGAAAAAGTGGGCCGAGGGCCAGTCCCAGGAGTGCGTCAACGCCATTCAGCTGGCCCATGGCATGGCCAATTTAAACGAGGCGTATACCGCGCTGTTTGAGGGCGACGCGGCCGTTGATGATGAGGAAGAACCCACGGGCCTTATGGTGCACCGCTGGTTTAACGGGCGCAAGAAGGCGCTTTTGGCGGATTTTGTGATCGGCACGGTGGATCAGCTATTGATGGCGTCGCTCAAGCAAAAGCATGTGATGCTGCGCCATCTGGGGTTGGCGGGCAAGACGGTGGTTATTGACGAATGCCACGCGTATGACGCCTATATGAGCGTATACCTTGAAAACGCCCTGATGTGGCTGGGCGCTTACCAAACGCCGGTGATTCTGCTATCCGCCACGCTGCCGGCCGCGCGGCGGAGGGCCTTGGTGGAGGCCTATCTGGGGCGCAGGCTTTCGCCTGCGGATGGAAATTGGCAAACCAGCCGGGAGTATCCGCTGCTGACATGGACGGACGGGGACAGCGTTCACAGCACAAAAATCCAGGACGGAGCGGAAAAGCGCGCCATCCATGTGGACAGGCTGTTTAGCCCCGATGAGAGGGAGGACGGCGCGCTGGCGGCCGCCTATTTGGAAAAAAGCCTGGCGCAGGGCGGCTGCGCGGCGGTGATTGTAAACACGGTAAAGCGCGCCCAGCACATGGCGGAAAGCCTGCGCCAGCGCATGCCGGAGGCGCAAATCCTGCTTGTGCACGCGCAGTACCTGATGGAGGATCGCGCGGCGTGGGAGAAGAAGCTGATGGCGCGAACCGGCAAGGCCTCCGCGCCGGAGGACAGGGACGGCCTGATTGTGGTGGGCACGCAGGTGCTGGAGCAATCCCTAGATATTGATGTGGATGTGATGATAACCGACCTGTGCCCGATGGATTTGCTGCTTCAGCGCGTGGGCAGGCTGCACCGCCACCGGCGGGAACGGCCCGCCCCCGTGAGGGAGGCCCGCTGCGCGGTGCTGCTTCCGGCGGACGGCAAGCTGGAGGGCGGGGCAGAGGCTGTATACGGGCAATGGCTTTTGCTGCGCACGTTGCGCTTTTTGCCGGACGCGATTACCCTGCCTAACAGCATTCCCGCCCTGGTGCAGGCCGCCTATGCCGAGCCGGAGGATTTGCCGCCGGACGGCGCGGAGGCAATGGCCTACCATGCGCATTGCGAGCGCATGAAGGACAAGCGGGAGCGCGCCAGGGCGTTTTGCCTTCAAGCCCCCAAGGAGGATCCCAAGCGCCCGCAGCGCAACACCCTTAACGGCTTGTTGGACCAGGGCGCGCAGGACGACGAGCGCCATGGAGAGGCGGCTGTGCGCGACGGCGAGCCCTCCGTGGAGGTGCTTGTGATGCAGCGGCACAGCGACGGCCGCATCGGCTTTGTGCCCTGGCATGAGGATGGCCGCATTGTTTCCAGGGATTACGCGCCCTCGCGGGAGGAGGCGATGCGCATTGCGCGCCAGCGCATCCGCCTGCCCCGCGCCGTGGCCGGCGGCTTTGAGAAAGCCATTGGACAAACCATCCGGGCCCTGGAGGACATAACCCGCCGCAATGTGCCGGAGTGGCAGCAGGACAGCCTGCTAAAGGGCGAATTGTTCCTGCTGCTTGATGAAAATTGCCAGGCGCAGCTAAGGGGCTACCGGCTTGCGTACCATCCGCACGAGGGGCTTACCTATTGGAAGGAGGATTGCGATGGCTGACCGGGAATTCAACCTGCTTCATGAACCATGGATACGCGCGATGCGGCCGGATAGCTCCGTGGAGGAGCTATCGCTTACGGATGCGCTGCTCCGCGCCCATGAATATGGAAGCCTGGCGGGAGAGCTGCCCACGCAGGATATAGCGGTGCTGCGGCTGATGCTGGCGGTGCTGCACGCCGTATTCCACCGCGTGGACGAGGACGGCAACGAAGCCCCGCTGGAAGACGATGTCATGGCCCTTGACCGTTGGGAGGCGCTATGGCGGATGGGGCGCGTGCCCGCGGCGCCGGTTTGCGATTATTTGAACCGCTATGAGGACCGCTTTTGGCTGTTTCATCCCGAAAGGCCGTTTTATCAGGCCGTTTCCGCGATCCAGGGCTCTGGCTACGGCGCGGAAAAGCTGAACGGGGCGATCAATGAAAGCGGGAACAAGCCCAGGCTGTTTGCCTCAAGGGCGGGGGAGGCCAAGAAACGCCTGACATACGCCGAGGCCGCCCGATGGCTGTTCCAGCTGAACGGCTTTGACGACGCGGGACTGAAAAAGAAGATACGCACGGACGCGGACCTGCCAAGCTTTAAAACGGGCTGGCTGGGGCAGCTGGGCTTGATAGCTGCAAACGGCAGGAACCTGTTTGAAACGCTGATGCTGAACCTTGTTTTGCTGGACAAAAGCGATGCGCCTTGGGACGCCGCCTCGCCCGAATGGGAAAAGCCTGCGCCCGACCTGCGCGACCGCGTTTGGATTGCCGCACCCCACGACCAGGCCGCGCTTTTGACCCTGCAATCCAGAAGAACGCTGTTGCTGCGCGAAAACGGATACGTTGTGGGCTACCATGTGCTAAGCGGCGAGCAGTTTTCGCCGGAGAACGCGTTTTCGGAGCAGATGACGTTGTGGCGGAAAACCAAGGAAGGAAAATACCTGCCGCGCAAGCACAGCCTTGATAAGGCGCTGTGGCGGGAGATGGCCGCGCTTTTTACGCTGGAGGATAAGGATTGCAGGCCGGGCGTCGTTCGGTGGAATCAACAGGTATTGGGGGAATGCGGGCGCGTTTTGCCCGCCGGGTACAGGATCCGGTATCAGGCGGCGTCGGTTTGGTACAGCGGCGGAAGCATCCCTAGCGCCCTGGACGAGGTTTATGCCGATGAACTGTCCTTCCATATGAACCTCCTCAGCCATTTGGGCGACGGATGGATTTCCAAAATGAATGACGAAGTGGAGCGAGTGGAACGCCTGGCGCAGGCGGTGGGCTTTCTGGCGGATACCATATGCAAGGCCGCGGGCGGCAGCGGAAGCGGCGGCCGTGACCGGGCGTGCGAGCAGTTCTTCTACCGCGTGGACGAGCCCTTCCGGCGCTGGCTTATGACGCTGGACGCAGACCAAACCGATGTGGAACAGAACGAGCGTCAATGCGTATGGCGGCGGGAAGCGGGGCGCATCGCCCGGGAGCTGGGCCGGGAATGGGTGGAGCGGGCCGGGACAGCGGCCTTTGCGGGCAGAGCGGTCAAGGTAAAGGAAGGAGCAAAGGAAAAGGCGTACTTTTACTCCGCGCCGGATGCGTATGACCGGTTTCTGAAGCGAGTGAAAAAGATACTGGGAGGAGGGAATGCGAATGGAGAGCCGTAAGGCGCAGGTTGGCGCTTATACCGCAGGGCGCATAGAAGCGCTGCTGCGCGAACGCGACGGCGGCGCGGGCAAGGCGGCCCTGGCGGAGCTAAGGCGCGGTGTTGGACATGTGCCGGGAGAGCTGCCAAAGCTGTGGGGCCAGTTCCTGATGGATTTGCCCGAGGAAATGCTAAGCCCAACCGGCGAGCCAAGCCGCGAGGAATGGGCGGTTTACGCCGCGCTTACGCTGTGGGCTATGCACCAGCAGGGTAAGGAGGGCAGCATGCACTGCAAGGGCGTATCCCTGGGCGAGGCGGCGGGCGGCCTGCTGGAAAGCCAGGACGACATGGAACGCGTTTGGCGCAGGCTGAACGTGGTTGCGCAGGCGGAGGACATGCCCGCCCTGGCGTATCATTTGCGAAGCCTTGTGCAGCTGCTCAAGGCGTCGGACATCGCTATGGACTACGCTGGGTTGTCGCAAGACCTGTATGATTTCCAGCGGCCGGAAACCGTTAATCAGGTGCGGCTGCGCTGGGGACAGAAGTTTTTCCATGCCGCGCACAAGCGCTTTGCTGCCAATGACGATTCCGAGGCCAAGGGCAAGAAGGAGGAATAACAGGATGAAAACGAATGAACGGCTGTATATTGATTTCCATGTGCTGCAAACGGTGCCGCCCAGCTGCGTGAACCGCGACGATACCGGCGCGCCCAAAACGGCGGTTTATGGCGGCGCCACGCGCGCGCGGGTATCCAGCCAGGCGTGGAAGCGCGCCATCCGTATGATGTTTACCGAAAGGCTGCCCGAGGAGCAAGTGGGCAAGCGCACAAAGAACGTGCTGGGCCTGCTGGCAGAAACCATTGCGGCGCGGGATGCGTCCGTAAACGCGGAAAAGCTGGCCAGGGATACGCTCAAGGATGCCGGGCTTACCGGCAAAGGAAAAGATGAGGACAAGACGAGCGCGCTTTTCTTCATTAGCCGGGCCCAGCTGGACGCGCTGGCCGGGCTTGCGATTGCGGGCGAAAAGGACAAGGAAAAGCTAAAGGCGGCCCTGAATGCCGCCCCGGCGCTGGACATAGCGCTGTTTGGCCGCATGGTGGCCAGCGACCCGGAGCTGAACATGGATGCGGCCTGTCAGGTGGCGCACGCCATCTCCACGCATACCGTCCATAATGAGTATGATTATTTTACAGCCGTGGACGACTGCGCCCCGCAGGACAACGCGGGCGCAGGGCACTTGGGAACGGTGGAATATAATTCGGCCACGCTGTACCGCTATGCCACAATCAATATCGGGGAGCTGCGGGAAAAGGGGCTGGGCATGGATATACCATCCGCCGTGCGCGTATTTGCCGACGCCTTTATCCATGCCATGCCTACGGGCAAGCAGAATACCTTTGCCAACCGCACCATGCCGGATTTTGTGTATGCCGCCCTCCGTACCGATCAGCCGGTGAACCTGGCGGGCGCGTTTGAACAGCCCATTCCCGCCAGCCAGGAGGGCTATGCGCGCCGCTCCGTTGAGCGCCTGACGGCTTACGCGGGCCGCGTATACGAAAGCTTTGCCGAAGCGCCCGCCGCGGCCTATGCAGCGTCCATGGTAGAAATGGATAGCGGGTTTGCCGCTGTTATGCCCGTGGCAAAGCTGCTGGACGCGTTGGAGCGGGATGTGGCGGCCCGCCTGCGCGATGACGAGGTGATGTAAATGAGCACGCTGCTGCTCAGGCTGGCCGCGCCGCTGCAGGCCTGGGGCATGGAATCCAAGTTTGACGCGCGCCAAACCTGGCGCGAACCCTCCAAAAGCGCTGTGCTTGGCCTGGTTGCGGGCGCTATGGGGATACGCCGGGACGATAAGGAAGGCCTTCGCAGGCTGGAGCAGGTAGCCTTTGGCGTGCGCGTGGAGCAGGAGGGAACGCTCCTTCGGGATTATCACACGGTGAAAAGCTATAAAACCCGCGGCGCGGCCTTGCATAACAAAGTGGACAGGGCGTATCAAACAAAACGCTATTATCTGTGCGACGCGGTATTCCTTGCCGCGCTCGAGGCCGAGGAGCCGCTTCTGCGCGAGATTGACGAGGCGCTGCGCCATCCCGCCTTCCCGTTGTACCTGGGGCGGCGCTCCTGTCCGCCGGTGCCGCCCGTTTCCCTGGGCATACGCCCTACGCCTCTTCGGCAAGCGCTTCTGGAGGAGCCATGGCAGGCGTCCGCGCCGCATCAGCGGCAGTGGCGGCGGCTGAACCCGCATGAAACGGTGCGCCTGCGCTGGATGGCGGATGCGCAGCCCGGCGATAGGAATACGGGCGTGCGGCGGGATATCCCCCTTTCCTACGACCCAGCCAGGCGGGAATACGCTTTCCGCAAGGCGGCCGAGGGATATGCCGAACTTGGAGGCGGCCTGGAAGGCACAACCCATGACGCTATGGCGGAGGTGGAAGCATGTACATAAGCCGATTGCGCCTTGACCCGCAAAACCGTCAGACCATGCGCGCCATGGCGGAGCCAAAGCTGTTTCATGGGGCGATTGAGCGGGGCTTTACGGGGCCGCGTCAACGGAACCTGTGGCGCGTAGACCGCCTGGGAGAGGCGTACTATTTGCTGGTCGTAAGCCCGGACAAGCCGGATTTTTCTGCGGCGGCGGCCCAGTTTGGCTATCCGGGCGCGGAGGACGCGTGGGAAACGAAGGATTATATGCCGCTGCTCAATCGGGTTGAAAACGGTTCGCGCTGGCATTTCAGGCTGACGGCAAACCCGGTCCGGCACAGCGCTGGCAATGCGCAGGCGGGCGCTCGCGGAAAGGTGCTGGCCCATGTCACCCCTGAACAGCAGCAGCGTTGGCTGATGGAAAAAGCGCCTGCTTACGGCTTCTCTTTGGCGGAGGGTGCGTTTTTGGCGGTGAACAGCCGGTGGATACGGTTCTGCAAGCCCGGCATTGCGAGCCATACCGTATCCCTGCAGGCGGCAACCTTTGAAGGGACGCTTACAGTAACGGACGCAGAGCGGTTTCGCCAAACGCTGACCGCGGGAATTGGGCGCGGCAAGGCATATGGACTGGGATTGCTGACGATTGTGAGGTAGGGAGGTGCAGCCGTGAAGGATGTGCCGGGGATGGCCCGCCCAGAATTGACGCTGCTGCCGCAGATTCAGGATCGCATGACGTTTCTGTACCTGGAGCGCTGCCAGCTAAACCGGGACGACAGCGCTATAACCGTGCGTGACGAGGCGGGAACGGTGTACGTCCCGGCCGCTGCGATTTCGGTACTGCTGCTTGGCCCAGGCACAGCCGTTACGCACCGCGCCATGGAATTGATCGGGGATGCGGGCGTGATCGTCATCTGGGTTGGCGAACGGGGCGTGCGGTATTATGCAGGCGGACGCCCGCTTACGCACCATGCGCAAATGCTGATACGGCAGGCGCAGCTGGTGAGCAACACCCGGGAGCATATCAAAGTGGTGCGTCAAATGTACCAGATGCGGTTTCCGGAGGAGGATGTATCCCGTTTGACGATGCAGCAGCTTCGGGGACGGGAAGGCAGCCGCGTGCGGCAGGCCTATCGCCTGGCGGCGAAGCAATGGAATATGCCCTGGAACGGCCGCCAATACAGGCCCGGGGATTTTGATGCGGGCACCCCGGTAAACCAAGCGCTGACGGCGGGCAACATGTGCCTGTATGGGCTGGCGCATGCGGTGATTTTTGCGTTGGGCTGTTCCCCGGGACTGGGCTTTGTGCATGTTGGGCATGAGAATTCCTTTGTATATGATATTGCGGATCTCTACAAGGCGGAAATTGTCATCCCGCTCGCGTTCGAGCTTGCGTCCCAAATGCCGGAGGACCTGCCGGGCGAGATGCGCCGCCGCACACGCGACAGCATGGCCTCCGCGCACATCCTGGAACGCATGGTGCATGACATTCGGGCCCTGCTGCTGCCCGAAGCGCCGCCCTCCCAGGAGGACGATGTGCTTTTGTGGGATGGCGCGCGGCAGATGGTCAGCGGCGGCGTTGCTTATGGGCGGGAAGGGGATGAGCCGTCATGACGGTTGTGATTTTGACGGATTGCCCGCCTAAGCTGCGCGGAGATTTGACCAAATGGATGCTGGAAATTAATACGGGCGTGTATGTGGGGCGTGTGAGCGCCAGGGTGCGCGACCAGCTATGGGAGCGCATTTGCGCCAATGTGAAGGCTGGGCGGGCCACGATGGTTTTTCGCGCCGGCAACGAGCAGCGCATGGATTTTCGCGTTCACAACACAACCTGGCAGCCGGTTGACTTTGACGGGCTGAAGCTGATGCGGCGGCCCCTGCCGCCCACGACCGCCGGGGCGGCCGTGCCGTTTCTGCCGGAAGGTTTTAGCAAAGCGGCGCAGCAGCAGAAGGCGCGCCGGATAGCGGCGGCCCGGCAGAGGGAAAGCGGCGGCCGGTACGTGGTGGTAGATGTGGAAACAACCGGCCTCAATCCAGAAACGGATGAGATCATTGAAGTGGCCGCGCTTCGCATCGAGAACGGCCAGCCCACGGCGCAGTTTCAGCGCTATGTTGCCATCAGCCGTTCCCTGCCGGACGGGATTGCGGGGCTAACGGGCATTTCGGCCGGCACGCTGCGGGAGCAGGGGCTTCCCCTGACGCAGGCCATGCAAGGAATTTTGACGTTTCTGGGCAACGCGCCGCTTGTGTGCCATAACGCGGCGTTTGACCAAGCCTTTTTGCTGGCGGCATGCCAAAAATGCGGGCTGCCGCCCCTGACGAACCGAATACATGACACGTTGACCCTTGCCCGGCGGAGGGTAAGAGGCGTGACGGATTACAAGCTGGGTACGCTTGCAAGGCACTTTGGCATTGTGCAGGGGCAAGGGCACAGGGCGCTGGCAGACTGCTATACGACTTATGGGCTCTATGCCAAACTCAATGCCAAACTCAATGAAATTTGATTCCCGGCGGTTGGAAGGTGTTGATTTAGCGGGGCTTTTTTAACCTTTTCCCCGCGTGCGCGGGGGTGAGCCTGAAAAAGGGTGAGCAGACTATGAGGTACTACACTTTTCCCCGCGTGCGCGGGGGTGAGCCCCGCTTTGCCGCTCCAACGATTCTTTCAATCTGCTTTTCCCCGCGTGCGCGGGGGTGAGCCTCAGCATCTTGCGATGGAAATGTGGGAAGATCGCTTTTCCCCGCGTGCGCGGGGGTGAGCCCCGCCTGGCGTTTTAGCAATTCCGCGAATGACGCTTTTCCCCGCGTGCGCGGGGGTGAGCCCTCGATGACAGTTTGAAAGCCTTCAGTAGCTTCCTTTTCCCCGCGTGCGCGGGGGTGAGCCCGGGGTAGTCCATGCGTTCAAGCCCATAATTGCCTTTTCCCCGCGTGCGCGGGGGTGAGCCTGATTAGGGGCATCCATAAGCGTACCTATGACTCTTTTCCCCGCGTGCGCGGGGGTGAGCCCCCTGAATGATAACCTGCTTGTCACCATCCCGGCTTTTCCCCGCGTGCGCGGGGGTGAGCCCACGACGATGCTGCAGGGCTTTAACGGCACAAACTTTTCCCCGCGTGCGCGGGGGTGAGCCCCATATCCCGAAAGCGCCTGCACCCAAGCAAAACTTTTCCCCGCGTGCGCGGGGGTGAGCCTTGATTGAGCCACGGCGCGGATACATAAAAACCCTTTTCCCCGCGTGCGCGGGGGTGAGCCCCTGTTTGGAATTTTCTTCCCAACGCGCCCGAACTTTTCCCCGCGTGCGCGGGGGTGAGCCCGACTAATTCAAAATGGCCATGAGGCCATGCTGCTTTTCCCCGCGTGCGCGGGGGTGAGCCCTTCAATCTTTCCAAGCGTCACGATCAAGTTTCCTTTTCCCCGCGTGCGCGGGGGTGAGCCTACCTGATTCGTGTGGGCGTTGAGGGCTTGAAACTTTTCCCCGCGTGTGCGGGGGTGAGCCTGTTTGCCTTGTCATTCAGCCACTTTTCCGCATCCTTTTCCCCGCGTGTGCGGGGGTGAGCCCTAAGGCCTGGCTTCCAGCTCCAGCGCCAGCGGCTTTTCCCCGCGTGTGCGGGGGTGAGCCCAAACTGACGACGTACAGGATTGAGCGCTTGGACTTTTCCCCGCGTGTGCGGGGGTGAGCCCGCAAGCGGAATCAAGGCTAGCAAGCGCAACTACTTTTCCCCGCGTGTGCGGGGGTGAGCCTTTCTCTGGACGGGGAAAAGGAGTTTAAGTCGGCTTTTCCCCGCGTGTGCGGGGGTGAGCCCAAGAGCAGGCTTACGATAGCGGATGCAGAGTGCTTTTCCCCGCGTGTGCGGGGGGTGAGCCTACTGGCGGCGGAGGTGGCGGCGGTGAAAGCGGCTTTTCCCCGCATGTGCGGGGGTGAGAATTCCGTGCGAATCATCAAGTACGGCCACAGATAACTTTTCCCCGCATGTGCGGGGGTGAGAAAGGTGTGATGAAAAGTGAGATACAACGGTGTGGCTTTTCCCCGCATGTGCGGGGGTGAGCCCCGGCAGCGCATCACGCTCTCCTTGGCAAGCGTCTTTTCCCCGCATGTGCGGGGGGGTGAGCCTCATCCACGGATGTGCATTACGACGACGAACTGTACGCGCAGATCAAAAACGTGAGCGGCGAGGATGTGGGAATTCGCATGGGCGAGGTGCCGCTTAAGCGAATGGCCGAGCCGGGCCTTGGCGAGTACAACGAGGAAATCCAGGCGCTGGAGGCCGACTTTAACATTTCCGGTAAGGAGTACGCCTTGCGCTGCGTGGTGGATACGTTGGACAACCTGGCATTCTACTTCAACTACCACGTATTCCGGCTGACGCTTTGACAGCTTTGCCACCGGGCATTGACCGGCAAAGGGCAGGCGTATTACGCCTGCCCTCAGGCCGTCGAAAAAGCTCGCCTGCGGCGATCTTTTCCGACGAGGATTGCGCCGTTCGCCTACTCGCTTCGCTCGCCGGGCGGCGAACGGCGTAAGGAAACCTTGCTACGCAAGGCTTCCGGCCCCACCGCGCATGTCGCTGGGGTCGGATTACACTTGGAAGGCTGCAGCCCTCCAAGCCTCCCCATGGGGTTTATCGACAGGCAAAGGGCAGGCGTATTACGCCTGCCCTTTGCGATGGAGATTGCATGAAGACTGGCAAAAGCGGGCCGAAAAAGATATGGATGCCGCACAGGATATGGCTACTGCACGGCTTACCCGCCTGGGGCGCGCCTACCGGCAGGCCGAGGAAGATCTAACCCGAGAGGTGGAAAGCCTCATTGGGCGGTACGCAGTGCGCATGGGGCTTAGCCAGGAGGATGCCGAACGGTTCCTGTGCGAGCCCGTCGACGAGGACAGCCACGCCTATGGCTGCCGTGTGACGCGGACGGAGGCGCTAAAGGCGGCGGCACGGGAGCAGGCGGAAAAGCCGGGGCGCAGCCTGCGCGGCGAGATGGACGCGCAATGGGCCGCCTCGGGCCTCGAAAGCGCCCAACGGGCCGGGAAGCTGGCGGCGGAGCTTGGCTTTATATCCCCCAACATAGGCGGGGTTACACGGTCGCTGAATATGCATTGGAGCGGGACGAACTATTCCCGCCGCATATGGGCGAACACGCAGGAGCTGGCCGATACGCTGGACAAGGAGATAACGGCGGCGCTGATGAGCGGCAAAACCAACGCCGCCATTGCCCAGACGATTGCGGAGCGCTTCAACGTATCCTTCCGGCAGGCAGAAAGGCTGGTACGTGCGGAAACCAGCCGCGTGGAAAACCAGGCCGCGATAACCCGATACGCGGAGGCCTGATGCGTGGAAATCGAGATTTTGACCGCTGATGACGGCCGCGCATACTCTGTGTGCGCGGGACGCAACGGGTGTAGATGGCGAAAGCGAGGGCGGGGTAGAACGGGCCCTCGATGTATCCCTGGTGCCGGTGTGCGGTGCTGCGGATGTTGGAAAACATTGAAGATTTTCGGAAAGTTGATATAATTGAATTGTCAGATACTCACATTAAAAAGAGGCGGTTGGAGTGCATGTGAGATATTTAGGAAATACGGAGTCGCTCATGCTCACGCATGGAAAGATCTATCCTGTTGTTTCTGTTGAACGCGGGTGGTACCGCATCGTAGACGATTCCGGCGACGATTATTTATATCCTGCGTGTTGCTTTGAGGTTGTTTAACAACGAAGTTTCCCCGCGCGTGCGGGGGTGAGCCCTACAACAGCGCTTCCAACGCTAACGGTGTGCGCGCTTCCCTGCATGCGCGGGGGTGAGCCCTGCGGCGCAGGCTGCAAATACAGCCGGAACTACTTTTCCCCGCACGTGCGGGGATGAACCCAACCCACGCGCCAACGCCAACGCGAACTACGGCTTTTCCCCGCATGCGCGGGGCTTGTTCCCTCCCTGCGCCGCGCAAAACCTGTCTATGCCTGGATTGGCCGTTCCCTTATCCAGGCTGTGTCCAGCCGGGCAAAAACTCGCAGAAACCCCTTTGCGCGCGGGGAGGGCGGGGTATGGCAGGCTTGGGCGGGCCTCCGTTTTGAAGCCGCTTTGCGGCTTAACAGGCGGAGAAACCCAAAGGCGCTGCCATCCCCCCGGCGCGTCCTTATTTCTTATTGAGCCTGGCCTTAACGCTTTCGTCGCGCTCCGCTAGGCGGATCTTCTTCCGCTCCCATCTTTCCGGGCCGCCGCTGGCTTCCCATAGCTCCTGGCTGGTCTTTTCCCAGCAGTCCGCCGCGTGTTTGCACTTCGCGCACAATTCGTGCACGTCCTCGGGATTTTGCAGGTCGGTGGAGTGCGCGCCGCTGCGGTCTACCATTTCCGCTAGCTTGCCTTGGTTATCCAAAAGCGGGCAGGGACGCAGCATATTGTCGTTGAAGGGCTGGTTGTTGTGATAGGCCATGAATAACGGGCTTTGATAGGCCTCCAGCAACGTTTTTTCACGAATGTTGGAATCGCTGTAATGGATGAAGGCGCAGGGCTCGATATCGCCGCCTGCGTTGATGTGCAGGTAGCGCCGCCCTCCGGCAATGCAACCGTCGGCATATTCGCCGTCGTTCCAGAAATCCATGGTGAAGATGGGCTTGGTATCGCGGAAGGCGCGCACCTGGCGGTACATGAAGGCGCGCTGCTCGGCCGTAACCATCAAGTCGGGCACGGCGTCCTTGCCCACGGGCATGTAGGTAAACAGCCACATGAACTTCGCGCCCAATTCAATCATCCTGTCGAAATAGGCTTCGCTGCCAATCACGTCCGTGTTTTTGCTGGTGTAGCAGCAGGAAATGCCGAAGGGCAGCCGCTTGCGCTTAAGCAGCTCCATGGCGGCCACAACCTTCTGATAGGTGCCCGCGCCGCGCCGGAAGTCGGTCGCTTCCTCAAACCCCTCTACGCTGATGGCGGGAACAAAGTTTTTTACCCGCAGCATCTCATCCGCGAAGGCCTCGTCAATCAAAGTGCCGTTGGTAAAGGCCAAAAACGCGCAGTCCGGGTGCCGCTGGCATAGGGTGAGGATGTCCTGCTTGCGTACCATGGGTTCGCCGCCGCTGAAAATGATGAAATAGGTGCCCAGCTCCTTGGCCTGGCGAACCACGCTGTCCATTTCATCCAGCGTTAGGTTGAGCTTGTTGCCGTATTCCGCCGCCCAGCAGCCGGTGCAGTGCAGGTTGCAGGCGGAGGTGGGGTCCATCAGGATGGCCCAGGGAATGTTGCAATGATAGCGGGCGCTGTTTTCAAACTGGCGCGGAGAGCCGATCATGCAGCCGTTGATAACAAAGTTCTCAAACAGGCGGGCGCGAACGCCGTCGTCAATATCCGTGTACACGCTCTTGATCAGCCGATACCAGTTGCTGCTGGGATCGGTGATGACCTGCTTGATCATTGTAACCTCGTTGGTTACGCCGCCTCCCTTGTCGTGCGCCAGCAGCCAATCGCACACTTTTAGGCCGTTGTTTTCAAAATCCTTGTTGACGTAGTTTAATACCTGCTTTACGCCAAAAGCCTTCACGCTTTCCGACAGGTTTTTTGCCATGGTGCCTTCCGCTCCTTTTCGATATCCTCATGGTTTTTGCGGCCAGCCGCAAATGAAAAAAAGTACACAATAACCATAGGGGTTTCCCACGGGGAAAGCAACGGAGAAAAGCCCGCGTTTCCGCGATTTTAGGACATATGGCGGGAATTCGGCAAAATTTGCGCAAATTCGTTATTTTATTAGAAAATCCGACGCAAGGCGGATTCCTTGACTTCAAAATCGCAAATCCCTATAATGACAGATGAGAGAAGACGTTTCAGAATACATGCCTAAGCTTTTCCTGGGCCCGGGCAGACGGTTGCAGCCACGGGCGAAGGGCAAGGGAGCGCCCGCTTCACCGAAGGGAGATGATTTGATGGCGAACTATACAAAAAAAGCAATCCTGGCAACCTTTGAAAGCATGCTCAACGATATGCCGTTTGAAAAGATCACCGTTTCTGCGATTGTTGCCAAATGCGAAATCAGCTCCAATACGTTTTATTATCACTATCGGGATATCTACGGCCTGCTGGAAGCCTGGTTGGAGGGAAAAAAGAACGCATTGCTGGAAAACCAGCACTCCGATGATTTGTGGGAGGCGGAGGCGCTCAAAAAGCTGCTGCACATGATGCAGGATAACCAAAGCCTTGTCTATCACGTTTTCAATTCCGTTTCCCGCGAACGGCTGGAGCGGTATATCTTTGACCAGGTGGAAACGCTTTTTAGGCAGCTTGTCCATGAGCGGGCAAAGGCGTATTGCGTGCCGGAGAAAACGGAGCGGGATATTGCCAGCCTGTATTGCTATTCCATTCTTGGCTTTGTGATCAAGTTTATCTGGATACATATGAACGTTGATGTGGATGCGTCCGTTGACCGGATGATGGATAGCTTTACAGGCAGCTTTGATTACCTTATTCACAAAGCTGCGCAGACGGACGGCCATCCATTGGGATAAAAAACGGAAATTCCGCAAATTTTGATGAAAGAGGGCGGTTTCTCCTATTTTAGGAGAGGCCGCTCTTTTTCATCATTGCCGGGCGATGGGCGCTATGCTATCGTATTTGGTGAATCTGAAGCTGCGGCGCGCTATGCCGCGGGTTTATGAGCTCATAGGTAAGGATAGAACGGTCTGGGCTGGAGGTGCCATATGAAAACTCTGTTTACATCCGAATCAGTTACTTGCGGGCATCCGGATAAGGTATGCGACCAAATTGCGGATAGGCTTCTTGACGAAATGCTGCGCGCAGACCCCCAAACCCGCGCTGCCTGCGAGGTTACCTGCGCTACCAATCAGCTGCATATCTTTGGCGAGGTAACCACAAAGGCAAAAATCGACTATGAGGCCATCGCGCGGCAGGTTATCGCCGAAATTGGCTATACTGCGCCAGGGCGCGGCTTTGATGCGGATAGCTGCGCCATTCGCGTTGACCTGCACGAGCAGTCGCCGGACATAGCCATGGGCATTGACCGGCGTAACGATCAGGAACGGCTCAACAGCGGCGCGGGCGACCAGGGCATGATGTTTGGCTTTGCCTGCCGTGAAACGGATAGCCTGATGCCCCTGCCCATCGAGCTGGCGCACGCCCTTGCCAAACGCCTGGAGCAGACGCGCAGGACGGGCGAGCTGCCCTGCCTGCTTCCAGATGGCAAAACGCAGGTCACCGTGGAATACGAGGATGACAGGCCCAAGCGCATCGCCACGGTTGTGGTTTCCACCCAGCATCGGGAGGAGGCGGACATGGAAGCCCTGCGCAGGGAGGTTGCCACCCATGTTATCCTGCCAACGCTGCCCAAGGCGCTGATGGACGATAAGACGCAGCTGTTTATTAACCCTACCGGCCGGTTCGTCATTGGCGGCCCCGCAGGGGATTCGGGCCTGACGGGGCGCAAGCTGATTGTGGATACCTATGGCGGCTATGCGCGGCATGGCGGCGGCGCGCTTTCCGGCAAGGACGCGACGAAGGTGGACCGCAGCGGCGCCTACATGGCGCGCTATATGGCCAAAAACATTGTTGCGGCAGGGCTGGCGGACCGTTGCGAGGTGCAGCTTGGCTATTCCATAGGCCTGGCCGAGCCGGTTTCTGTGCGCATCGATGCCTTTGGCACCGAGAAAATCAGCCTGAAGCTGATACGCGACGCTGTGCTGCGCGAGGTGGATTTGCGCCCGGGCGCAATTATTCAGCGGTTTGGACTGACCGACCCGATTTTCTTTTCGGTTTCCTGCTACGGGCATTTTGGCGCAAACGCCAGCAAGCTGCCCTGGGAAAAGACGGATTTGGCGCTGTAACGGAAAAAGGAACGGTCAACCTGCCGTTCATCAGCGCATGGATTTGGCAAAATACGATTTTGCCGCGGCTTGGGCCGCCGCTGCATTTGCGGCGGCCCGCTTTGCCGGCTGCGGCCCCTACAAGTGAAAAGGAACCCGCCATGCCCGCTTAACAGGCGCGCGGCCTCGGCTCGTACAGGGCCAAAATTGTGCTTGACAAACCCATCCATCCGGTATATGATACGGATATAGGAACTGAAACGTTAAAGTAACCATATCCCAGCGAGAGGGAGTGCGTATATGAAGCGTGTGAGCATCAAGGATGTGGCAAGGGAGGCCGGCGTGTCGGCCAGCACGGTATCCTATGTGCTCAACTGCAATCCTTCCGAAACCATTAGCGCAGAAACCACCCAGCGGGTGCGGGAGGCCGCAAAGCGCCTGAACTACGTGCCCAACCTTAACGCGCGCAGCCTATCCAGCCGCCGCTCCAACCTGATTGGCGTGGTGATTCCGCAGACGGAGCCGGGCAAGGAATTCATGTTTTCCAACCCGTTTTACGGCGAGCTGCTAAGCGCCATTGAGTATACCGCCCGCACCAACGGCTATCACCTGCTGCTTTCCGGCACCAAGGAGGATCAAAGCTATCTGAATGTGGCGCAAAACCGCGGGTTGGACGGCGTTATCATCGTTGGCGCCTATCCCGGCAAAAACCTTGCGGAATTGCGGGGCATGAACGTGCCGGTCGTACTGGTGGATAGCTATGTCAAGGACGAAACCTTCCATACCGTGGGCAACGAGGATCGCCAGGGCGCGCGCATGGCTACGGAATACCTGCTTGCCAAGGGGCACCGCCGCATCGCGTTTGTGAGCGGCTCCATTCGGGAGCACGGCGTAAACAGCAAGCGCTACCAGGGGTATTTGGACGCGCTGCTCGCGGCGGGCATAGAGCCGTGCGAGCAGGCGCTGTATTCGGATACCGTTTCCTTTGAATACGGCGTGGAGGCTGCGAACGAGTTTGTGCGCCGGGGCAAAAAGCAAACCGCCGCGTTTGTTACCGCGGATGTGCTGGCCATGGGAATGGTGAAGGGGCTGATGCAGCGCGGCATGCGCATCCCGCAGGATTTATCCATTGTGGGCTTTGACAACGTTTATCTGGCGCAGATGTGCTATCCCTCCCTAACGACGGTGCGGCAGGATATCTCGCGCAAGGGCAGGGAAGCGGTGCGCATGGTTATTGAGGCGGCCGCTGGCAACGCGCGCAAGATGGAATGCATTTTGCCGCTGGAGCTGGTTGAGCGCGAATCCGTTATGGAATGGAGGGGCGGCGCATGCTGAAGCATTTGCCCGAGGGCCTTGTGCCGTTTGAGGATTGCGGCTTTGCGCGCCGCCCTTACGCGCCTTTGGCGGGCGAGGAAGTTGTTGTGGAGTGCCGCGTTGACGGGGAGGACGGGCAGCCCGTGCTGCTAGTTAGCGTGGATGGCGCGCCGGAACGGCCCGCTGCGGGCCGGTGGCTTGATAAGCGGCACATGCGGTTTGCGCTGGGCGCGTTTGCGTTGGGCGCGCGCGTGCGCTACCGCTTCCTTACAGCCTGCGGGGCAAGCCGCGCCTTTGCTTTTTCGCCGGAGGAGGAGCGCGTGCTTTCCAAGCCAAGGGCAATCCTGAAGGACGGCCATGCCCTGCACGCCGTTTTTGACGGCTTTGCGGTTACCTTTACGCAGCTGGACGGCGCTTTGCGGATGGAGGCCCATACGGGCCAGGTTTCCGGCGCGCAGTGCGCCTGCGCGCAATGGGAGCTTGCGGGAGGTTTTTTGCTGCGGCTGAGCAACTCCGTTCCTTTTTGCGAACTGAAACGTTTAAGTAACCCGGTTGCGCGAATCGAAAGCTATACTCTCCGCCTGTGTGGAAACGGACGGATTGCCCAGCTTGGCCTGAAGGGCCGGTTGGACGCGCGCTATATATGGGGCACAGGCGAGCGCTTTGACGCGGTAAACCAGCGCGGCCGCGGCAGCAATGGCCGGGTTGTTGAAAAATTTACCCGGCAGGGCGATCAAACCTATTTGCCCATTCCCTTTTTTATGACGGAAAACGGCCTTGGCTGGTTCCGCGATAGCTCGATTCCCGTGGAGATGCGCTTTGACGATGACTTTTCCATTACGCAGCGCACGGAGGGAACAACGCTTGCGTGCGACATGCTCTTTTTGGGGAAGCCAGGCGAGGCGCTAAGCCGCTTCGTGCGCCGAACGGGCCAGCCTGTGCTGCCGCCCGAATGGGCCTTTGGCGTGTGGATGAGCGCAAACGGCTGGAGCAATGACCGCGAGGTGGAGGCGCAGCTGGAAGCCATGGCCCGGTACCGCTATCCGGCGGACGTGATGGTACTGGAGGCTTGGAGCGACGAGCAAACCTTTTACCGCTGGAACGAGGATGGAAGCTGGCGGGAGCCTGCCGCCACCGTGCGGCGCATCCGGGAAAGCGGGCTGCATTTGGTGCTGTGGCAAATTCCCATTCTCAAGCATGAGTGGGATCGCGCGCCCAGCCAGGCGCTTATGGACGATACCGCCGAGGCGATTCAAAAGGGGTATTGTGTGAAAAACGCGGACGGCTCGCCCTACCGCATTACGGAGAACTGGTTTCACCATAGCCTTTTGCTGGACTTTACCAACCCAGAGGCGGTGAAATGGTGGTTTGACAAGCGCAAATACCTGCTGGATATGGGCGTGGAGGGCTTTAAGACAGATGGCGGAGAGTTCCTCTTTCCCAACGACGCGCAGCTTTTTGACGGCACAACGGGCCTTTCGGGGCATAACCGCTATCCGGGCGCGTACATAGGCGCGTATCAGACCTTTTTGCGCGAAAACGGCGTGGAGGGCGTAACCTTCAGCCGCGCGGACTGTACCGGCGCGCACGCCCGTCCCTTGCATTGGGCGGGCGATCAGCTAAGCGCCTGGCCGGAGCTGCGCGCGCAGCTAACGGCCGGTATCAGCGCAGGGCTATCGGGGGTATTGTTCTGGGGCTTTGATATTGGCGGCTTCGCGGGGGAGCTGCCCAGCGCGGAACTGTATCTGCGGGCGACGGCCATGGGCTGCTTCAGCCCCATCATGCAGTGGCATGCGGAGCCGCGCGGCGGCCAGTTCTACGCCACCCACGGGGATGGTTTCAACAACGACCGCAGCCCCTGGAATTTGGCAGAGAAGCTGCATGCGCCCGAAGTGCTGGCCATCGCCTCGGCCTATGCCCGGCTTCGCCAAACGCTTAAGCCCTACCTTATTCGGGAGGCGGAGCATTGCGTGCGGGCCTGCCGGCCCATGATGGCCCATCTGTGCCTGGACTTTCCGGAGGACGCCGGCGCGCTGGCCTGCCAGGATGAATATATGCTGGGCCGCGGGCTGCTGGTTGCGCCCATCGTGCGGGAGGGCCAGATGGAGCGCGAGGTATACCTGCCTGAGGGGCGGTGGAAGGGCTTTTTCACCCGCGAGGAGGTTCGGGGCGGCCAGGTGCTGCGCGTGCGCTGCCCGCTTGACCGCATTCCCGTATATGAAAGGATGGATATCCATGAGTGACGTGCGCGTCGCCCCCTGGCGCATTTCTCTGGAAGCGCCGGTTGACGGCTATTGCGAAAGCCTGTTTGCCCTGGGCAACGGCTATCTGGGCGTGCGCGGCTTTTCCTTGCAGCGCCCCAAGCGCCGGGCGTATGACCATGGCGTTTTCAGGGCCGGGCTGTTTGAGCCCGTCAAGCCCGGCATAACGGATATGGTGCAGCTGCCGGATGTGCTGGGCCTGCGCGTGATGGGCGAGGAACCGCGCGAGGTTTTTCAGGAGCTGGATATGCGCGCGGGCGTGCTAACGCACCGCTGGCGCGGAAAGAGCCTGGAGGTTGTAACGCGCCGCATGGTTAGCATGGCGGATACGCAGCTGATCTGCATCCGCATGCAGCTTACGGCGCTGGAAAATACGCATGTCAGCGTGCAAAACGCCGTGGATGCGGAGGTTTGCAACCTGCCCGTGCACGACGACCAAATGGTGGAGGAAACGGAAACGGTTCGCCTGCTGGAAGTGGTGGAGCAAACGGAGGGCGCGCTCAGGATGCGCACGGCGCATACGGGCCGCGAGGTCAGCTTTCGCATTTCCTGCACGGGGCCTATGGAGGCCAAGCTGGCCGCCGGGGAAACGCTCGTCCTGGAAAAGCGCGTGCGGGTGCTTGTGGACGGGGAAGCCGCCCATCCCGACGAAGGCGACCCCTGGGCCTTGCATCAGGCCGCGTGGGACGCTTTATGGCGGGATTGCGATATCCGTCTTGACGCGGAGGACCGCATCCAGGGCGCGGTGCGCTACAACGTGTTCCAGCTTCTGTGCAACAATGCGGCCGGGGATGAAAATGTGTCCATCGGGGCGCGCGGCCTCATGCACGGGCGGTATAAGGGAAATACCTTCTGGGATACGGATATTTTCATGCTGCCGTTCTATTGCTGGCATAGGCCGCAGGCGGCCAAGGCCCTAGTGCGCTACCGCCTGAACCGGCTGGACGCCGCCCGCGCCCTCGCCAGGCGGCAAAACCTGAGCGGCGCGCGCTATCCCTGGATGTGCGCCGCGGATGGTACGGAGCAGTGCGAAAGCTGGGATATCGGCCTGTGCGAAACGCATGTGACGGCCGACGTGCCCTACGCCGCGCACCGCTGCGCGGAAATCACGGGCGACGCCGCCCTGGAGGCCCAGAGCGCCGAAATGTATTTGGAAACGGCCCGCTATTGGCTGAGCCGGTTTACCTGGGAACCCGGCAGGCGGCAGTATTCCAGCTTTTTTGTAAAAGGGCCGGACGAATATTGCGGCGCGGCGGTGAACAACACCTACACCAATTACATGGCGCGTTTCAACGTGCGCCTTGCGCTTGCATACGCGCAAATGGGGGAGGCGGAGCGCGGGCGCCTTGCGCGCTTTGCCCAGAACATAACGCTGTTGTACGACCCCAAGCGCGAGCTGTACCTTCAGGACGAGCTGTTTGAGCGCCTGGAACCCATGCCTGATACCCGCCGGGAGGGCGAGCCGCTGTACAAGACCGTCTGCTTTGACCGTATGCAGCGCTACCGCGCGCTTAAACAGGCCGATTTGGTGCAGCTTATGGCGCTGCATCCGGGCGATTTTACCCCGGCGCAGAAACGGGCCGTATGGGACGCCTATGAGCCGCTCACCGTGCACGACAGCTCGCTAAGCTTTGGCACGCACGCGCTGCTGGCCTTCCGCCTGGGCCTGCGGGAAAAGGCCTGGCATTACTTTGAACGCTCCCTCCTGTTTGACCTGGAGGACGTGCTGGGCAATACCGCAAGGGAAGGCGTGCACATGGCGGCGCTGGGGGCGAGCTGGCAGGCGCTCGTCTATGGCGCGCTGGGGCTTTGGAGCGAAAATGGCCGGCTGACGGTAGCCCCCTGCCTGCCGGATGGCATCAGGAGCGTTTCCCTTGCCGTATATCACAGGGGGCGGCGGCTGCGCATCGTCACGGATGGGGAAAAAACCGCTATCACAGAGGAGGCGTGAGGTATGTACATTCCCAACAAAGCGGGCAGGCGGCGGGTAACGGCCGTATTCCTGATGCCGTCGCTCATAGGCATGGCGGGCTTTTATCTGCTGCCCATCCTTATTTCGCTTTTGTTTAGCGTAATGGATTACGACCTGCTCAGGCCCCTTGGCAGCATGAGCTTTGTGGGCTTTGACAACTTCCGCCGCATCCTTACGGGGCGGGAGTTTCCCAAGGTGCTTGAGCATACCTTCACCTACCTAGGGCTGTACCTTCCGCTCATCCTGTTCACTTCGGTGGGGGAGGGGCTTATCCTGAACAAAACCTTCCGGGGGCACGGCTTTTTCCGCACGGTGTGCTACACGCCCGTGATCACCTCGTGGGTGGCGGCGGCGGTGGTGTGGCAGTGGGTGCTCAGCGGCAAATACGGCCTGCTCAACCAGCTGCTTGCCTCTGTGGGCATCCAGGGCCCGGCGTGGCTTTCCAGCGCAAAGTGGGCCATGCCCGGCATCGTAATAGCCTCCGTATGGAAGGATACGGGCTATTACGCCCTGATGGTGCTGGCCGCGCTTAAATCTATCGATCCAATTTACTACGAGGCGGCCTCCATAGACGGGGCGGGCAGCCTGCGCAAGCTGCGCTCCATCACCCTGCCGCTGATCTCGCCAACGCTGTTTTTGCTGATTGTGATTAACATCATTTACGGGTTACAGGTGTTTGATTCCGTGCTGATTATGACCAACGGCGGCCCCGGCGGCGCTACCACGGTGTTTTTGGAGCGCATCTATAAATATGCCTTTGTACAGTACAAAATGGGCATGGCGGGCGCTTACTCGTGGATATTGTTCGCGTTGATTCTGGTATTTACCGCGGTGCAGTTCTGGCTGCAAAAAAGGTGGGTGAACTATGATGCGTAAGCGCCTTTACGCCGCAAAGGCAATCCGCGGCCTGCTGTTTTACGCCATGCTTGCCGCCGCCATCCTCATCACCGTCCTGCCGTTTTTATGGATGCTTTCATCCTCCTTCAAGGGTTCAGAGGCCATCCGCACCATTCCCATCCGCTGGATTCCCGAACGGCCCACTTTGGAAGGGTATGAGCGGGTGTTCAACATGCAGGGCTTCTCCTTTAGCCGCGCCAGCCTCAACAGCCTGCTTCTGGCCGTCGTGCGCACGGCTGTGGCTGTGATATCGGCCACAATGGCGGCCTTCGTGTTCGCAAAGCTGCCCTTCCGGGGGTCTGGCAAGGTGTTTGGCTTGTACCTTGCCACCATGATGATTCCCGAAACGGTAACCATGGTGCCCAATTATATCATCCTGCGCATGCTGGGCCTGCTGGATACCTATACGGGGCTGGTGCTGCCGGCGCTGGCAAACGCATTCGGCGTGTTTTTGATGCGCCAGAGCATGCTGGCCGTGAACGACGCGTATATGGAATCCGCCTTCCTGGACGGCGCGTCGCTGTACCGCATCTTTTTTCAGATCATGCTGCCGATGGTGCTGCCAACGCTTGCAACGATGACGTTGCTATCCTTCATGGGCAGCTGGAACAGCTACCTGTGGCCCCTGATTGTGCTCACCTCCACCGAAAAGCAAACCTTGCAGGTGGTGCTGGGCAATATGAACGGCATGTACAAAAATAACGAGCACGTGCTTATGGCCGGCGCTGTGCTAACCATTTTGCCCATCCTGGCGGTATACCTGCTTTCCCAGCGGTATGTGGACCAGGGCATCAGCCTGGGCGGGCTGAAGTAACGCATGTAAGCGTGCTAAGGCGCGTTTGCAAAATAAAAAACAGGAGGAACCTTCTATGAAAAAGCTCATCTCTCTGGGGCTGGCCCTGATCCTGGCGGTAACGCTGCTGGGCTCCGCGATGGCGGAAACGACGACCATCACCTACGCCACCTTCTCCGCCTCCGGCGCGCAGGAGGAAACGCTCAAAAAGATGATCGAGGTGTTTGAAACAAAGAACCCCGATATCAAGGTGGACGTGCAGCTTACCGGCTATGAGGATTACTTCACCAAGCTGGCCACCACCGTGGGCGGCGGCAACGCGCCCGACGTATTTGAAATGAACATGGAAAACTTCCTGGCCTACATGCTGCGCGACGCCTGCGCCGACCTTAGCGCCCTGGTGGATCCCGCCAGCTACAGCGAAGGCACGCTGGCCGCCGTCAGCTCGGATGGAAAGCTCTACGCCGTGCCCATGAGCTTCTCCACCTGCGTCCTGTTTTACAACAAGGCGCTGTTTGACCAGGCGGGCGTGGAATACCCCAACGACAGCTGGACCTGGACGCAGGTACAGGCCGCCGCTGAAAAGATCGCCGCCCTGGGGGACGACGTTTGGGGCTTCTATCAGCCCATTTCCTATAACGAGTTCTATAAGTCCGTCAAGGGCAATGGAGGCAGCCTGCTGAATGAGGATTACACCGCCTTTACCGTTAACTCGCCCGAGAATGTGGCCGTGCTGGACGCGATGATCGCCCGCGTGCGCGGCGACGGCCATGTGATGCCCAACAAGGAGGAAATGGCCGGGCGCGGCGACTGGGACCTGTTCACCGAGGGAAAGCTGGGCATGCTCATCACCGGTATCTGGGGCTTCCAAACCTTTAGCGAAAAGTGCGCCTTCGATTGGGATATCGTGGTAGAGCCCGGCTATGCGCAAAAGAGCACGTTCTTCTTTGCCAACGTCAACTGCGTATCGCCCGCTAGCGCGAAGCAGGAGGCCGCCGCCAAATTTGCCGACGCCATGGGCTCCGACCCGGATATTGTGCAGCTGCGCCTGGACGCGAGCTGGGAGCTGCCCACCATCGCCGATCAGAGCAAGCTGACCCAGTATCTTGAGGTGACCCCGCCCGCTAACCGCAAGGCGGTATTTGACAGCATGGACTTTGCCGCTGCGCCGCCGGCCCTACTTGAGCAGGGCGCTGTAAGCGAGATCATCGGCAATGTGCTTGGCACGCTGGAAACCAACGATATGACGGCCCAGGAAGCGCTTGACGAGATTCAGGCGCAGCTTGAGGACGCCGACCTGCTCAAATAACGGCTGCTCCTTTCGCTTGGGAGGCGCGCGCCATGCGCGCCTTCCAGGCTTAGAGCGCAAAATTCCCCAAGAAAGCATCAAAGCTGGCGTCATGCGCGCCAGCTCTTCCGCCGTTTTCCGCCCGGCGGCCCACGCGCGGGCAGGGGAACGGCGTTTTCCCGTCGAAAAGGAACGCCGCAGGCGGGCTTTTCCGCCAGCCTGCTTTCGCCTATGCATTTTACTTTGGAGGAGAAGGCTATGCCGTTTTATCAGGTAACGGGAAATGAATATCTTTCGCTGCCAACCATCCGGGAGGACGACGCCTCCTTGGAGGGCTTGACCCTGCTGCATATGGGCGCAAAGGGGCTATTGGAACTTACGGGCGGCGGCAGGCCGCTGATTAGGCCGCTAATCCGGCTGGACGGAGTGGAAACTGCGCCCCAAAGCCTGCGGTGGCGCAGGGAAGCAATGTGGATACCCACGGCAAGCGGGGAAGCGGCGGGCCTTTCCCTTTCCATCACCTATCTTTGCCCCATTGGGGAGCGCGGCTTCATTTTGCGGCTGGAGGCCGCAAACCATACGCCCGGCGACGTGGAGGTTTGGCTGGGCGCGGCGGGGCAATGGAGGCAAACCCTGCACCACGTAAACGAAACGCTCCCGCTCGCCGGGCCGCGCACGCAGGAGGGAAGCCCGTGGAACGGCGCCTTTGTGATGCAGGAGATGGCGGGTCTGCCCCTTTGCGCATTTGCCCCCATCGCGCAAGAGGGCGTAACCTGGACGTGGAGCGCCGGAGCGTTTGAAGGCGGACGGGGAAACCGCTTGGCTCCGGGCGAAACGGCCGCTGTGGAGCTGTTTTTTGGCATGGGCTATGAAACCGTAGCGGCCGCCACATCCGCCAAGCACCTGCTTAGGCTGGGGTACCGCCGCTGCCTGAAAATAACGCTGGACTGGCTGAGGGCGCGCATGCTGCCCGTTGGGGAGCCTGAGCTTGCGGAAGTGCTGAACACCAACCTGTTTTTTGCGTTTTTCTATGCCAGCGGCAAAACGCTGGATACCGAGGAGCTTTGCCTAATGACCTCGCGCAGCCCGCGCTACTATGTGTCCGCCGCGTATTGGGACCGCGACAGCCTGCTGTGGAGCTTTCCCGCCATTCTGCTGGTGGACGCCGCCTATGCCAGGGAAATCCTGCTTTATGTGTTCACGCGCCAAATGAAAAACGTTGGCGTGCACAGCCGCTTTATAGACGGCACGCTGCTGGAACCGGGCTTTGAGCTTGACGAGCTGTGCGCGCCGGTGATCGCGCTGGAACGATATATCGCGCACACCGCAGACCGGGATGTTTTGGCATGCGCCTGCGTGCGGGACGGGCTTATGCGCATCCTGCGCCTGTTGGATGAAAAGCGCCACCCTGAGATAGAGCTTTATGAAACCTTCCTTCAGCCCACGGACGACGAAACCGTCTATCCCTACCTGACATACGACAACGTGCTGGTATGGCGCGCGCTTAGCGCGCTTGGCCAATGGCTGGACAGGCCGGAGCTTTTGGCCCGCGCCCAGCGTGTAAAGCAGGCCGTTTATATGTATTGCGTGAAGGATGGGCAGTTCATTTGGTCAACGGATTTGAACGGGCATTGCGATATCTATGACGAGCCGCCGGGAAGCCTGCAGCTGCTGCCTCATTACGGCTTTTGTGAAAGGGAGGATCCCCTCTGGCAAAAAACCGTTCGCACCATCCGTTCCAGGCAGTACCGTTTTTCCTTTGCGGATCAGCCCATTGCGGAGATTGGCTGCCTGCACGCGCCCCATCCCTGGGTGCTTTCCATTTGCAACAGCCTGCTTAGCGGGCATGCGGCCACGGCCCTGGAACACCTGAAAAGGACAAGGATGGATAACGGCGTTGCCTGCGAAAGCGTGAACGAGGTTACCGGAGAATGCGAAACGGGCGAGGCGTTTGCCACCTGCGCGGGCTTTTTGAGCTACGCGCTGTATACGGCGGCGCGCAAGCAGGCGCAGGCCTAAGAGAATAGCGCCTGTCGCGCCGCTTCCGGCGTGGGCTTGCGCAACGTGGCGGCGGGCCCGCTTAGGAACGGCCCAGGTAGGCCGCGCGCACAGCGGGATTGCTGAGCAGCTCCTGCCCGCTGCCCTCCAGGGCGATCATGCCGGTTTCCAGCACATAGCCCCGGTCGGCAATCTTCAGGGCCGCGTTGGCGTTTTGCTCAATCAAAAGCACGGTTACGCCGGAATCGCGGATGGTGCGGATAATGGAGAAAATATCCTTCACCACCAGCGGCGCAAGGCCAAGGGAGGGTTCGTCCATCATCAAAAGCTTGGGCTTGCTCATCAGCGCGCGGCCTACGGCAAGCATCTGCTGCTCGCCGCCGGAAAGGGTGCCCGCCATTTGCCAGGAGCGTTCCTTAAGGCGGGGAAACAGCTCGTACATCCGGTCTATATCCTTTTCCACGCTGCGGTCCTTGCGCAGGTACGCGCCTATCCGCAGGTTTTCCAGCACCGTCATATCCGGGAAGATCAGCCTTCCCTCCGGTACCAGGATTAGCCCCTCCTGCACCATGTACTTGCTGGGCTTGCCGGTGATATCCACCCCGTTGTAAAGGATTTTGCCCGCCTGCGCATGCTCAAGCCCTGAGATTGTGCGAAGCGTGGTGGATTTGCCGGCGCCGTTTGCGCCAATCAGCGTGACGATTTCCCCCTCGCCCACTTGCAGGCTTACGCCCTTGAGCGCGCGAATGCCGCCGTAAGCCACGTGCAAATCCTGCAATTCAAGCATCATCGTCATTCACCCCCAGATAGGCCGATATCACGGCGTCGTTATTCTGGATTTCCCTGGCGCTGCCGGAGGCGATCAGCGTGCCGTAATTGAGCACGTAGATGCGGTCGGAAATTCCCATCACCACATCCATGTGGTGCTCAATCAGCAGGATGGCAATGTGGAACTGGTCGCGTATACCGCAGATCAGCCTTTGCAGCTCCTCGGCCTCCGCTGGGTTCATGCCTGCGGCCGGTTCATCCAGCAAAAGCAGGCTGGGCTGCGTGGCCAGGGCGCGGGCAATCTCCAGCTTGCGCTGCTTGCCATAGGGCAGGGAGCCCGCCAGTTCGTCCTTTACATCCGCAAGGCCCATATAGGCGAGCAATTCGTCCGTGCGGGCATGGATGCGCTCCATTTCCTTGCGGTAGCGGGGCGTGCGCAGCGTGGCCGCCACCCAGTTGCTTTTCAGGCGCACGTGCTGGGCAAGATCCACGTTCTTAGAAACCGTGAGCGGCGTAAACAGGCGGATATTCTGGAAGGTGCGCGCAATTCCCTTTTGCGCGATGCGGTTGGGCTTGAGCCCGGTGATGTTTTGCGAATTCAGGGAGATCAGCCCGCTGGTGGGCTTATAAACGCCGGTGATCATGTTAAAGGCGGTTGTTTTGCCCGCGCCGTTGGGGCCGATGAGGGCCACGATTTCGCGATCGCCTATGACCATGTTCAAATCGTTTACGGCGATCAGGCCGCCAAACTGCATGGTGGCATGGCTCACTTCCAGTACGGGTCGCATCAGGAATGCACCTCCCTGTGACCGGCCATTTTGCGGATGCGTTTCCCAATGCCTGACCAGGTCAGCTCTTTCGTTCCAAACAGGCCGTTGCGGAAGAACACGATGATTAACAGCAAAATGGCGGAAAACACCACCATGCGCATGCCGCTGATGCCGTCCGTGCGCCAAAAGCCCAGGTTCAGCGGGCCGTCCAGCACGCGCAGGTATTCCTGCCCAATGGTAACGATGAACGCGCCCGCCACAGAGCCCGTAATGGAGCCCATGCCGCCCATGACCACAATCATCAGCACATTATAGGTTTGCGCCACGCGGAACATGTCCGGGCCGATGGTGCCGTTGTAGCTTGCCAGCAATCCGCCGCCCACCCCGGCAATGAAAGCGGACAGCATAAACGCAAGCATCTTGTGGAAAAACAGGCCCACGCCCATGGATTCCGCGGCGATTTGGTCCTCGCGGATGGCCTTGAAGGCCGTGCCGTAGCTGGAGGAGGTTAGCAGCGCGATAAAGATGATCACAACCAACGCCACGCCGTAGCACCACCAGATGTTGGCGTTGTTGGGGATGGATTTTAGCCCCTGCGCGCCGTTGGTGAGGCTTTGCATGTTGGTAATCAGCACCCGGATGATTTCCGAAAAGCCCATGGTGGCAATAGCCAGATAGTCGCCGCGCAGCCTGAGCACCGGCAGGCCGATCAAAAACGCCACCCCGGCAGCCAACAGGCCGCCGATGATGAGCGTGGCGCCAAAGGGCAGCGTAAGCGTATCCAGGGGAGAAACCAACGGCTCAATCATAAAAAGCACTTGCTTTTTTGCCACCGGAATGGTTAAAAGCGCCGTAACGTACGCGCCAATGGCCATAAAGCCCGCGTGCCCCAGGGAAAACAGGCCGGTGAAGCCGTTAATCAGGTTCATGGACAGGGCCAGAACCATATTGATGGCGCACAGGCGCGCAATGCGCAGCACATAGCTGCTGGCGTTGCCGTCCAGCCAGGCCAAAGCGCCTACAACCGCCCCGCACAGGAGAAGGGTTAGTACGGCGTTCAGCCATTTTGTTTTTTTCATTGCCAATCACACCTTCTCCGTCGTTTTTTCACCCAACAGGCCCGTGGGCTTTACCAGCAGCACAACAATCAGCAGGATAAAGGCAAAAGCGTCGCGGTACCCCGAAAGGCCCGGAAAGATGGCTACCAGCATAATTTCCACAAAGCCCAGCAGCAGGCCGCCCAGCACCGCGCCCGCCGTGTTGCCAATGCCGCCCAGCACGGCGGCGATAAAGCACTTGATGCCCGGCATCGCGCCTACGGTTGGGCTAATCTGCGGGTATTTCATGCCCCACATCAGCGCGCCTACGCCCGCCAGCGCGGAGCCGATGAAGAAGGTGATGGCGATCGTGCGGTTCAGGTCGATGCCCATCAGGCGCGCCGCGTCGTAGTTCTTGGCAACCGCGCGCATGGCCAGGCCTGTTTTGGTGCGCTTGATCAAAAACAGCAGGCACAATAGCAGCACCGCCGTAATGGCGGGCACCAGCACACCCAGGCGCTGCATCTTTACGCCGCCCAGGTCGATTACCTCGGTAAACAGCTTCACATCGGGAAAGGTAAGCGGGCGGCCGCCGAAGATGACCGTGGCCAGGTTTTGCAGGAAATAGCTTACGCCAATGGCGGAAATAAGCACGGAAATACGCGGCGCATCGCGCAGCGGACGGTAAGCCAGCCTTTCGGACAGCACGCCCAGGAACGCCGTGATCAAAATCGTCAGCGTAAAGCTAACGTACCACGGAAGCGTGAAAAGGCCGATGCCATAAAAGACGATATACATCGCCATCATGAAAATTTCGCCGTGGGCAAAGTTAATCAGCCTCAGCACGCCGTATACCATCGTATAGCCGATGGCCAGAAGCGCATATAAGCTGCCCACGCACAGCGCGTTGGCCAGCTGCTGCAGAAATACGCCCATTGTATTTCCTCCTCTTTTTTGTACAGCCGCAGCCTTCCGGAAGCTTCCTCCCGGAAGACTGCGGCGCTGCCTTAGGGTTCAATCATGGACAGGAATTCAGAGCTGCCGTCCCCGTTCACCTTTTTGAAAACCACGGGACGGATAGCGTCGTGGTTTTCATCCAGCGTGATCGCGCCTGCCGCCCCGATAAAGCCGGAGGTGGCAAAAAGCGCCTCGCGGATAGCCTCGGGATCGGTGGAACCGGCAACCTCAATGGCGTTGCGCATGGTCAGATAGCAGTCGAAAGCCATGATGGTCGGGGCCGCGGGAACCTTGCCATACTTGGCCTGATAGGCCTCAAGGAATTTGGTGGTGAGCTCCGTGGCGGGCTGCGCCGCGTCGTAGAAGGTGGTAAAGATAACGCCGTCCACCTTTTCACCCGCGATTTGGTACAGCTCGGGCGCGTCCAGCGTGTCGCCGCCGAAGATGGGGCCGGCGTAGCCAAGCTCGCGCGCCTGCTTGATGATCAGCGCGGCGGAGGGCGCATAGCCCACGGAGGTAAAGATCACGTCCGGGCTTTTGGAAATGGCCTCGGTCAGCAGGGTGGTGAAGTCCTGGTCGGTATTGACGAAGTTACCCTTGCTGGAAACAGCGAAGCCCTCATGGTTGGCCAGCTCCTGCTCAAAGTAGTTTACCAGGCCAACCGCATATTCGGATTCGATCTCCTGAATAATGGCGATGTTGTGATAGCCGTTTTCCACCGCGAAACGGGCCAGCATTGTGCCCTGGAAGGGATCAATGAAGCAGATGCGGGCATACCAGTCGCTCAAAAGCGTAACGGTGGGGTTGGTGGAGGTGGCCGTTAGAGCGGGAATTTGCGCCTCGGCCAGCACATCCGAGCCTGCCAGCGTAAGGCCGGAGGAATAGGAGCCAAGCACGGCCACGACCCCGGCGTCCACCAAGGATTGCGCCGCCATGGACGCCTCTACCTTATCGGACTTGCTATCGGCCTTTACCAGCTCGATTTTTTTGCCCAGCACCTCGGGATACATTTCCAAAGCCAGCTCAAAGCCTTCCACTTCCATGGCACCGCCGCCGGCATAGGAGCCGGTGAGCGGTTCAAAAACACCAATCTTGATGGTATCTTCCGCAAGGGCCGTGCCGCACAGCAGCATGGAAAGCGCGAGCATGAAAGCAAATACCTTCTTCATTGAATCGTCCCCCTTATTTGTAATGCGCACATGCGTGCTAAAACAGCAAGGGAGAGCGCGGCAACAGTTACCACACTCTCCCTTGAGTTTCTTGAATTATACAGCAACGGTACCAGATGTCAAGGTGTATTTGCAGGATTGCGTTGTATTTCTTGCGTTTTTTGCCCCTAAAAAGCCTGCCGATACATGAAAAACGATGTTTTTGCAACGCCGCTTTGCAAAGCCTAGGGGATAAAGCCCGGCAGCCATAGCCGCCTGAAAAACAGGCCCGCTTCCTATGCCGCGCGTTTGGCGGCGCGCCAAAAGGCGCTATACGCCAACCGGCAGCCCCGGCACAGCCGCTACCGTCGCGCGCTCAACCAGCTCCACATCAAGCACGCGCACCTCTGCGGGGGCCCCGCTGTTTTCAATCTGCCGCTGAAGGATTTCAATCGCCAGCGCCGCCTTTTGCTCCAAATCCTGCCCGATGGTTGTTAGCGGGGGATAGAGCTGCCTGCTGACGGGGATATTGTCAAAGCCGATGATGGAAAGGTCGGCGGGGATACGGACGCCGTGTTCGGCCAGCGCCCCCATCAGGCCCATGGCAAGCTGGTCGCTTGTGGCAAAAACGCCGGTAACACGGCCAAGCAGGGAGCGCAGCGCGTTGACCGCCGTGTCAAGCGCATGCGGGCTGTTGTCGGATTCCAGTGTGATGCGGTGCTCGGGCTTTAGGGAAAGGCCGCCGGCCTCGAGCGTTTCCGTAAAGCCCGCCAGCCTTTGCTGTACGACGCCGACGCCATGGCCTGGCGGGCCTATAAAGGCCAGCTGGGTATGCCCGTGCCGCATAAAGCATTGGGCGGCCAGCCTGCCGCCTTTATAATCGTCGATGCCGATGCTGCAAATCCTGCGCACGTTGCTGTAACTATCCACAAAGACGATTGGGGCCTTGGAGGCGGCATAGATCTGCTCAATTTCGTCGTCGAACATCCCCAGAAAGACGGCCCCGCGCACATTCCACGCGCGAAGCGTGCGCGCGATGCCGTCCCTGTCCTCCACCAGGCTAACCATGGCATAGAAGCCGCAGTTTTGCAAAAGGCGCACCATTTGCCCCACAAGCGTTGCGTTATGCGGGGTGCTGAGCGCGTTTTCACCGTCTATGTTGCGCAGCATAATGGCCACGATGTTTGAGTTTGCTTTGGCAAGGCTGCGCGCGCTGGCGTTTTGAACATAATTCCGGCGGCGGAGGATTTCCTGGATCTGGGCCGCTTTTTCCTTAGATACCTTTGACAGATTGCCGTTGACGACGTTGGAAACCGTCATTACGCTGACGTTGGCTTCTTTGGCGATGTCCTTCAGCGTAACCATTGCACGTCCCCCTTCGGGTAAGGTTTATAAACCATGCTATCACAATGCGTGATGAAAAATCAAGAAAAAGATTGAAATTTCAATCCTTCTTTTTGCCTTCACATTACGGTGAAAGGTTTAATAAACCTTATAAAAGCTGGGGACGGAAGGAATAAAACAGGAAAGGACAAAAAGAATTTTTCGGATGCTATTGACAAGAATAGGATATTCGTTATAATGGAATTAAGTTTACCGCTATACTAGTCGGCGGAGAATGAAGAAAGGAAGATTCACATGAAAGGAAACCTAAGGCGTTTGCTTGCCCTGCTGCTCTGCGCAGCGATGCTCATGACGATGACCATCGCGATGGCCGAGGGCGATGCGGTTATGGGAAGCACCATCCAGTATGACACAGCCAAGCCCATCAACGACGGAAAGGACATTGAAATCGAGTTCTGGTACTGGACGGGCGCCGCGAATCTGTTCCAGATGGTTGCGGAGCAATATACGGCGATTCATCCAAACGTGAGGATTACCCTGGTGGAAAACCCCTATGAGGATTATTGGACAAAGCTGCCGCTTGCCTTGCAGGGCGCGGACGGTCCGGCCATCTTTAACGTCCATAACAGCTACCATGAAAACCTGATTGGCTATCTTGCCGCGTACGAGATCCCGCTGGAGGAGTTGGAGGCCGACTATGTGGGAATCTCTGCCCATGAAATCGATGGAAAGGTGTACTATACGGACTATGGCATGATGACCGCGACCATGTACTATAACAAGGCCATGTGGGCGGCCGCAGGGCTTACCGAAGCCGATATTCCCAAGACGTGGGACGCGTTCCGTGAGGTTGCCAAAAAGCTGACCATCCGCGATGAGAAGGGCGAGCTGGTGCAGGCTGGGTTCAGCTTCAACGGCGGCGCCCAGGGCGACGTGCTGGGTATGCAGTACCAGTACGGCCAGAACCTGTTTACTGAGGATAACAGGGTTTCCTTCAATAACGATGCGGTCTGCGCGGTTGTGCAGCGCATGAAGGATATTTATGAGGTGGATGGAAGCGGGGATTACAGCTTCGGCAACAACTCCGGCGATAACTTTGGCCAGGGCATGGTAGCCATGTACCTGGGCTGGGGCTTCATGCACAACCTGTTCAAAAGCCTGTGGCCGGATACGGAGTTTGGCAGCTTTGAGATTCCCACGCCCACCGGCGACGAGCCCTATGCCTACCACCGCTACAACGGCGAATCCACCTTTGGCATAAACAAAAACGCGCCCGCGGACCAGCAGGCGGTTGCGCAGGATATCGTGCGCTTCTTCCTGGCTAACGATCAGCTGCAAAAGGCGTTCTGCCTTGCAAATTCCGTGTTCCCCGCCAAGAAATCGCTGGCGGACGACGCGGATATCCTAAGCGTGTCCAGCATTGCCGTGCTGGCCGGGCACATTGACCGCTACATCTGGCCCGGCCCCATGCCCAGCGCTGTTGAAGCCAATATGAAAATCGCCCTTGAGAACATTTTCTATAATGGCGAGGATATCCGCACAGCCCTGCAAAACGCTGAGGAGCTGTGCAATGAGGAGCTGGCAATGAGCGGCTTTGTGTCTGCGGAACCGCAGTACAAGTACGCGGCAGAAGCCAAATAGCTGCGAAGCGCCGCAAAACGCCTGGGCCGGTGGGCGTTCCCTTCCCACCGGCCCTTTTGACAAAGGAGGCTTCGCCTTATGGCGCGCAAACCCCGCTTACACCCGCTGCAAAGCCGAAGCGAGATCATCCTTCGCAATATTGTGGTTGCCGGGCTGATTGTGTTCTTTTCCCTGTTTTACCTCGTTCCAATCGTCATGGCCTTTGTGGGCAGCTTCCATCTTTGGAACCCGCTGAAGGGCCAGTATCGCTTTACGGGCTTTCAAAACTGGCAAACGGTGGTTAACAGCAAGCTCTTTTGGCAGTCCATGGGGAATACCGCGCTGTTTTCCGCGGCGGCGGTTTTGGCGCGGCTGGTTATTGGGCTGGCGTTGGCCACGGCGCTGCACGCAAAGCTGGTTAGGCGCCGCTCCCTGTACCGCACGTTGTATTACTTGCCCACAATCACGCCGATGGTTGCGGTGGCCTTTGTATGGAAGTTCATGTATGACCCGCAGTTTGGCCTGCTCAACCAGCTGCTGGGAACCAAAATCAACTGGCTGTTTGACGCGCGCTATGCCATGGGCGCTATCCTGCTGCTTACAATCTGGAAGGACTTTGGCTATGCGGTTGTCATCCTCCTGGGCGGAATGTATTCCCTGCCGGAGGATTGCTTTGAGGCGGCGGAAATAGACGGCGCTTCCGCTTCACAGCGCTTTGCATATCTTACGCTGCCGCTTTTGAAGCCGACCATGGTGTTTATTGTGATTACCTCGCTGATTTCCTATTTCCAAACCTACATCCCCGTGATGGTGCTTACCCAGGGCGGCCCGGGAACCAAAACCTATCTGGCCTCCTACATCATTTATGACCAGGCGTTTGTAAAATACAACTTTGGGTATGCGTCGGCCATTTCCTTTATTCTGTTTTTCATTATTGCAGCGCTGACCGCGGCGTCCTTCAAGGCGTCCGGCAGCATGCAGGCATAGGAGGCGGCGTATGAGCAAAAGAAAGGCGCAGGCACTCGCGCTTAGTGCGGCGCTGCTTGTGTGCGGTATCGCAACAATCCTGCCGTTTTTATGGATGCTGGCGTCCTCGTTCAAATCCAATGCCGAGATCAGCGCGCTCAACCAGCGTTTTCTTCCCCTGGAGCCTTCCCTGATAAACTACCGAAACGCGCTGCAAAAGATGAACTTTCTCAGGTACTTTGCAAACAGCCTGGTTTATGCCGTGCTGCTGACGGCGATCACGATCTATACAAGCGCGATATCCGGCTTTGTGCTGTGCAAATACCGCTTCCGTGGAAGGGAGCTGCTCTTTGGCGCTATTTTGGCCACGATGATGGTGCCGGGCGTTGTTACGATCATCCCACGGTATACCATGATGCAGCTGGTTGGCTGGCTGGATACCTATAAGGCGCTATTGATACCCAGCCTGTTTACTTCGTTTGGCGTGTTCCTTATGCGGCAAAGCTGCGCTGCGGTTCCGGATGAACTGCTGGAAGCGGCCCGCATGGACGGCGCGAACGCGTTTTTCATTTTCCACCGCATTGTGCTACCCATGCTGGGCAACGCGGTTTCAAGCCTTGCCATTTTTCAGTTCTTATGGGCCTGGGAGGATTATCTGTGGCCGTACTTGATGATTCGCACGGAAAGCAAGAATATGCTAAGCGTGGCGCTTAACATGTTCAGCGGGCGCTATTCCACCGATTATGCCGGCCTGTTCGCCGCGACGGCCATTGCGATTGTGCCGGTCGTGCTTTGCTACCTGGTCTTTCAGAAGCGCTTTGTTGAAGGCATCGCCTCCGCGGCGGTCAAGGGCTGATGGCAGGAATCCGGGAGCGCCATGAAGAAAATGAGGAAAGATTCCATCTACGGGAGGCACAGCTATGGCCATGGATACAAGCAGGGAACTGCGCCATCAGGTAATGTACAGCGTTTATGTGCGCCAGTACAGCAAGGAAGGCACCTTTGAAAAGGTAAGGGAGGATTTGCCGCGCATTCGCGCGTTGGGGGTGGACGTGCTTTGGTTTTTGCCCATTCATCCCATTGGAAAGGCGTGCAGAAAGGGAACGCTTGGCAGCCCATACGCCATACGGGACTATCGCGCCGTAAATGAGGAATATGGCGGCATGCAGGATTTCCGGCGCTTGGTGGACGATGTCCATGCGCTTGGCATGCGGTGCATTATTGATGTTGTATATAATCACACCTCGCCGGATTCGTGGCTGGCGCAGCATCATCCCGAGTGGTTTTATCACAAGCCGGACGGCGGCTTTGGAAACCGCATCGGCGAGTGGTCGGATATTATCGACCTGGACTATACGCAGCCGGATTTATGGGACTATCAAATTGAAACGCTCAAGATGTGGGCCTCCCTTGTGGACGGCTTCCGCTGTGACGTAGCGCCGCTGGTGCCTTTGGCGTTTTGGATGCGGGCCCGCGCGGAGGTGGCCAAGGTGCGCCCGGACTGCCTGTGGCTGAGCGAATCGGTGGAACCGGTATTTACGCTGGCTAACCGTGCGCGCGGCATGGTTAGCCTGTCGGACTGCGAAATTTATCAGGCGTTCGACGTTAGCTATGAATATGACGTGTACCACGACTGGGTTCGGGCGCTGTGTGGCGAGCTGCCGTTGGGCGCGTATGCCGACGCGCTCAACCGCCAGGAGTTCCTCTACCCTGATAATTATGTCAAGCTGCGGTTTCTGGAAAACCATGACCGCCCGCGCGCCGCGTTCCTTGTGCCGGACGCCCGGCAGAGGCGGAACTGGCTTGCCTTTCTCTACTTCCAAAAGGGAATGACGCTGCTGTACAACGGCCAGGAGGCCGGGTGCGAGAACCGCCCCAGCCTGTTTGACAAAGAGCCCATCGATTGGAAGGCCGGCGAGGATATCTCTGAATGGCTGCGCGCCCTCTATGCCATTCGCAGCCATGAGCTGCTTGCCACGGGCAGCTATTGTGTGGCTGACGCCGGAAACGGCGTCCTTCGCGCAACGTACACCCTCAACGGCCGCAGCCTGATTGGCTTTTTTAGCACAAAAGGCGAAAGCGCGCCTGTGCGTGCGCCGCTTCCGGACGGACGCTATATCAACCAGATTGACCATACCGCGCTTAGCATTGAAGGCGGCTTGCTGTCCTTAAAGGGCGAGCCTGTGGTGATAGAGTCGGGAACGGAGGCGGCCTCATGAGCGGACAGCCCTCCATTATATGCGGCGAAGGGTACCGCTTTACGCTGCTCACGCCCCAGCTGGTGCGTATGGAGTATGCTCCCGACGGCGTGTTTGAGGACCGTCCCACGCAGACGGTACAGAATCGGGCGTTCCCGCCGGTTGAGCATCAGCTGTGGCGCAGGGCCGATGGTATCGAGATCCGCACAGCGTGCATGAACATTTTTTATGATGAAAAGCCCTTTTCCGCGCATGGCTTGTGGATTGAAAACCGCTCTGAGTGCCGCGGCATTTACTGCACATGGCATTATGGCGACCTGCTTACGGAGAACCTGGGCGGCACGACGCGCACGCTGGACGGGGCAGACGGGGCCGTCCCGCTTGAAAACGGTATTCTGTCCCGCCTTCAGGGGTATAGCGTCATTGACGACAGCGACGCCTACGCGTTAACGGAGGACGGCTGGATTGAACCGCCGCGGCCCGGGCATAGGGACCTCTACTTTTTTAGCTACGGGTATGCGTACAGGCAGGCGCTGGCGGATTTTTTTCATCTGTGCGGGCGCACGCCCCTTTTGCCCCGTTATGCGCTGGGAAACTGGTGGAGCCGTTTTCATGCCTATACGGATAATGAATACCTTGCGCTGATGGACCGCTTTGAGCAGGCGGGCATTCCCATCAGCGTTGCCGTGCTCGATATGAACTGGCATATCAGCACGGACGGCGCAGATCATAAGGGGTGGACGGGCTATACCTGGGACCGGGCGTTATTTCCCAATCCGCGCGCCTTCCTTGACGCGCTTCACAAGCGGGGCTGCAAGGTGACGCTCAACCTTCATCCGGCGGAGGGGATACAGCCGCATGAGGCCGCTTATCCCCAGGCGGCCGCGGCGCTTGGAAAGGACGCCCGGCGCGGGCAGCGGATCCCGTTTGAGCCGAGCAACCCCGCGTTTTTGCAGGCCTATTTTGAAACGCTTCATCATCCCCTTGAAAAGGATGGCGTGGATTTTTGGTGGGTAGATTGGCAGCAGGGCGGCCTTTGCTCTGCGGCGGGGATGGATCCTTTATGGCTTCTGAACCACTACCATATGCGGGACGCCGCAAGAAACGGGAAGCGCCCGCTGATTCTATCGCGTTATGCGGGCCGGGGCGGCCACCGCTACCCCGTGGGCTTTTCGGGCGACAGCGTCATTAGCTGGGCGTCGCTGCAATTTCAGCCTTACTTTACCGCTACGGCTTCCAACATTGGCTATGGCTGGTGGAGCCACGATATTGGCGGCCACATGCATGGCAAACGCGATGACGAATTGCAAACGAGGTGGCTACAATTCGGCGTGTTTTCTCCAATCATGCGCTTGCACAGTACCTCGAACCCCTTCAACGGAAAGGAGCCCTGGCGGTACGGAACGGAGGTTTGCGCGATCATGACGGCCTTCCTTAGGCTTCGCCAGCGCATGATACCATACCTGTACAGCATGAACTGGCGCTGCCACAGGCATGGGGAACCGCTCATCCAGCCCATGTATTACGCCTATCCGCGCGAGGACGCCGCCTACCGCGTGCCCAATCAATACTTCTTTGGCAGCGAGCTGATGGTTATGCCCATCACAACGCCCATGTCCGCCGCGCTAAAGCTGGGGGCAGTGGACGCGTGGCTGCCGGAGGGGCTGTACCATGATATTTTTACAGGCGTGGCGTATCGCGGCGGGGGAATGATGCGCCTCTCACGCCCGTTGGAAACCATCCCTGTATTGGCAAAGGCCGGAGCCATTGTGCCGCTTATGCCGGCTGAAACGCGGGATGCGATTCCAGACCATTTGGAGATTTATGTTTTTGCCGGGGCAGACGGGGCCTTTGAGCTATATGAGGACGATGGGGAAACGGACCGCTTTGGCGAGGGGGAATACCTGCTAACCTCGCTACGGCTGACGTATAGGGCGCAGGGCGGGGCGGAATTTGTGCTTGCGCCGGTTAACGATGCGCAGGCGCTGCGCCGCCAGCGGCGGCTGACCGTTACCTTCTGCGGCGTGAAGCGGCCTTCCGGCTGGCAGGCATGCTGCGGCGATGCGCCGTTGGAGGCGCAAACCCGGTATGATGATAAAAAGCACCGCTTCAGCATCCTGCTTCCGGCGCTTGGCAACACCCATGGAGTGACCATATGCCTTACGGACGGGATGACCCTGGCGGAAAATGAACGTGCCGCCTGCTGGCAGGAAATCCTGAACCGCGCGCAGATTGATTATGAGCTTAAGGAGCGCATATTTGAGTTGCTGTGCTCAGGCAAGGAACTGCTAACGCTCCTGCGGGAGCTGCAGGCCATGCGCGTTCCCGATGGCTTGGCCGAGGCGCTGTTGGAGGTTCTGTGAGCGGGCCGCTTTTCCGAATACGCCGGCGTGGCGGGATGCGTTCCAACCGGCAATGAGATATGCTTATCAAAACAGGGCGTGGAAAGAAGCAACTTCTTTCCACGCCCTGTTTTTTTACGGGTTAAATGTGCCCGTTATCCCCATCCTGGGAGCCGTCCACGATGGCTTCGCTTTCCTCCGCCATGCGCGCCACCGCTTCCTCAAAGGCGGCCTCGTCGGCCTCCTCCCCGGCTTCCTGCTCGGCGCGGGCCACGCACACGATTTTCGCGCCCTCGGCAATGCGCATCAGGCGCACGCCCTGCGTGTTGCGCCCGCTCTCGCGGATGTCGCGCACCGCCATGCGGATGATGGTGCCCTCGTCGGTGATCAGCAGGATATCCTCGTCCAAATCCACCGCCAGCTGGGCCGCCAGCTCGCCGGTTTTGTCCGTCAGGCTCATGGCGATAAAGCCCATGCCGTTGCGGCCCTGCTCGCGGTACTGCTCCGGATCGGTGCGCTTGCCGTAGCCGTTGGTTGTAATGGCCAAAATTTGCTGGCCCTCCACCAGGCGGCTCATATCGATAATCTCGTCGTCCTCGCGCAGCTTCATGGCGTGCACGCCCATGCCCGTGCGGCCAATTACGCGTATGCTGCTTTCATGGATGCGCAGCGCGCGGCCCTGGCGGCTGCCGATGATCAGGCTCATGCTGCCGTCCGTCAGGTTCACGGAGCACAGCTCGTCGTCCTCGCGCAGGGTAATGGCAATCAGGCCGGCCTTGCGCAGGTTGGCAAACTCGCTGTACGGCGTGCGCTTGATCATGCCCTTGCGGGTCATCATCACCAGGTAATGCTCCTCCAGCCCGCGCGGCACGGGAATCATGGCGGTAACCTTTTCATCGCCCGCAATTTGCAGCAGGTTTACAATGGCTACGCCGCGCGCCGTGCGGCCCGCCTCGGGAATTTGGTAGCACTTCAGGTTATACACGCGCCCGCGATTGGTAAAGAACATGATTTCCTCATGCGTGTTTACAATGATCAGGCGCTCGGCAAAGTCCTCCTCGCGGGTCGCCATGCCGCTTACGCCCTTGCCGCCGCGGTGCTGCGCGCGGTAGGTGCTCTTGGGCAGGCGCTTGACATAGCCGAAGTGAGTCATGGTCACCACCATGTCGTCGGACTGGATGAGGTCCTCGATGTCGATCTCACCCTCCATCACGGTCAGCTCCGTGCGGCGCTCGTCGGCGAACTTGTCGCGAATCTCGCCCATCTCCTGCTTGATGACGCCCATGAGCAGGCCCTCGTCGGCCAGCAGGCTCTTGTAATAGGCGATGTTCTCCCCCGGAGCGTTGGCCAGCTCCACAACCAGGCTTCTCGCCCGCAGTTTCGCGACCTCCGGCGGCAATGCCGACTCCCGGATGAAGCTGAACAGCTCCTTGCTCGTGCCGACCCGGCGACCGTGCGCATCGCTGATCCGGGTGCTGTAATCGAAGAAGAACCTCCGCGCCCAGCCGACGAACCGGAACCGACAGCTGTCTTTGATCCGATCGCGGACGATGTAGCAGATCACCGCGATCGCCACGAACCAGGCGGTGACATCGGCGACAAGGTGCCGCCCGAGCAGCGAAAGCATCAGCGCCAGAAACATCGCCACTCCCGCGGAGAGCGAAGTCAGCAGCTCCTCGGCAAACCGGCCGTCTGCGCTCCGGCTGGTGCGCAGATAGAAAATGCTGCCCATGATCTTCTTGAGAACCCGCATCCGGTAGATGGCAGCCTCATTGGAATCGCTTTCGGAGATGACCGAAGAAAATCCGCGCTTCCGACGGTAGTGCGCCTCACCTGCGGCCAGCCGGAGCACCGCCTTGCGCAATTTCCGGGAGATCTCCCCGGTGTCGGAGAGGGACTCCGCCAGCGAGGCGAAATAGTACTCCGCCACCAGACTGATGTACTCATCGCCGAAGTCGTAAATCTCGGCATAGCGCGGATCAAGATGGGGAACCTGAAGCAACGGACGCAACCCACGGAACCGGCTCAGCAGCTCCTGCGTATTGTTTTCCAGCCGGTCGATCCGTTCGCCCGTAAGGCAGGAATCACAGCAGAATTCAATCTCGTCGCGCAATGCGCTCTTGACGATCGAACAGCAAAGTTTGAGCGTATCGACAAACCGCTCCTGCACCTTCGGATCATCCGGGCGCCGTCCCAACTCGCTCATCCGCGCCCGAAGGCGGGCAAGAATCGATTCTTCGGAGCACAGAAGCGACTCCAGAAGGCAGACGGGAGTCTGCCAGCGGATCCGCGACTGAAGATCGCGGTAGAACTCCTCCTTGCGGCGGCTCTCCGGATTGATGTCCAGACTCTGCGGAATGAAGAGATAAAGCTCCACCGTATAACGCAGCGCCCGCCCGTTCTGCGAGCTCAGCGGATAAACATGTTTAATCTCAAACTGGTGACGGTCATGTATCTTGATCCGTTCCTGAATCGTCTGCATTGCGCCGGCAAGCTCCTCCTCCGCCTCAGGGTTTCCATCCATGTTTCGCAATAAGATACACGATGGTCGACCTGTTTTCAAGCGGACCGGCGGGAATTCCCCCGCGTCAACGCAATTTCAGCGTGGCGAGCGCCATCAGGGAGAAGACGCCGGCGAGGATCCAGAACCGGACGACGATCTGCGTCTCAGTCCACCCTTTGCGTTCGAAGTGATGGTGAATCGGAGCGCAGAGGAAGATCCGCTTCCCGGTCAGCCGGAAGGAGGCGACCTGAAGGATGACCGAAACCGCTTCCATCACATAGACGCCGCCGACCAGAATGAGCAGCAGTTCCTGCCGGACGATCACCGCGAGCATGCCAACCGCGCCGCCGAGGGCGAGGCTGCCGGTGTCCCCCATAAACATCGAGGCGGGATGGCAGTTGTGCCAGAGGAAGCCGATGCACGCCCCGCAGACGGCGGCGGCGAAAACCATCGCTTCCTCCGCGCCCATGATGTAGGGAATGTTGAGGTGGCCGGCGAAGATCCGGTGGCCCATGAGGTAGGCGAACGCCGCGTAGGTGAGCGTGCAGAAGATCGTGCAGCCGGTGGCCAGCCCGTCCTTGCCGTCGGTCAGATTGACGGCGTTGGAGGCCCCGACGATCACGACGACGGCGAAGGGCAGAGTCCAGAACCCGGTGTAGACCGGCTCCTTGAGGAACGGCACCATCAGCTGCCGCATCAGCGTCTGAAGCTCGGGGATGCGGCTCAGACTCCATACGGCGAGTCCGGCGACGAGGAACTGTCCGGCGAGCTTGGCCCGGCCCGGAATGCCGTCGCGCCGCTTGTAAACCACCTTCATGAAGTCGTCGACAAAACCGATCAGACTGAAGGCGGCGGTGGCGACCACCAGCGTAATGGAGATGGGATTGGTCATGACGTTCCAGAGCAGCGCGGTGACCAGAATCGCGCCGATCAGCAGGATTCCGCCCATACAGGGGGTACGGTTCTTCTCCTTGTCGATGAATTCCGGCGGGACGAGCCCTTCGAGGCGGCTGGCGGCCTGCGCGTTGAGCCGCCGCAGCTGCCGCGCGGTGAATCCCCCGAGGAGCACGACCAGCAGAAATGCGGTAAGCGCGGCGCCCCCGGCGCGGAACGTGACGTAGTCGAACAGGCGAAACGGACCGAAGTCCCCGCTCAGCAAGGAGAGAAGATACAGCATGGATGATGTCTCTGAAAGTTAAAAGATTCGCATGAATTCAAGTCTGTTTCATACTATAGACTTTCCCGGTCCGTTTTTCCAATGGGAAAAGGGAAAAATGACCGCTTTTCCCTCCCCGCTCTCCCATGGGAGCGGCAGGAGTGGCGGGCAGGCGGTTCCGCCGGGGGAAAATTCAAGGGAAA